>JAGTTQ010000001.1:656152-943463 GCA_018223415.1 Eubacteriaceae bacterium Marseille-Q4139 | reverse complement strand
TCCTGGGTACGGCTTTCCTCTCCCACATGGAACCCGCAGATATAATCCTGGTTCAGAAGACAGACTGCCTCCTGAATCCGTTCGTACATCTTTGCTTCCCATTTCCCCACCGATTTCTTCCAGACGAAGGTATATTTATTGGCACAGGCTTCCAGTTTTGTCCCATCAATAAATACGGTTTCTTTTGATAATTCTCCGCTTGCTTCCAGGCGGCAGACCATCTGGTAGAACAGATTTTCACAGGCATCTGCCAGAAAACCGGTTCGGAAACGGGCAATGGTGCTGTGATCCGGTGCTTTTTGTCCGGCAAGCAGCCACATAAAGTTGATGTCGCGTCTGCATGCGGTTTCAATTTTTCTGGATGAATAGATGTTCTGGGAATAGGCATAAGTCAGGATCTTGAACATGGTCTTTGGGTCCACTGCCGGATTTCTGCCTTTGGCAGAGTAAGCCTGATACAGCAAGCTGTAATCTAAATCCTCCAATTCGTGGCTCAGCAGTCGAACAGAATCATCATCAGGAACCAAACCTTCCAAATTTAATGGCAAAACCAGTTGATAAGGCTCACCGAATTCGGTATAATTTTTATGGTATTTTAATTTACTGGTCATATCTTATTATACCATGGATTACGGGCTCTTCAGGGTCCGTTTTCTGTTTTCAGGGCATAAAAAAGGAGCCGCTGCTCCATAGATGATTACTCATCTATTTTGCAACGGCTCCTATTGTACATTTAAAGTCCTTTCAGAGAGCGGATGACACCGGGATGATCGGTGACAAAACGGATGGCCCGTTTCTCAGATTCCGTCTTCGCCAGAGGCTCAGCCTGGTACCCAGTGTCGGTAAAATGCATGGAAACCGGCTCGTCCAGAGTATAGAGCGGCCAGTTCTTAAGCCCCGGGCCGTTGGGATTTCCCGTTTTGGCAAAATTGGCCCAGTAAGCGGTCATCATGCGGGAGAGCTCGAAGTCGTATTCTCCGAATTCCTCCGGGTTTATGGTACCCATTACATAGGGAATCTCGCTTCCGTGAGGCGTTTTATTTGCTTCGCTGGCCCAGTACTTTTTTGGCTGCGTCCGCTCGAAATGGTAGGTATAGAGCGGTCTCCGGCCGGTTTCTGCCTGGCGCGCCGCCCAGGAGACGCCGCGGGAGTAGACGAAGGCCGGAATCATGGATTCGTCGGTGACTTCGTGACGGACGATTTTAATCCATCCGTTGTCGCCGGTAACGGAGCCTGCCATGACCGGAACGTCGGCACAGTCGCCTTTCCAGAGGCTGACGCCGGGCGTGTCAAGGAGCGACCAGTCATCCACATCAGGCTGGAACACAGATTTTTCCCATGGCTCCAGCTCATCTGCGGTAGCATCATGGAGCGCGGAAAAGATTTCCCGGGCGTCCTTTTCCATGAGGTCGGAGAGTGTCCAGCCCAGCTTTTTCATGCCCCGGACGCAGATATCCATTTTTTCGGAAAGCGGCCGGTAATAGTCGGAATCCGTAATGCCGCCGCCGGACTCCACGATGATTTTGCTTATCATGCCGCGGGAGAGCGGGGAGCACATGAGCATGCGGGTGGACATGCCGCCGGCTGAAAAGCCGAAGACGGTGATGTTGTCCGGGTCGCCTCCAAAGGCGGCGATGTTTTCATGCACCCACTTGAGGGCGGCAATCTGGTCGAGAAGCCCGTAGTTCCCGGTGGTTCCGTCCCGTTCCAAAAGCTCCGGAAGCGCCAGATAACCAAGAGCGCCGAGACGGTAGTTGATGGTTACGAGGATGACGCCGTGGGCGTTTAAGGCCTCGCCGGAAAAATTTGGCGAAGTGCCGGAACCGGCGATGAAGCCGCCGCCGTGGATCCAGAACATGACGGGGAGCTTTTCTTCCGGGGATTCGGCCGGCGTCCAGATGTTTAGGTATAGGGAGTCTTCAGAGACGGTGTGAATACTGGGTGAGACGGGTTCCCTTTGTATGGAAGAAGCCGAATATTCCGTGCAGAAAAGTTCTCCATCCCACGGAATTGGCTCCCTTGGCGGCGCGAAACGAAGGGCACCGACCGGCGGCTGTGCGTAGGGGACACCGCGAAATACAGTATTTCTGGCATTCTTTCCCGGAACACCGACAACAGTGCCGTATTTTGTGAGTACCTTTAAAATAGCCATATGAAATCCTACCTTTCTTTCCTGTTTAATATGTGCTGATAAAATGACTGCGGAGTTGTTCTGTGTCACCTGCCGGGGCCGGAATGTGGGCAGCAGGGCAGTTGTTTGGGAAAGGAAGATAGACATTGAAATGATATCCAAAAAAGATATTTGATTTATATCTAATTCGATTATAGATCAGAACAAAATAGAAGTCAAGATGAAGTTTGAAAATTTGTGATGAGAAAGAAAAAACATCTGATGACACGGTTTCCCGGCCTGTATGCTGGTCTATGCGTATTCCTCAAAATGAATTTGAAAAACATGCCAGACGGTACGGGCCGGGGCAAAAAGCTACAAATATGGCTGCGAATCCGCAGTGCCCGGTTTATCGACGGTGACAGTCATATGAAAAATATCGGGACGCACCGTTGTCTCGCAGTATTCCACGGGAGCTGTATCGCCGGCTGCAATCCGGCGCAGGAGAACAAGCGGCGTATTGATATCCACCTGGAGATACTGGGCTTCCATAAAGCCGGCTACCCTGGCATCGACGGTTTCACGGATCTCTGTAACCCGGATCCCGTAATTGCGGAACAGAAAGCCATAAAGGTCTGTGAGAAGCTCTCCCCGGGTATTCAGGTCGGGAGCCAGGGACTGTGGTATGTAATTTACCATATATCCAAAGACAGTCCCATCTATAAGCTGAAGCCGCTGGAGGCGGTAAACCATGGAACCGGCCGGAATTTCAAGAGCTGCTGCTGCCGTTTCATCTGCCGGCACCAGATCGATTACGGCTTTTGTATTGTTGACTTCGCCTTTTCCATGGGTCGTATAGTGGATTACAACATTTGTGGAAGAACCGGGATTATGATATTTGGAGTGGATGACGGTCTGCTGTTCGACCGGGAGGACTTTTGTTCCGCTGCCTTGCCGAACCTCTACGAGGTCATGCTCCCTTAAAAGCTTTACGGCATGGCGCACCGTTGTTTTGCTTACATCATAAAGTTCCATCAGCTCATTCTCCGTGGGAAGGAAAGAGCCTGCCGGGAATTCGCCTGTCAGGATCGCCTGGCGTATCTTGGAATATACTTCAATATATTTCGGTGCTTTTGCACACATATACAAATTTCCTCCAGTATTCATATTATGATAAAAAAACGGAAAGATATCTTTTTCTTTTCTATATTGTAAGGTCTGCCGAAAGATTTTGCAATAAGGAAATATCATAAGAGCCACATAAAAACCTAACAATATACAGTTTTTGAAAATGAACACTGTTAGTTAAAATGCATAAATAAAAAATGATTCTTTGTCAATTTATCCTATTGATGGCAATCTTTCAATGTGGTATTTTAGTATAAAAGATATCTAAAAAGAAAATGACTTAAGGCGCGGATACATATCTTTTTGTATTGGGAAAGGAAGAGATATGATCCAACCGGGTCTCAGGTCATGATTGGGAGGTGAGGGGTGGAAACAATAGGAACCGATTTTACCAAAGGGAATATTTCCCATCTTTTGATTGCCTTTATGATCCCCTTTTTACTTGCAAACCTTTTGACGGATCTTTATAACATGGTAGATATGATTATTATCGGAAGATTTGTCGGAAGTACGGGAATTGTGGCAGTTACACTTGGAGGAAAGCTTTTAAGCATGTGCACCAATATAAGCGTAGGGCTGGCGGCTGGCGGTCAGATCTATATTGCACAGCAGATTGGGGCCGGATCAGTTAAAAAAGATGTGAGTGCAGCAATCGGAACGCTGTTTTCTTATTTGGCAGTTTTGTCTTTTGCGGCTGGGCTGTTAAGTTTTCTTTTTTCGGAAACAGTACTCAGGCTGTTGGATACACCGGAGGCGTCTTTTAACGCGGCGCTTTCTTACTTTCGGATTACCAGTGCAGGAATGCCATTGGTATTCGGCTATAATGCAGTCAGCTCTGTTTTAAGAGGCATGGGAGATTCCAAGAGACCGCTGCTTTTTATTGCTATTGCAGCCTTGACAAATTTAATCCTGGACTTGGTGTTTGTGGTTGTGTTCAGGATGGGAGCGGCAGGGACAGCACTTGCCACCGTGATTGGCCAGGGATTCGCTTTTTCTTTTTCCATTCTCTACCTTTACAGGCACAGAGAGCTGTTTCTGTTCGATTTCAAGGTAAAAAGCTTTCGTATTGATATTCAGAAATTGAAAATTATGATGGCAATCGGGGTTCCGATGGCGCTTCAGACAATCCTGATTCAGGGAACGCAGCTTGTCATTCTTCGTTTTGTCAATGGGCTTGGTGTAGCGGCTTCGGCCGCCTATGGGATTGTGGAAAAGATTATTACGATGTCCAGCATTGTGACACAGAGCATCAAAAGTGCGGGAGGCTCCATCGCCGGACAGAATATCGGCGCCGGATTTTACGAAAGAGTTAAGGAAACTTTGTATGCTGCTCTTAAGATCACACTTTTGGCAGCCGCATTTTTATCGACGGTTTTCCTTCTGTTTCCAGAAACGATATTCGGAATTTTCACAGAGGACCCTGCTGTTATGGCATATGCGCCGTCCATCATGCTGGTGGCGGCATCTTGCTGTGGACTTTCGGCTTTGATGGGATGCTATGACATTATCACAACAGGAACGGGGAATTCCAAACTCTCTTTTCTGGCAGGAGTCCTGGACGGTGTGGTATTCCGGCTGGCGCTATGCTGGCTTTTCGGTATCCATCTGAATATGGGAGTCGTTGGATTTTTTATGGGAAATTCGTTTGCTAGAATCGGCCCGATCCTGGTTCATGCTTCCTATTATTACAGTGGTGCATGGAAACGGAGAAAGCGGCTTGTGGATGACTGATACAAGCGAAAGGAATTATGAGAAAAGAATGCGGGAAACCGCAGGAAATAAAAATTAAGGAGGAAATTTTGTATGAGAAAAATCTTTAGGAAACTCGCGGCAGCAGGTTTGGCCATATGCATGACAACTTCTCTTGCAGCATGCGGCGGCGGACAGGAAAGCAGCACGGCGCAGCAGACAGCGGCTAGTGAAAAAAGTGAAGAGACGACAGCCGCCGGGAGTACGGAAAGTGCGGCGGAAACGCTGGCAGAGGAGACTTTCAGCCTGGAACAGCCAGAAGGATGGACGGAGAAAGATGCGACGGAAAGCATCGTTTATCAGATGACCTCTTCCATCAATACTCTGGACAAGTGGTCTCAGTCAACTCAGAACCCGAACTTTGAACTGGACTATCTTGTTTTTGACGGGCTTTTGAGCAAGGATGACGAGGGAAATACGATTCCGTGGGTGGCAAAGGAATGGGAAATGGCTGAGGATTACAGCTCCATTACCTTCCATCTCCGTGACGATGTGTATTTTACCAACGGTGAACTTCTGACAGCCGATGACGTGATCTTTTCCCTGGAACGTCTGCGTGATGATAAAGAACATCTCCCGGATTCCGTTGTAAAGGGATGGAGAAACTATATCGGCGAATTAGAAAAAATCGATGATTTTAATCTGACACTGCATTTTGCAGCTCCGATGCCGGAGTTTTGGACCATGGTAAACGTGCCGGATACTCTGATCGTCTGCAAATCCGCATATGAGTCGACTCCGTATGAAGAATTCTGGCAGAATCCGGTAGGCTCCGGCCCTTATGTGGTCACGTCCTTTGACGGTGCAAACTCTGTGGTAGAGCTGGAGCTTCGGACGGATGAGCATGGCTATTGGGGTTATGACTATGCGAACCGTTATACGAATGTAAAACATATTACCATGAAACAGTCCGTGGAGGCTACGACGAGAGTTTCTTCTCTGCGTACTGGTGAAGCCAACATTGTAAATGGAATCCCAACATCGGATGTGGAGCCGTTAAAGTCTGAGGGCTACTATATCCACGAAGTTGTGCCAGCCAGTTATGTATATCTCCAGACAGCATGCGGTGAGGGTGACCTTTTCAGCAATCGAGATCTCAGAGAGGCTCTGTCCCTTTGCATCGACAGGGGACTGATTGTGCAGGCGCTTCTGGATGGATACGGAATTCCCTGTATGTATCCGTGCCTTGAGCATGATTTGGGATATAGGGAAAATCTGACCTACCAGTATGACGTAGAACGGGCAAAAGAGCTTGTTGCCAATTCCGGTTATAACGGGGAACCGATTCGCTTCATTTATTCTACCAGTGTGGTTTCCATTGGAACGGAATTGTGCCAGGCAATTCAGTCCATGGCAAATTCCGTGGGCTTTAATGTAGAGGTTGTACCGTTAGAGACGGCCGTTTACAACGAGGCGCGCAGCAGCCGAGATTTTGACATCATTCTTTCGTCCATTGGAAAGAGCGGAAACATGTGGTATAAGACGGCAGCAGAAGGAATCGGCGAGGATCGCTTTAATACCGGGTTCCAGAACGAAGAACTGAAAAAGCTTGGAAAGCAGATGGCAGCAGAGATGGATCAGGAGAAGCAGGACGAGCTCCTGGCTCAGATGTATGAAATTGAGCTGGCGGAATTTGAACCGAATATCTATCTGTACTGGCCGACTGAGCTCTATGCCTGGAAGGATAGTATCAAAGGAATCTCTTTCCACGGCCATAAGATCAGCGATATGCGCGCGATGGTAGTGACAGAATAAGGAAATGCGGTATCCGGCAGTTTTCTGCCGGATACCGGAATATTACGGGCGGCAGAATACTATGGAGGTGAAAGACGCTTGAAGAATAAATATGTGAGAAGGCTTCTGGCTTCTGTAATCGTATTGATAGGGGTATCGGTCATCGCATTCCTTCTAGTTCGTCTGGGCGGAGGTGATCCGGCCCGCATGATGGCAGGGGAAACGGCGACTCCGGAGGAAATTGAAGAATACCGCGTGAGAATGGGGCTGGATCAGTCATGGCTGGTACAGTATCTGACCTACATAAAAGGACTGTTAAAAGGAGATTTGGGATATTCCTGGAATTACAGCATGCCGGGCAGTGAGATTCTGGCCTCCAGGATTCCTCAGACACTTTTGCTAAGCTTGTTCGGGTTTGGATGGGCATGCATCTTTTCGATTGTCATTGGCGTGATCGCCGGTGTAAATCAGGGTACGGCTGTGGACTTTGGAGCCATGTTTTTTGCAATTGTCGGGCAGGCCATGTCGACTGTATGGCTGGGATTCCTCTTGATCCTGATTTTTGGTGTAAAATTGGGATGGCTGCCGATCCAGGGAATCGGAGGGATTGAACATATGATAATGCCGGGACTCTGCGTTGGCTTCGGCTATGCGGCCAGCCAGACGAGGCTCATGCGTTCCGGAATGGTTGACGTTATTCATGAAGACTATATTACGGCCACAAGGGCACGCGGGATTTCCAAAGGTGTAACCTATATGAAATACGCATTCCGAAATGCCTTGCTTCCGATTGTTACCAACATAGGAACCCAGTTTGGAAAGCTGTTTGCCGGAGCGACCGTTGTGGAAAATATTTTTAACTGGCCGGGAATGGGGGCACTCCTGGTACAGGCCATTAACACGAGAGATTATCAGCTTGTGCAGTCGATTCTTCTGGTGTCGGCCGTCATGCTGGTGATTGGGAATCTGCTGGCCGATATCTTTTATACGGTTGTGGATCCACGGATTACATTTAACTAGGAGGTGGGAAGGATGAAATTAAGTACAGTTCTCAGAAGAATGAAAAAGAGCAAACTGTTTTTAATCGGCTTCGGCCTTCTGTTTATTATTGTAGCGGCGTGTTTTACTTCGAGATGGTGGGTGTACTGGGATTCTGAGACATCCAATCTTCTCACGCGCCTGGAACCGCCGGATTATTTTGCAAACGGCCTTGAAGGCCATCCGTTCGGCTGTGACCCGTTGGGACGTGACATGCTCACGAGACTGTTTGAAGGCGGCTGGGTTTCCCTTAAAATCACATTCCTTGTGACGCTTATCAGTATGACGCTTGGAGCCGCCGTCGGTCTGATCAGCGGATATTACGGCGGGAAGGTTGATATGGTTATCATGCGGTTCTGTGATGTGCTTCAGGCGGTGCCGCAGCTCATGCTTGCGATCTGTGTGGTTGCCGTTATGGGAACCAGCATGGTGAATCTGATTTTCACGCTGAGTGCAACCGGTTGGGTCGGAACGGCGCGTCTTGTGAGAGCTACGGTTCTCGGCATGAAAAACAAGGAATTTATTTCTGCTGCAAAGGTACTGGGCGCGAGCGGAACCAGGATTCTCTGGAAAGAGCTGTTTCCAAATACGATCACACCTCTTATGATTTCCGCCAGCGGATATTTCGGAGGAACCATCCTGGTGGAAACCAGCTTAAGCTATCTGGGAATGGGGGTCCCTGTCCCGACTCCGTCCTGGGGCAACCTGATTTCGGACGGCCGTACCTATATTACGTCGGCGCCGTGGGTCGTCATTGCTCCTGGTATCGCGCTCATGCTTACCGTTCTGGCCTTTAATTTCATGGGCGATGGTATTCGTGATATCTTTGACCCGAAGAATACCAATTAGAGAAAGGTGGGAACAGTGTGGCAGAGTTAAAGAAAAAGGAAGAACTTTTAAAAATAGAAAACCTGTATGTGGAATACGTGTCCGGCGGCGCCGTCTCCAAGGCGGTCAACGGGCTGAACCTGGAAATCCATAAGGGAGAGGCCATCGGTCTTGTCGGAGAAAGCGGAGCGGGAAAAACCACGACCGCCCTGTCAGTCATGGGCCTACTTCCGGACAAGGTGGGATTTATACGAAGCGGAGATATCCTGTTCCATGGAGAATCTCTGCTGAAGAAAAAAGAAAAGGAAATGAATGAGATCCGCGGGGCCAAAATTTCCATGGTTTTTGCAAACCCACTGACCTCTTTGAATCCGGTATTTACAGTAGGGCATCAGATCGCTATGGGCCTCAGAAAACATAAAAAGCTGGACAAAAAGCAGGCGAAAGAAGAGGCGGAAAAGCTTCTGGAGATGGTTGGAATCGCCAAATACCGTCTGGATGACTATCCCCATCAGTTTTCCGGCGGGATGAGGCAGCGAGTCGGGATTGCGGCTGCTCTGGCCTGTTCTCCGGAGCTTTTGATTGCGGATGAACCGACGACGGCGTTGGATGTGACAATTCAGGCACAGATTCTGGAGCTGATGAAAAAGCTTCAGACAGAGTATGATACGTCGCTTATCATGATTACCCATAATCTGGGAATTATTGCAGAGCTTTGTCAGAAGGTAGCGATCATGTACGGCGGTGAAATCGTGGAGTATGGCACGGTGCAGGAGGTTTTTGAAAATCCGAAGCACTGGTACACCTACGGCCTCCTTCATGCGATTCCCAAGCTTACCGGCGAGAGGGAGCCTCTGGAGTCCATTCCGGGTACGGTGGCGAATTCCCAGAATTTGCCGGCAGGGTGTAAATTTCACACTCGCTGTGCCCATTGTAAGGAACGGTGCAAAACGGAGATTCCTGGGCTTGTAAAGATCAATGATAACCATTATGCAGCATGTTGGGAAGTGGAGGAACAGATATGACAGAGCCGTTAGTCAGCATAAAAAATCTGAAAATGTATTTTAATATTCCCGGCAAAGGAAAACTGCATGCAGTGGATGATGTCTCTTTTGATATTATGCCCAACGAGACGGTCGGACTTGTCGGTGAGAGCGGGTGCGGGAAAAGTACGGTCGGAAATGTTTTGATCCGCCTTTTGAACGCTACGTCGGGACAGGTACTTTTTGAAGGGAAAGACATTCTGAAGTTAAAGGGAAAGGAACTCAATGAAGTCCGAAAGAAGATGCAGATCATCTTCCAGGATCCTTATTCGTCCCTGAATCCGCGTGAGACCATCAGCGCGATTTTGGCAGATCCCTATCAGATCCATAAAATTGCCTCGGGAGCGGAATTAAAAAAGACCGTAAAGGAACTGGCAAACTCCGTTGGCCTTGAGGATTATGTCCTGGATAAGTTTCCTCATGAGCTGGACGGCGGAAAGCGTCAGCTTGCAGGAATTGCCAGGGCCCTTGCCTTAAAACCGAAGTTTATTATCTGTGATGAGCCGGTATCTGCCCTGGATGTGTCCGTACAGGCGACAATCATCAATCTTTTAATCGAGATGCAGAAAAAAATGGGATTGTCCTATCTTTTTGTGTCCCATGATCTGAGCGTGGTGCGCCATATCTCCAACCGGGTGGCCGTTATGTATCTGGGACAGATTGTAGAATTTGCACCGACAGACGAGATTTTTGCAAATGCACGTCATCCATACACGATAGCCCTGCTTTCGGCCGTACCAAAAGTGGATTTTAAAGATAAATCACAGAGAATCGTGCTGAAGGGCGACGTGCCGAGCCCTGTGAACCCGAAACCAGGCTGCCGGTTTGCGCCGCGGTGCCCGATGGCAAGGGAATGCTGCAAAAATGAAACGCCAGAGCTTCATGAGGTGGCACCGGGACATAGTGTTGCCTGTCATTTCTGGAAGGAAGCCAGAAACATGATTTCGGCATAACGGGGGACAAAAACATGAAATCAAAAGTGATTCTGGAACGTGAGCCGGTTGATCCTTTAAGCCGGGCATGGATGAAAGAGCTGAGAAGCCATAATAAGACAAAACGTGAGTACGAAGTGGATCCCTATGCGGAGGTTTATCAGTTCCGCGATGACGTCTACGGAATTTTAAAAGACAGCGCAGACGGTATGGGAGCTCCGTGGATGTATCTGGTTGTCGGGAAAGAAAAAGCTTTGTTAATTGACACGGGATTTGGAATCGGGAATTTAAAAGGCCTTGCCGAGGAGCTTGCAGAAGGAAAGCCCCTTTATCTGGTGAATACTCATGCCCATTTCGATCACTGCTATGGGAACTGCCAGTTTGAGAAGGTGTACTGCCATGAATATGAGGCGCCATATCTGGAACAGAAGCAGGATCCACATATCTGGGACTATCTGTTTGATGAAAACGGAAAGAACATCTGGTGTGACTTTGACAGGAAAGATATTGTTCCGTTTCAAAAATATGAAATTGTTCCGTGCCCGGACGGAAGCATTTTTTCCCTGGGCCCTGAGCATGAAGTCGAGCTTATCTTTCTTGGAGGCCATTCGGCCGGTCACGCGGCATTCCTTGATAAAAAGAACAGGATCCTTTTCTGCGGCGATGATTTTATCAGTATGCGTGTAGGGATTGGGATGAAACGGGCCGGTATGCCGCATGCGGAGTTCTGTACGGTAAACGGGTTTTATAGTCAGGTAAAAAAGCTGTCGGAAAGGCTTGGGGAGTTCGACTCTCTATTTCCGGGTCATTTTATTGTAGATATCGACAATAGTGCGGTTCTCGAGATGATAAAGGTTTTAGAGCGAATTTTGGAAAACCCTGAAAACTGTGATTTTGAGGAAAGAAATCACAGAGGAATTCTGACGAGGTTTTGCCATGTAAGGGGACTTGGGTTTTTTGCCTATACGGCGGAAAATGTATTTTAGGATGGAAAACCGGGAGGAAGAAAAATGGCATTGGGAATTGTAAAGACAACCTATGGCCTTGTGGAAGGCGAAGAATATGGTGGAGAATTTGCGGGAATTACGGTATTTCGCGGAATTCCATATGCGGCGCCGCCGACAGGTGCGCTTCGGTTCCGGCCGCCGGAGAATCCCGAACGATGGGACGGCGTGAGAACGTGTACGGAGTTTGCGCCGGCTGCCATGCAGATTCCGCTGTCGGACCGCCATGAAAAGGAATATTATTTTGACGGGTTTCCCAGGATGAGCGAGGACTGCCTGTACCTGAATATATGCAGCGGGGCGGAGAATGCCGGAGAAAAACGGCCTGTTTATGTCTGGTATCACGGCGGCGGCCTGACAAACTGCTATGCTTATGAACCGCAGTTTAATCCGCAGGTTCTGGCAAAGAAAGGCATTGTGGTCGTCACCGTGGCGCAGCGGCTTAATGTGTTCGGGTATCTTGTTCTGCCTCAGTTTGATGCAGAACAGGATGGACATGGCGGAAATTACGGGTTTATGGATCAGGTAAAAGCGCTGGATTGGATTACGGAAAATATTGCTGCCTTTGGAGGGGATCCTGACAATATCACAGTCGGCGGCCAGTCGGGCGGAGCCCTGAAGGCGGCCATGATAGCGGTTTCTCCGGCGGGAAAGAACCGCGTGAAGCGTGTCATTAGTGAAAGCGGCCTGAAATGGAAGATTCCGTTTAAATCAAGAGAAGAGGCATATGAAATTGGAAAAAGCTATCTCAAGCATCTTGGGCTTCCCGAGGATATTTCGGCAGACGAGCTGCGGGCTCTTCCGACAGAAAAAATTTTCAGCATGACGGCAACGCGGGCCATCACACCTGGAGACATGGTTCCGGATGAAATGCTGGTTCCCGGTGACAGTGTGAGCGAGTGCTTTGATAAATATCTGGGTAAGGTGGATTTCCTAAATCTCTGCAACTGGGGAGAAGCCGACCTGTTTGGGAATTCCGTATCCGGGCTCAATGAAAAACCGATGCGCGAATCTGGCAAGGAAATTTCGACCGCAGCCGATTTTTACAGGCATTTTAAGAATCTTCTGGGGCCGCTGTATGAAAAATATGACTTTGAAAATCTCGTTTCTGTCACGGATGAGACTGCTTTTCAAACCGCGCACTGGCTGGCCGTATGTGGGCTTGCGGGAAGCGAGGGGATGAATGTGAGCCGGAATCTGATGTTAAACAGGATGTTTGGCCTTTACATGGATCAAAAAGCGCCGGAAGCAAAAGTATATGACGGAGTTTGGCGTTATCTGATCCCTCTGGAAGGTGAGGACGTGGGAACGGCAAGGGACTGCCGTGTCAGCCTGGCATGGCACTCCACCGAATTGTGGTTTGTGTTCGCCTCCTTAAGAAAGGGGATCCCGGCCTCGAGGCCATGGCGGAGCTGTGATTTTCAGATGGCAGATAAGATGAGTTCTTACTGGGCCAATTTTATAAAAAGCGGTGACCCCAATGGCGAAGGGCTGCCATTCTGGCCGTCTGCAAATGAAAACTACGGATATATGGAGCTTGGCGAAGAGCTGAAAGCCCATGAAGGCATGGAAGGCCGTCTGGACGAGCTGATTCATGAATTTGTCCAGAGAGAATATAAACTTACATTTTAACGGAGGACACGGGATGTTTACATTAGAAAGCAGCCGGTTGAGGCTGGAAATTGCCGAACCGGGAGAGAGACCGAATACAGGCTTCCGCTTTGACCGGGCCGGTTTTATTGCAGATGTGATTCTGGACGGAGGCATGCATTTTGGCGCGGCAGAACCGAGGAATCTGATCCATCCCTGTTCGGGAGGTCGCGGATTTTGCAGCGAATATCGCTTTGATTGCAGCAATGAAGCGGAAGTGGGAGAATTTTTCCCTAAATTTGGGGTTGGTCTCATTCGCAAAGAGGACTGCGAAAAGTATATTTTTTATAAAAAGTATCGGGAAGTAAAGGAATTCGAGACAAAAATCCATACGAACGGGCAGAAAGCTGTTTTTGAAACGGAGATGCCGCCTTGCCTTGGATACGGTCTGACAGCAAAGAAAACTGTGTCGGTATCTGAAAATGCCATGACAATGGAGATTGAAGTACACAACACAGGAGAAAAAGAAATCTCAATGGAGGAGTTCTGCCATAATTTTATCAGCATCGATGGCATGGCTGTCGGATCGGATTATCAGCTTGAAATGCCGCAGATTCCGGATCTGGGCTATGAGCGGCTTCCCAACAGACGGGGCTTTTCCGGGGCATTCCGCGGCAACGGGCATGGGCTGACCTTTTGTGAGTTTACGGCTATTGATACAGACACGCTGATTCGCGGAGAGGACATCAAGGAGGAAATCCCGTTTTGCTGGCGGCTGCTTCATAAAGGCGCAAGAGCCTATGTGGAAGGCGAGGACTATTACCATCCGGCGAAAATTGCAGTCTGGGGTGTAGATCATATGTTCTGCCCGGAAATTGTCCATGGATTTTTGCTGAAACCGGGGGAAACCCATGAATGGAAGCGTGTGTGGAGATTTGATACATATTAAGGAGGGGAATTGATGGCAGCGAGAATTTTTGCAGCCGTGGGAAGCTTCGCCATGCGGCCAGGGACTTCACGCGGAATCCATATCTTTTCCTATGAGGCGGAGCACGGTACTTTTACAAAGCTTGGGGATTACTGCCCGGAGGTCAATGCCGGCCAGAGGGCGTACGATGCCGAAAAAGACGTGCTTTATGTGACAGATGAGACAAGGGATGCAGACGGGGAACCGGGGAGCGGCGGAAGGATTCTGGCATTTAAGCCGGATCATAAAACCGGAACCCTGAAACTGATCGGCGAGAGGAGAACCTGCGGCGCGAACCCGAGCTATGTGCTTTTGGAAGCTGGAGGCGATGCACTTTTGATTCCGCATCACGGCACAGGGAATCTGGTGACAAAGATAAGACGGGAGAAGGACGGAAGATTCCGACCGTTTGCAGAGACAGAAGATACGGCCGTATCGCTGTTCCCCATTCTCCCGGACGGTTCTCCCGGAGAAATGGAGGATGCCTTTTTCCTGCCGTCCCCCAAGGAGACTCATGAGCCTCAAACGGGGGCGCTCCCGCATCTTCATAATTGCATTCAGTCTCCGGATGGCAGACTGATTGTAATCTGTGACAAAGGTCAGGATATCATTCATACCTGCCGGTTTGACAGGGAAACACGAAAGCTGATACCCCTGGCATCCAAGGAAGTTGAGACCGGCAGCCATCCAAGGTACGGAATTTTTCATCCGACACTCCCTATCCTTTATACGAATTGTGAAAACAGTGCTTTTTTGCATGTATGGAAATATGACGGAGAAAGCGGGGAACTGGGGAAACTTCAGACGGCGGCACTCCTAGAGGATGAAACGGCAGCCGCTTCGTGGAGAGCGGAGGGCGCTTCGGATCTGGTGTTGACGGCAGATGGAAGGTTCCTGTATGCAGCCATGCGCGGGTTGAATAGAATAGCTGTGTTTTCCGTTTTGGAAGACGGAGCGGTTTCGCTTTTGGAAGATGTGGACTGCCAGGGGAAGAATCCAAGAGGGCTTTGTTTGTCTCCGGATGAGAGATACCTGTTTTCCATGAACCGGGATTCCGATTGTATTGCAGGATTCCGCATTGGGGAAGATGGGAAACTTACCGCAGAAGGCATAAAAGCGGAGTGCAGCTTTCCTGGAAATCTGATTTTTATCTCTTATGAAGAAGAATCGGAAAAACCGTTTCATGTGCGGGAAACGAAGAGCCAGAAATGGAAACAGGATATCCTCCCTTTGGGAAAAGTGATGCCGGAGTTTCCGTATGCGAAGCTGTTCCGGTTTCGTGAAAATGTGTACAGCTTTTTTCTGAAAAGCTTTGACGGCCATGGAGATCCCTGGATCCATCTGATTGCAGGGCCGAGTCGGGCCCTTCTTATCGACACTGGCTTTGGGATAGGAGATTTAAAAGCGGCCGTAAACCGCCTGATCGGGGATAGGGAGCTTCTGGTTGCCAATACGCACCCGCACATCGATCATGCATATGGCAATGCTCAATTTGACAGAGTATATGTCCATAAGCATGCTCTCCCATATCTGGCACTTCAGAATGAGCATATGTGGGATCCCCTGTGCGATGAAAACGGAAAAGGGATCTGGCGCGATTTTTCCGCAGAGGACAAAATCCCGTTTCGAGTACCGGAATATATTCCATGTGAGAATCATCATATTTTTGATCTCGGGGAAGGGCACGAAGTAGAAATGATTTTCCTTCCGGGGCATAACTGCGCCCACTGTGCCTTTCTGGACAAGAAGAATCGGATCCTGTTCGGAGGCGATACGCTTCTTTATGTCTGCGGGATTGCAGGTGTATCGGCTCCGGGAATGCCGTATGCGGAGTACGGCACAGTGGAAGCGCTGAAGGAGGAGCTGGAGAAGCTGGTTCCCAGAATGGGGGAATTTGACTGCATTTTTATGAGCCATATGGTACTCGGCGCAGAAAAAAGCCTGGTTTCCGACCTCTATAAGGCGTGCTGTGCGGTGCTGGAAGATCCGGACAGCAACGAGTTTGTTCATGAACAAAAAGGCAGGCTTAATAAAGTAAAAACCTGCGGTACGGCAGCTCTGGAATATCGTGATGAAACGATTTATAAAAACAGACGAAAATGAAAAAATAGAGGGGCAGGTGGCATGTTTTGTATGCGCTGCCCCCCTCTTGACAATCCCCCAACATTCCGCTATCCTAAAAATTACCAGCCCGGCGCCATCTTCACCGTCCTTTCCAGACCACCAAAGTCACAACCCATTTCTTTCCGCGAATTCTGACGCGCACGTAGAAACAATTCATCCATCTTACGGCCGTTCGGCCGCCCATCCACAGGAATTCCACGAAAGCAGAAAACAAAAGAAAAAGAGGTGAAAAAGACAAAGGTACGGTTTTTTTGGCTGCCGGAGTATCAAAGGAGGAGGCAGAATGGGAAAAACAGATGTAGCAGTCAATCGCCTGCTTTCCAGACGGGAAATTTTTGCAGACCTGATGAACGGAACCGTGTATGCAGGGAAGCAGGTGCTAAAGCCGGAAATGCTGCGCCAGATCCCGAATCAGGCGGGAATCCTGTATGAGGAGGCGGGGAGGAGGCGGCCCCTGGAGCGGCGGGGCGATATCCGGATGGAGGCAGATTTCGGCGCTTACTCGCTGATCCTGGCGGGAGAGAGCCAGACCGGGGTACATTATGCCATGCCGGTGCGGAACATGCTGTATGATGCGCTTGAGTACACAAAACAGATCGAAGCGCTGGCCTATGGGCATAAGATGTCCGGGGAAAAGCTTGCAGGGGACGAATTCCTGTCGGGAATCCGGCGGGAAGACAAGCTGGTGCCTGTTGTCACAGCCGTATTGTATTTCGGAGACAGGTGGGACGGGGCCAAAAGTCTTCATGAGATGTTCCGGCTGGGGCCGGAGACGGAAGCCCTGAGAGAATACATACCGGACTACAAAATCCACCTGATTTCCGTACAGGAGCTTCCGGATGAAGCGGCCTTTCGCAGTCCTTTACAGCAGATTTTCAGTATGGTAAAATACAATAAAGACAAAAAGAAGCTCTACCGGTATGTGACAGAGCACCGGGAGGAGCTACGGCAGTTTGACGATGTGGAAATGACGGCGGCGCTGGTGCTTTTAGGAGAACAGAAGCGGCTGGCGCAGATGCTTGCAGAACAGGAAACGGAGGCGTTTGATATGTGCAGAGCGATAGATGAACTGATTGAAGATGGTAGAACAGAAGGGCTTGCAGAAGGACAGACGGCTGGCGAGGAGCGCCTTTCAAAGCTGATTCTTGCCCTGCTCCGGGACAACCGGCAATCGGCCGTTGAGCAGGCCGCAAAGGATGCAGCGTTCCGGGAACAGATGTACAAACATTACGGAATCCTTTAAACACAAGAAGAGGGTGTCCCAAAAGTCATGAAGTGACTTGAGGGGATACCCTCTTTTTCTGAAAAAATAGAGAACGGTTACCACGCCGTTCTCCATTTCCCCTTATTATGTGATATAATAAGGTATGCTCACATTTAAAGATTATACTACGGATCAATTACAATTACCACTATCTTTTGAAGATTTTATACCGGAAAATCATCTGGTGCGGGTCGTAAATACCATCGTGGACAGTTTGGACCTGTCTTCACTCTACGGCAGATACAAAGAGGGCGGATGCCCTGCTTATCACCCACGGATGATGCTGAAGGTTATGATCTATTCTTATTCTCAGAAAGTTTATTCCTCCCGCATGATCGCAAAAGCTCTTCGTGAAAATGTTAATTTCATGTGGATCGCTGGTGGAAATCAACCGGATTTTCGTACCGTCAATCGCTTTCGCCTTCACATGAAAGACATCATCGAGGATGTGTTCTTTGAAGTGGTCAAACTCCTGATCGAGAAAAACTATATCAAGCTTCAGAATTACTTTTTGGATGGCACAAAGATCGAGGCTAACGCCAATAAGTATTCTTTCGTATGGAACAAGTCCGTCCGTAATTATGACCGGAAACTAGATGAAAAGATCAAGAACCATCTCCGGGAGATCGACCGGATTGTGGCGGAAGAAAATCAGATTTATCTGGAAGAAGACCTGGAGGAAAAGGGGGAGCATACCAAGATCACCGCAGAACAGGTGGCAGCTGTTGTGGAGAGCATCGACAAAAAGTTGGAACAAGAGCCAGGAAATAAACAGCTGAAGAAAAAATCCAAAGAATTTAAAAAGGATATCCTTCCCAGGAAACAGAAATACGAAAAATCCCTGGAAACCTTTCGTGGAAGGAACAGCTATTCAAAAACAGACCAGGGTGCCACTTTTATGAGGATGAAAGAAGATGCCATGTTAAACGGCCAGCTAAAACCTGGCTATAACATCCAGATCGGGACAGAGAACCGATATATCGTGGGCTTTACCATACATCCCAACCCAACCGATACGAAAACAATGATCCCGCACCTAAGGCACCTGGAAGAAAAACTGGGGTGTTTACCGGAAAACGTGATCGCGGATGCAGGATATGGGAGCGAAGAGAATTATGAATATTTAGAAGAAAAGAAGGTAGGCTGTTATGTAAAATACAACAAATTTCACTGGGAGAAGAAAAAGAAAAACCGGGAGACCCCTTATCTGGCGGAGAATCTGCCCTATCTGCCGGAATCAGACAGCTTTGTCTGCAGAAATGGGAAACGGCTGGTGCATGTGGGAAACCGAAAATATGTAACAGAAGCCGGCTATGAAACTAGGCGGGATTATTACCGGTGTGAAGACTGCAGCGGCTGCCACTATGCATCAGAATGTAAGCATACGGAAAAGAACCGCACGGTCCGGGTATCCCACCGGTTGAATGAACTGAAAAGAAAAGCAAACGAGAACCTTTGTTCCGAAAAAGGACTGGTACTGCGTTCACAAAGGGTTGTGGAAGTGGAACAGGTCTTTGGGAGGATCAAAGGCTGTTGGTCGTTCCGTCGTTTTCACTTGCGCGGAGCGGATAAGGTAAAAATAGAGTGGGGACTGTTAGCAATCGCCCATAACATCACAAAGATGGCGCTGGAGAGATGAACATCCAGTGCTGTTTTTCATGTAAAAGCCCTTTTCAGCAATATAAGAAGAGGATGCCCCTCTCTATGATTTTTAATCAATCATAGTTTTGGGACACCCTCCTGCATCTGATCCTAAAATCCCTTAATAATCTCCTCGGTCATGGACTTTACAAGCTCCACGGCCAGCTGCACCGTCGCCTCGAAATCATAATACGAAGCAATTCCGCTCATGGTGTGGATGTAGCGGACCGGGACGCCGATGACGATGGTGGGGATCCCGTCCAGTGCCGTATGTACGATGGCGCCGTTGTTCCCGCCGCCCTCGCGGACGGAAGCCTGAACCGGCAGGCCGTGCTTCTCGGCAAGATCCAGGGCGTACCGCTGGAACCTGGGCGTGCAGATGATGGACTTATCCATGAACCGCAGCATCGGCCCTTTCTTGAAGGCTGTCTGAACCGCATAAGGATCCGTGAACGTGTCGTCGGCCGGGCAGCCCTCAAAGCAGATGGCAATCTGCGGCTTTACATGGTTGACAGCCACCTTCATGCCGCGCTCGCCCACTTCCTCCTGGGAGGAGATGACGCCCACGAGATCTACGGCAAGCTCTACATCCTGGAGCCTGTGGAGCGTCTCGATGACGGCGGCGCAGCCGATCCGGCAGTCGTAGGCCTTTCCAAACATCAGGTCGTGCTCTTCGTCGTATTCCATCTTCACATCCGGCACAATCGGTTCGCCGATGCGGATCTTGAAATTATTCACAGCGTCCTCAGCGCTTACAGCCCCGATGTCGATGGACAGGGAGGCGATGTCTGCGGCCGATGAGGCCTTCTCCGATGCGGACATGAAATGCACCGGCTTTGCAGCGATGATGCCGGGGATGAAATTCCCTTCCGAATTGCGGACAAGGACGCGGCTTGACGGCAGGGAGCCGACGTTCCAGCCGCCTAAAGCGACGAAGCGCAGCGTCCCGTTGGGCCGGATGGAATGCACCATGAAGCCGACCTCGTCCCCGTGGGCATCCAGCATGAACACCGGCTTGTTCCCGGTGTTTGCCTTCCTGTACATGTAGAAATTCCGGAGACAGTCCTCCTCGGTTTCATATCCGCCGCCGATGTGCTTTGCGGCCGCCTTCACCGTCTCGTCCTCAAAGCCGGACGGGGCGTTTGCATTGGAAAAATCTTCAATCATCTGAAGCGTTTCCCTATTTACAAATACTTTTTCCATCATAACCTCCATAAAAACTGCCCCGCTGCCGGCAGGGTATGGCCGGCCGGCGGGGCAGCAGTGCTTTTTATTACTGTTCTTCTTCAAACTCGTCTTTTCCAACGGAGCAGAGCGGGCATACCCAGTCTGCCGGCAGGTCTTCCCACTTGGTTCCCGGCTCTACGCCGTTATCGGGATCGCCCTTTTCCTCATCATAGATATATCCGCATACGGTACATACATATTTCTTCATGATTTCCCTCCAAAATGAATTTAATTTATTACAGCATCTGCGCCTTCCAGAGTCCGTGCAGATTGCAGTAAGCATAGACATCGACGACCTTGTCGCCTTCTGCGAGCGTAAAGACTGCTTCCGGCTTATCGCCCGGCTTCAGGTTTGCAAGCTGGGAGCCCTTTTCCGTCTCCATCCAGATAAATTCGATGTAGTGCTCCGGAAGCATCGGATGTTCCACAGAGCCGACCTGGACATGAACCTCATTTCCGTTCACTTTGACAGCCGGGACATGCTTTTCCACGGCGGCGTCGGTGGTACCGGGAACGAGCTCCGTCATCTTCTGGCCGCAGCATACAACCGGAACACCGCTGGCCTTCAAAAACGTCACCAGGTTTCCGCAGTGCTCACAGATAAAAAACTTTCTCTCCATAATGATTCCCCTTTCTGCGCTATTTTATTTTAAAGCATCGGCAATCGCATCTGCCAATGCGTCGAGCTCCTCTTCCTGACCCGGCTGAAGGGACGACTTAATGGTCACGCCTTTCTCCAGGAACATGCAGTTTTTCAGGGCGGACAGGCTCTCCGTCAAAAGCTTTGCGGAGACAGGCGCCCAGGAACCGTTTTCAATCAGGGCGATGGTGCGGTTCTGAAGGTTATGGGCTGCCAGGTTGTGGACAAGGCTGTCCATGTTGCAGAAAATTCCATTGTTGTACGTGATGGATGCCAGCACCAGGCAGGAGCAGCGGAAGGCATCCGAAATAATATAGGACGGATGGGCCTTTGACACGTCGTAGACGGAAATTCCCTTCACGCCGCGCTCGGCAAGCTTTCCGGCCAGAATGTCCACAGCCTTTGCCGTGTGCCCGTAGACGGACGCGTAGGCCAGCACCACGGACGGCTCTTCCGGCTCATAGGAGCTCCACTTGCCGTATTTTTCCACGAGCCACGGGATGTCCTTTCTCCAAACAAGGCTGTGGAGCGGGCAGATCATCTCGATGGGCAGCCTGGCTGCTTTCTTTAACAGGGCCTGTACCTGGACACCGTACTTTCCGACGATATTCGTATAATATCTTCTGGCCTCCGGAAGCCATTCATTCTTATAGTCGGTTTCATCGGCAAAAATATTCCCGTCGATGGCGCCGAAGGAGCCGAAGGCGTCGGCGGAGAACAAGATTTTTTCTGTTTTTTCATATGTGACCATGACCTCCGGCCAGTGTACCATCGGAGCCATGGCAAAGGTCAGCTCATGGCTTCCAAGGGAGAGGCTGTCGCCTTCCTTTACGGTCATGACACGGCTGTCCACGTCGAAATCAAAGAACTGCTTCATCATGGCTGCGGCTTTGGCCGTGCAGACGATGGTTGCATCGGGATAAACGCCGGCAATGTCGCAGATGGACGCACAGTGATCCGGCTCCATATGGTTCACAATCAGATAATCCAGGCTGCGGCCGTCAAGGACGTGGCGGACGTTTTCCAGAAAATCATGGGTAAAGGCAGCGTCCACCGTATCAAACAGGGCGCACTTTTCGTCCAGCATTACATAAGAATTATAGGAAACTCCCTTCGGCACGGGATATACGTTTTCAAACAGAGCGATCCTCCGGTCGTTGGCACCGACCCAGTATAAAGAGTCGGAAAGTTTTCTGACAGAATTCATAAAAAGTCCCTCCTATCATGGTATTCGTCTCTTCCTATTGTAAATTGTCGTGAACATAATTTCAAGCTCTTTTGCTTGTTTCTTGCAATTAAAAATGATTGAAAGAAAAAGGAAGCAGAGGAAAATCCCTGCTTCCGAGTCCTGCTTAAACGATCTCCATTACCTTATACCCGAGGCTTTCTACCGCTTTCTTCAGCACATCCTCCGAGATCTCGCGGTCATAGGATACGACGGCGGTACCGGCAGACAGCTTAACCACCGCGCTGGCCCCGTCAATCCTGTTCAATATTCTAGTCACATTTGCCGCGCAGTGGCCGCAGGTCATTCCCGCGATTTTCATGGTTTTTTTCCCAATCACCGGGCCGTTCAATTTCTTTTTCTCAATTTTCGGCACAGCGCATGCGCCGCCGGACGGACATCCAATGCACGCTGCACCGCTTTTTTTGGCCTTAATCAGGTAGGAGACTGCGCCTCCGATGATAACCGCCAAAAGAATAACAACAATTACATTTGCCATCATAAACATGCCTTCCTTCCAAAGCACCAAACGGCGGACATGGCTTTTACCATGTCCACCGCTGATTTCTGTATTTTTAACCCATATGTAAGCTGTACTCAGCCACGAATTCCGTATCGGATTTGCGGATTCTCCAGATGATGATGGCCGCAAACACCAGGACTGCGATCAGGCCCGGAACAAAAGCAGTTCCAAGAGAACCTGTGGTAACAAGGGTACCGATCTGATATACCAGGAACGCCACCGTGTAGCCGGTTGCCAGCTGAAGGCAGATGCCGCCCAACAGCCATTTTCCGCTCTTCATCTCCGAGTTCATGGCACCAAGCGCCGCGAAGCAGGGCGGAGTGTAGAGGTTGAACATCAGGTAAGCCAGTGCGGCAACCTTGGTGAGCGCCATGGTGGTGGCAACGACGTTGCCGTCGCCCACAAGGGCCAGCTCATCCGTATCGATGACGCCGGAAAGGCCATATACAACTGCCAGAGTGCCGACTACGTTCTCCTTGGCGATAAAGCCGGTGATAGCCGCAGCCGCAAGCTGCCACACGCCAAAGCCAAGGGGGATGAACAGCACGGCAAAGGGATTTGCGATGCTGGCCAGGATGGAAGTGCTCTCCATGCCTTCCTCAACAAGCTGGAACTGCCAGTTGAAGCTCTGCATAATCTGTACGACCGTGTTGCAGACCAGGATGATGGTACCGGCCTTGATGATGTATGCCTTGCCGCGCTCCAGCATGGAAACGATGGCTCTTTTCAGGCTCGGGATCTTGTATTCCGGAAGCTCGATGATAAAGAAGGACTTGCGGAACTTCTGTCCTGTGATTCTCTTTACAAGCAGAGCGCCCAGAAGGATCAGAAGGATGCCTGCCAGGTACATGGTGGGCCCCACCCAGCTCTCGTCACGGAAGAAGGCGCCTGCAAACAGCGCGATAACAGGAAGCTTTGCGCCGCATGGCATGAACGGTGTCAGCATGGCAGTCGTTCTGCGTTCTCTTTCGCTGCGGATCGTACGGCACGCCATAACGCCCGGGATCGCACAGCCGGTACCGATTACCATGGGGATAACGGATTTCCCGGAAAGGCCGACTCTCTTAAAAATCGGGTCAAGCACAACCGTTGCACGCGCCATGTAGCCGCAGTCTTCTAAGAGAGCGATCAGGAAGTACATGACCATTACAAGCGGCAGGAAACCGACAACCGCGCCTACACCGCCTACGATACCGTCGGCCAGGAGCGCTACCAGGAACGGGTTGGCGTCCGCCAGAAGGACTTCGCCCACATAGCCCTGGAAGGCCTCGATATAACCGACGAGCCAGTCCGCGATCCAGGTTCCCACCGTGGACTGGGAAATATAGAATACAAGATACATGACAACCGCGAAAATCGGAATGCCGACAATCTTGTGGGTGATCACCGCGTCGATTTTATCCTGGAAGTTTTTATCCTTGGTGAATACGGTTCTCTTCTCCACATCCTTAACAAGCGCGTTTACAAAGTCGAAACGCTTCCTGTCGGCGGCCTCCACTGCGGCCTTGTCATGGAGATCAATATCCGCCTGCACATAGGGCGCCTTCTGTTTCTTTCCCGCCAGGGCAGCCGCCTGGCTTACGGCCTCCTTTAATCCTTCGTGGCCGGAGGAAGTGGAAATTGTCTTGATCACAGGGCAGCCAAGCTTTTCAGACAGAAGCTTTTCGTCGATCCTTGTCTTTTTCTTCTCCGTGATGTCGCTCTTATTTAAGGCAACCACCACCGGCACGCCCAGCTCCAGAAGCTGTGTGGTGAAGAACAGGCTGCGGCTTAAGTTCGTCGCGTCGACGATGTTGATGATCGCGTCCGGCTTTTCATTCTTTACATAGCTGCTGGTGATGCTCTCTTCGGAGGTAAATGGGGACATGGAATAAGCTCCCGGCAGATCCACCGCAACAAGTTCCTCTCCTCCGTCGTAATACGCCTTTTTAATAAGGCTTTCCTTTCGTTCTACCGTAACACCGGCCCAGTTGCCGACGCGCTCGTTCCGTCCTGTCAGCGCGTTGTACATGGTTGTTTTGCCGCTGTTCGGATTGCCTGCAAAAGCAATTCTCATAACACAAAACTCCTCCTTCATGAACTCTCAATTAGCAAAGACTAACCCTTTGCCAGTATGCCTCCATGCAGCCAAGCATAAAAGCTTATATTGAAATAGCTCCCGCTAAATCAGTATCGAAATTGTACCGTCCATCCTTGATGGAAACCACGCAGCCGCCTCTCAGGTGCGAAATCACAGTGATCGGCTCGCCGGTATAGCATCCCAGAGAAAAGAGAAAAGCCTCCAGCTCTTCATCCTCTGTCGCAATATCTTTTATGATGTACTCCTCGCCATCCCTGGCATCCAATAAAGTCATATTCTTTCCATCCTTCCAACTGGCTCCTCGTTTTCACAGAGGTAGTTTCAACTAACCATACGTCAAAAATCAAACGCTGCCCGCAAGCAGCGCAAGTTCCTTGTGCTAGAGTTAGCATAGCTTAACTTTCGCCGTTTGTCAAGAAATATTTTATACTTTATTTATTTTTGAAAATCGAATACAATAACAGGAAGAAAGATGAAAAGGAGGACATGAGCATTGAGTCAGATCATACTTGGAATTTTCATCCCGTTCGTCGGCACGGCAGCCGGGGCGGGCTGTGTGTATTTCATGAAAAACGGGATCCGGCCGCTGATCCAGAAGGCGCTTCTCGGCTTTGCTTCCGGCGTCATGGTGGCGGCCTCGGTCTGGTCGCTTTTAATCCCCGCCATGGATATGTCGGAGCACATGGGAAAGCTTGCCTTCATCCCGGCGGCTGCCGGCTTCCTTCTGGGAATCCTGTTCCTTTTAATCCTCGACAGGACAATCCCCCACCTTCACATGGGAAAAGATGAGCCGGAAGGCATGTGCTGCGGCTTCAAAAAGACGACGATGCTGGTGCTCGCCGTGACGCTCCACAACATCCCCGAAGGCATGGCCGTTGGCGTCATGTACGCCGGCGTCCTGGCGTCTGACAGCGGCATTACCATGGCCGGCGCCTTTGCCCTTTCCCTGGGAATCGCCATCCAGAATTTCCCGGAGGGCGCCATCATCTCCCTGCCCTTAAAAAGCGAAGGCGCCGGAAAAAACAAGGCGTTTCTTCTCGGCGCACTTTCCGGAGCTGTGGAGCCGGCGGGGGCTCTGCTTACGGTGCGGCTATATCGGTTTATTGTGCCGGCGCTTCCTTATCTTTTGGCCTTTGCGGCCGGCGCCATGATTTACGTGGTGGTGGAAGAGCTGATTCCGGAGGCCTCCGAGGGCGAACATTCCAACATCGGTACCATCGGCTTTGCCGCAGGCTTCACCATCATGATGATCCTGGACGTGGCCCTGGGCTAGGAAACGCAGAATCAGAACCGCTTCCATGTATCCCGCACAAACAGAAGAAGCAGCGGGAAAATTTCCAGCCTTCCGGCCAGCATGTCAAAAATCAGCACAAGCTTGGAACCGTTGGAAAACATGCCGAAGTTGGAGGCCGGGCCCACCAGCTCAAGGCCGGGGCCGATGTTGTTGAAGGTGGCTGCGACGGCGGTGAAGTTGGTAATCAGGTCGTAATTGTCGAAGCCGACTAAAAGCACCGAGAAGGTGAAAATCAGCACATAGGCCACAAGGAATACGTTTACGGATTTCAGTGTCCCGGCGCTGACGGCCCGTCCCTCCAGCTTAATTGCCCGGATGCCGCCCGGATGGACGAATTCAAAAAGCTCCCTTCCGACCGTCTTTATGAGCAGGATGAGGCGGGAAACCTTGATTCCGCCGCCGGTGCTTCCGGCGCAGGCGCCGACAAACATGAGCATTACCAGGATCGTCTTTGGCACCTCGGGCCACAAGTTAAAGTCCGTTGTGGCAAAGCCGGTAGTCGTAATGATGGAGCCAACCTGGAAAAAAGCATGGTGGAACGCCATGAACACACTTTCGTACACATCACGGATAAAAAAGGTTGTGATGATGGTGGAGGCAGCGATGATTCCAAGATAGTACCAGGCTTCCTCACACATAAACGCCTGCTTCGGCTTCCGCATATAAATATAAAAATATACGTTGAAGTTGACGCCAAACAGAATCATGAAAATTGTGACGACAGCCTGAAGGTAGGTGGAATAGCTGCCCATGCTGTCGTTTTTGATGCCGAAGCCGCCGGTTCCCGCCGTGCCGAACATGATCGTCAGGGCATCGAAAAGCGGCATGCCGCCGATGAGCAGGAAAAACAGCTCGATGAGCGACAGGGCAATATAAAGGGTGTAAAGCACCGTGGCAGTGGAGCGCACCTTGGGCAGGAGCTTGCTCACCGACGGCCCCGGGCTTTCCGCCTTCATGAGGTTCATATGGTAGCCGCCGCCGGTTAAAGGAAGCAGCGTCAGAAGGAACACCAGCACGCCCATTCCGCCGATCCAGTGGGTGAAGCTCCGCCAGAACAGGATGCAGTATGGGAGATCTTCCACAGAAGATAAAATGCTGGCGCCGGTGGTAGTAAAGCCGGATACCGTCTCAAACAGGGCGTCCACCGGATTCAGGATCGTTCTGCTGAACAGAAACGGCAGGGCGCCGAATACGCTCATGATGATCCAGGACAGGGCCACGCTGACGAAGCCCTCCCGGGTATAAAAAACCCTGTTTTTGGGCAGGCGGCGCATCATGGGAAGGCCGACTGCAAGACAGAGGACGATGGTGACGACAAAGGACAGGCCGGCAGCCTCCCTGTAAATGACGGCTACGATGCAGGGCGGGATCATGAAAACAGCCTCGATGCCGAGAACCCAGCCGATGATATAAAAAATCATGGAATAATTCATAATGCTGTACCTTGCCCCCTATCTCGGCGGCTGCCGCAGAATATCGCAGATGTTCTGGAGCCCCCGGTGGGTCGTCACGACAATGACCGAGTCGCCGACTTTAATGCGGTTCTGGCCGCCCGGCGTCAGGATTGTGCCGTTCCGGTTAATGCAGCAGAGCAGGAGATTGTCCTTCAGATCCAGCTCGCTTAGGGGGATATCTGTGACGGCTGAAGGCTCGCGGATGAAAAATTCCAGGGCCTCGGCCCTGTCGTCCAGGATCTTATACAGGTTTTCCACGTTGCTGCCCATGGAGTTCTGGCGCGCCCGCACGTATTTTAAAATGTAGTCGGCCGTCAGGTATTTTGGATAGATGACGCTTCCGATATCCAGGCTGTCCACCACGTCGTTGAAGGCAATCCGGTTCACCTTGGCGATCAGCTTGGCATTGGAGTGCTTTTTTGCAAACAGCGCAAGGAAAATGTTCTCCTCATCCAGGTTCGTCAGGGCAATGAAGGAATCGGCCTGGGAAAGCCCCTGTTCCATCAGAAGGTGCTGGTTGCTGCCGTCGCCGTTTATGATGTCGGCGCCCGGCAGGACATCGCTTAAATATTCACAGCGTTCCTTCCTGTTTTCAATGATGCGGACCCGGTAGCCAAGCTTTAAAAGGGACAGGGCAAGGTAGTGGGAGATGGTACCGCCGCCGATAATCAGGGAATTTCTCACCCGGCGGGAACGGATCCCAATTTTTTCGAAAAAGTCAGCCGTATTCTGGAGAGAGCCGACGATGGAAAGAATATCGCCGTTTTTTAAACAGAAGCTTCCGCCGGGGATCACGACCTTTTCGCCCCGCTCCACGGCACAGATTAAGACCTCGGATTTTAAACGGCCCATGGCTTCCATGATGGTGAGACCGTCCAGCTTCGCTTCGGGGTTTAACTTAAAGCGGAGAAGTTCCACGCGTCCCTTGGCAAAGGTGTCGATTTTGATGGCCGGCGGGAATTTTAAAAGCTTAAGGATTTCCCGCGCCGTCGTCAGCTCCGGGTTGATAATCATGGAGATGCCGAGCTTTTCACGGATGAAGCTGATCTCCTTGCTGTACATGGGGTTCCTCACCCTGGCGATAGTCTGGCAGCGGCCCGCCTTCTTGGCGATCAGGCAGCAGAGGAGATTTAACTCGTCCGCGCCGGTCACTGCGATAAAAAGGTCGGCATCTTCCACGCCGGCCTCGGTCTGCACCGTAAAGCTGGCGCCGTTGCCGACGATGCCCATGGCATCGAAGCGGCTGGACACATCATCAATCTTTTCCGCCGACAGGTCAACAAGCACCAGGTCGTGTCCCTCCTGGCTCAGCCGCTCAGCAAGGCTTGTCCCGACCTTGCCGCAGCCAACAATGATGATTTTCATAGGATTCCTTCCTGTTTCTTCCGTAATTTTCGCCTGCTGTAAGCAGGATCCTGATAGCTATTATACTATCTTTACAGAAAAAGTCCATGGGCATTTTTCCTATTCGGATTCCCAGCGTCCGGCGGCCCCGCAGGGCAGAGAAAGCCCCGTGGAAGTCACGGGAAGGCCGATTTCATTGGAGCGCACGGAACCGCCAAACTGCGGCACGATGGTTGTCCCGAGCATGTAGGTGAGCACGGCCGGCGCAAGCCCTGTGGTGTAGGAATTGATCAGGAAAAACAGCGGCTTTTCGGACAGCAGGCCGGCACAGAGCTTGACAAGCGGATAGACAGCGTCCTCGATTTTCCAGATTTCTCCCTTGGGGCCGCGCCCGTAGGAGGGCGGATCCATGATGACGGCATCGTAATGGTTGCCGCGGCGGATTTCCCGCTCCACGAACTTTACGCAGTCGTCGACGATCCAGCGGATCGGTGCGTCCTCCAGGCCGCTGGATCTGGCGTTTTCCTTCGCCCATCCGACCATGCCCTTGGAGGCGTCCACGTGGGTCACGGAGGCGCCTGCCTTTGCGGCCGCCAGCGTGGCGCCGCCGGTGTATGCAAAGAGGTTTAAGACCTTGATGGGGCGCCCTGCATTCCGGATCTTCTCACCGAACCAGTCCCAGTTGGCGGCCTGTTCCGGGAAAAGTCCCGTGTGCTTGAAGCTGAAGGGCTTGAGCTGGAACGTCAGCCCCTTGTAGTTGATGCTCCACTGCTCCGGGAGATGGAAAAATTCCCATTCTCCGCCGCCGCGGCTGCTCCTGTGGTAATGGCCGTTCTTCTTTTTCCACTGGGGCGCCTTTTTCGGCGTATCCCAGATGACCTGGGGATCGGGCCGTACCAGAAAATAATCGCCCCAGCGTTCTAGCTTTTCTCCGCCGGAGCAGTCAATGACTTCATAATCCTTCCATCCGTCAGCAATCCACATGATTTTCTCCTTTTTCTATGAAAATACCTGCATTTTTGCAGGCAAATACCAGCGTCTCGGGCTACATTATATAAGAAAAAACAGGCAGTGTCAAACAATAATCCGCAGGCGGCGGCCCGGCCGGCATTGTAAGAGAATTGAAAGATAATTCTTATTGAATATTTTGTAAGATGCTGGTAAAATGAGTCATAGAGATGAAAAAAAGGAATGAAGGATACGTGCCTGAGGCCGTATTTTAAGGGGATGGATCAATGAGGAAAAAAGGATTAAAGGTGCTGCTTTCCGCAGCAGTCCTGAGCTTCGGGCTGTTTACTTTCAGTGCTTTCGCGGCGGAAGGATGGGCTCTTTCAAATAATACGTGGGTCTATCTGGACCAGAATGGACAGAGGATGACGAACGTCTGGAAAAAGGGCGCCGACAATTTGTGGCGCTATCTGGACGGCAAAGGCGAAATGGCGATTAACACGTGGGCGGATGACGAATACTACGTGGACTCCAACGGCATCATGGTGACGAACCAGTGGCAGAAAGTTCAGGCGCCGTACAGCCGGAGCAATGAGCTCTACTGGTTCTATTTCGGGAGCAGCGGGAAGGTCGTCCGGGACGGATGGAAGAAAATTGACGGGAAAAACTACCTGTTCGACACGGACGGGATCATGCAGACCGGCTGGTCTGAGGACGGGATGTACTACCTGGGTTCTGACGGAGCCATGCGTACCGGCTGGCGCTATCTCGAGCCGTCGGAGTCGGAAGACTGGTACAGCGATTACTCGGAACCGCAGACGGCGGACGGGATGTACTGGTACTACTTTGGAAGCAACGGGAAGAAATATACCCCGGCCACCAGTGACAGCGGCGGGGAATACCGGACGTATAAGATTGACGGAAATTATTTCTGCTTTGACTATAACGGCAGGATGCAGATCGGATGGGTCTATATGGAAGGCGACCCGGAAAGCGCCTCCTCGGATACCATTGAAGGCTGGCGGTATTTCGCAGAAAGCGGCGTAAAGTCGGCGACCCTCGGCTCTGCCGTGCCGGGCTGGCTTTCTTTAGAGCCGCCGGAACCGCTCCAGTCCAATGTGGACGACCCGGTGCAGTGGTTCTATTTCGATAAAGAAGGGAAACCGGAGTCCGGGCCGGAGATTGCATCGGCTTCCACGGACGACTTTGTCCGCGTCAGCGGGAAAACGTATCTGTTCAACACGTATGGGAACCCGGTCAGCGGCCTCCATAAGATTCAGATTGGAGATACGGGCGAGTACACGACTTATTATTTCGACGAGTCCAGCAAGACGCCTTTAAAAGGCAAGCGGCGCGTCGAGGAAGCCGACGGGACGGTTTCGGATTTCTATTTTAATGAGGGAAGCTACTCAGGCCGCGGCTACACCGGCGTGAAGAATGGCTACCTCTACTATATGGGAAAACGCCAGGAGGCCGACAGCGGCTGGCGCTACATGCCCATCAGCATCCCGACGGAAAACGGCTATGAGACGTATGTGGTGAACTCCTCCGGCCGTGTGTCCAAGAATACGACGGTCAAGGACGGCGACGGCAACAAGTACAAGGTGAGCCGCACAGGACTCCTTGAGGAAGTAAACGAAGAGCCGGCAAGCGGAACCTACGAGGAGCCGATTGAACCGGTGACAGAAGAAGATTAAGGAAGCGTTAAGATACGAAAGAGAAAGGCAGCAGGGACGGTTTGGATTTCGTCCCGCTGCCTTTTTGCTGTTAGATTTCTTTTCCGTCGATCAGCACGTGCTTCACGGTTCCCTCAACGGTGAACGGGGAGCCTGCCATGATGACGATGTCGGCGTCCTTTCCAACCTCGATGGAGCCGACGCGGTCAGCGATGCCGATGTGCTTGGCCGGATTGATGGTGATGGCGCGGAGTGCGTCATACTCGTCCATGCCGGCTTTGATGGCAAGGCCCGCGCAGAGCGGCAGGTAGTGGAGCGGCGTAACCGGTGCATCGGTGATGATGGAAACCTGGCAGCCGGCCTTTGCAAGGACGCCGGGCGTATCCCAGGTCTTATACTGAAGCTCGAACTTGGAAGCGTGTCCAAAGGTCGGGCCTACGGCTAACGGGATGTTCTCCTTTGCCAGCTCGTCGACGATCAGATGGCCCTCGGTCACATGCTCTAAGGTCAGGCCAAGGCCGAATTCCTTTGCGATGCGGATAGCCGTGAAGATATCGTTTGCCTGATGGGCATGGGCCTTTAACGGGATTTCCTTATTGAGAACCGGGATCAGAGCCTCGGATTTCTGGTCGTATGCAGGAATCTTGGATACATCGTCGCCGGCAGCTTCGATTTTTGCCTTATAGAGCTCTGCCTTCTTTAATGCCTCGCGGATTAAAGCGGCGTTTGTCATACGGCTTGTGATGCCGTTCTTCTGGTAGCAGCGTTTCGGGTTCTCACCGAAGGCACATTTCATGGCAACCGGGAATTTGACGATCATGTTGTCCACGCGTTTTCCGTGGGTCTTAACGGCGGCGAAGGTTCCGCCGAGGGCGTTGGAGCTGCCTGGGCCGGTTGCCATACAGGTAACGCCGGCCTTTGCTGCCATATCTACGGCAGGATCCATCGGGTTGATGCCGTCAACGGCGTGAAGGTGCGGAGTCACCGGATCGTTCATCTCATTATAGTCATGGCCTTCATATCCGATGCCGTAGCCGTCTAAGCCGATGTGGCAGTGAGCCTCTACGAAGCCGGGATATACGTCAAGCCCTGCGGCGTCGATGATCTCAGCGCCTTCGCAGGAAAGGTCTGTCCCGATGGCCTTGATCTTTCCGTCTTCGATCAGGATGTCGCCGTTTACGACGTCCTTACTGACTGCCGTATGGATGCGGCCGTTTTTAATACATATCATAGGAAAACTCCTCCTTTTATTTTCGCGCGGCGGCGGTGTCTGCCGGCTGCCGCGTGGATATCAGCGTTTTGTCACCACATTGACCGGCGCGCCGTTTAAGTAGGCGCGGATGTTTTCTGCAAGAAGGGAGATGAGCCGTTTTCTCGTCTCCAGGCCTTTCCAGCCCATATGAGGCGTTAAAATCACATTTTCCATGGAATAGAGCGGATTTTCTTCGGCCGGCGGCTCCGTCTCCTGGACGTCCAGGCCGGCTCCGGCCAGGCGCCCGTCTTTTAATGCCGCAATCAGGGCCGTCTCGTCCACCAGTGCGCCGCGGGACGTGTTAATCAGATACGCCGTCGGCTTCATGAGGGACAGGGTTCTTTCATTTATAATATGGCGCGTGTCAGGCGTCAGCGGGCAGTGAAGGGAGACATAGTCGCTGGACTTTAACATGGTCTCCAGATCCACATAACGGATTCCGTCCTCATCGGCCCTCGGAGTCCTCGTATAGACGAGGATTTCCATATCCATGGCGCGGGCGATTTTTATGACCTCGCGGCCGATGGAACCGGCGCCTAAGATGCCAAGGGTCTTTCCGTTTACCTCCACGTGGTTTACCTGAAGGTTTTTCGTAAAGTTGTCATGGTTTCCCCGCGCCAGCATGGAAAGCTGCGCTCCCATGGAGGAGCTTAAGTTTAAGATCAGCATGATGGCCGTGTGAGCCACCCGTTTTGTGCTGTATGCGGGAATGTTGCAGACGGTAATGCCTTTTTCTTCGGCAGCCGCCAGATCCAGGTTGTTATAGCCGGTTCCGGCCTCGCAGATCAGGCGGACGGAATCGGGAAAGGAACGGATCAGGTCGCCGCTCACAGGCATTTCCTTTGTCACAATGATGTCGGCGCCCTGGATTCGTTCCAGGAGCTGTTCGGGAGCCGTGTCGTCGTAGACGGTTACATGGCCGGACAGGATGGAAAAGTCCAGGCGGCCGTCGAAATTCATTTTTGCCGCGTTCAGGACTACGGTTTTATCGTTCATGCCGGTACCCCTTTCTGGTTTCCGGCCCCATGAAAGGGTCTCCGGATCCCTGCCTCTATGATATAATTTTTCGGCAGAAATTGCAAGCTGAAAACGTATTTCTGTCAGAAGATTGACATAGAAAAAATTCTACAAGCTTGTGGGAATCCTCTTGAAATGTAGAAAAAATTCTATATAATGGGAATTATAAGCGAAGAAAACGATAAAATGTAGAAAAAATTATATAAGAATCTCTGCCGGGCCTGGAAACGGGCAGCAGGGGAAGGAGGAAGTTATGAAGTATGTCTGCAAGCGGTGCGGGCGCACGGAGGAGGTCACATCGAGGAAGGCAAAATGTGACTGCGGCGGGCTCTGGACGCTTTCCTATGAGCCGCCGAAATTTGACCTTTCCAAGGTCGACCGGGATACCTGGAGCATGTTCCGGTACCGGGAATTTATGCCGCTGTTGGATGATAGCTGGCGGGAGATTACCATGGGCGAGGGGATGACGCCGGTGGTGCCTCTGGATGACAATGTGCTTCTTAAAATGGATTATTTCATGCCGACCCTTTCTTTTAAGGACAGGGGGGCGGCAGTGCTGGCGGCCCATATAAAGGCCATCGGCGTGGAGCGGGTCGTCCAGGATTCCAGCGGCAACGCGGGAAACAGCGTGGCCGCCTACTGCGGGCGGGCCGGCATCGCCTGCGATATCTATGTGCCGGAAGGGACGTCGCCGAAGAAGATTACGATGATTAAAGCCCACGGCGCCGCGGCCCATGTGATCCCCGGGAACCGGGAGGCCTGCGCCAATGCCTGCCGGGCGCGGGTGGAAGAGGAAGGCATTTTTTATGCCAGCCATGTGTACAACCCGTTTTTCTATGAGGGGACGAAGACGTATATTTATGAGGTTTATGAGCAGCTTCACCGGATCCCGGCTCATGTGTTTATTCCCCTTGGGAACGGGACGCTATTTATCGGCGCGGTGAAGGCGCTGGAGCATTTAAAGGCCAGCGGCGTGATTGAGTCCATGCCGCATCTTGTGGCCGTCCAGAGCGAGCGGTGCGCGCCCTTTGCCGAAGCCGCAAAGACCGGGGAGAGGGCACCGGCCCATGTGATTTCCGTGCCGACTCTCGCCGAGGGAATTGCTATCGCCGAGCCCATGCGGGGCGAGGAAATCCTGGAGATGATTTACCGCCACGGGGCTGATGTGGTGACGGCGCCGGAGGACGGCATCCTTCCGGCCAGGGAGGCACTTGCAAAGCGGGGCGTCTTCTGCGAGCACACGACGGCGGCCACCTACGCGGCATATCTTGCCTACTGCAAGGAGCGGGGAGCCATCACGGACGCGCTGCTTCCCATGTGCGGGGCAGGGCTTAAATCCGAACACTAGAGAGGGGGACGAAGATGAAAACAGTTGTGACAGAATCGTCGAAGAAGAGGAATGCGCCGTATTCGCCGGGAGTGATCCACAACGGGATTCTCTATGTGTCGGGCCAGCTTGCCCTTGTGCCGGAGACGGGGTGTGTGCCGGAGGGCGGGATCCATGCCCATGCGGCCCAGGCGTTAAGGAACCTGGACGAGGTGCTGTGTGCGGCAGGCGTCCCCAGGGAGTGCGTGCTCCAGTGCCGGATTTACACGCCGGATGTGGCTTACTGGGACGCCATCAATGAGGAGTATGTGAAGTATTTTGGGGAACACCGGCCGGCCCGTGTGGTGGTGCCGTCGGGGCCGCTCCATTACGGGAGCCTTGTGGAAATTGAGGCACTGGCGGCCGTGCCGGGGAGCGGAGACGGAGAGCGTTAGAAGGAGGCATGGATGGAGTGGACGATTGAGCAGTATTTCCCTGTGGCCAAGATGTTAGGGAAGACCTTTGGAAGCGGGTGCGAGGTGGTGATCCATGACCTCTCTTCACCCCAGAGCTCCGTGGTTTATGTGGAAAATGGCCATGTGACAGGGCGCTGCACCGGCCAGAGCTTTGACCACCTGGTGCGCCAGGTGCTTTTGGACGAGCGGTTCGCAGATGATCATCTGGCAAATTATTATTTTTATTCGGAGGACGGGCGGCTTATCAAGTCGTCGACAGTGCTCCTTCGGGATGCGGATAGGAAGGTGGCCGGCGCCATGTGCATCAACATGGACACGACGGTGCTTTCGGAGGCAGCCGCATTGCTTTCCGGGCTGTTTCCGGGGATTGAGGAGGCGAGACAGAAGCTTTCTAAAGAGGAAGAGATCGGGGCATGCCCGGGAGGCCATATCGAGGAGATTGCAGACGAGCTCATCGAGCGGATTTTAGGCGGCCGGGAAGCGGCCGCCATGAACCGGGAGGAAAAGGTGTTGGCAATCCGGTTCATGGAGCAGAAGGGGCTGTTTTTGATTAAGGGCGTCGTCGATAAGGTGGCGGCCCGCATGGGGATTTCCAAGGTGACGGTGTATAGTTATTTGGATGAGATTCGGGATGGGGGAGAAGCTTAAGGATTTAACGGCTTTACAAAGCATACAATCCGCCCGGCCTCTTTAAAACCGGAGCGCTTATGGAAGGCGATGCTGGTCTCATTTTCCAGCTCACAGTCGCTTGCAAATTCCCGGCAGCCCTTTTCCTTTGCCCAGGTCTCGCAGGCCTTAAGGAGCAGGGCGGATAAGCCCTGGCCGCGGAATTCTGGCAGCAGGAAAATCCCTTCGAGATAGCCGACGGGGCTTGAGGCTGTGCCTTCCACGTAGTCGGTGCGGAGTTCGCACTGGGCAAAGCCGGCCGGCTTCCCGTCCAGATTGAGGACGAAGAAGGCGGCTGGTTTCTTTTCTAAAATGGAAGCAAATTCCTCATAAAGCTCTTCCTTCGCATGATGGGGCCAGAGCTTTTCCGCCAGCTCCGCCGCCTGGAAAAGGCGGGGCGAAGCGGCGGTGACCGTTAAAATTTCATGGTTCATGCGTTCATGACTCCCAGGCCTTTTGCCACGATGGTGATGAAGTCCTGGACGTTTGTCACCATCGTGGTGGCGGCCAGGCTTCCGCGGTCTAAGAGCTTGTTTACGACGAACTCGTCGGCATCCACCGTGTAGAGGAACACGGGACGGACGGTGCCGTCCGCAAGGACGCGGTAAGACGGCGTCATGTTGCCGGCGGCGATGGTATGGAGCATGGTGGCGAGACAGATGACGGTGGTGGCTTTTTTAATCATGCCGCGCATGGCCATCTGGCCGTCGTAGACGTCGCCGATTACCTCCGGCAGCGGGCCGTCGTCGCGGATGGAGCCGGTGAGGACGTAGGGTACCTGGTATTTTTCGCAGGCGCAGATGATGCCGTCGTCCAGGTTATAGTCTTTTAAAAAGGCCTTGATGGAGCCGCTTTTCCTGACACGGTTTAAGACGTCTAAGTGGTTGTAATGGCCGTTGGGGCGGGATTCCTGGGTGTAGATGTCCTGGCCGAGGGCCGTGTGGAACATGGCGCCCTCCAGATCGTGGGTGGCGAGGGCGTTTCCGGCCATGAGCCCGTGGGCATATCCGTTTCGGATCATGGCTTCCATGGCGTGTCTGGCGTCGGCGTCAAAGGTGAAAGCAGGCCCCATGACCCAGACGATGTTTCCATGCTCTTTTTCGTACCGCAGAAGCTCGAAAAGCCGGTCATAGTCTCTGGAATAGGAGGTCTCGCGGCTCCTGCCCTGGCGGAAGATGAACTGGTCGCGGTTTGCGCCGCCGGCCGGCTCGAAGCCGGTGCTGTGGAGATAGATCCCCTCCTCGGCGTTTTCTGTCCGGCCGAGGATCACTTTGTCGCCAACCTCCAGATTTCTGTTTTCGACGACGCGAAGCTCTCCGTCGCCGCCGATGACGACGCTGGAGTCCATGCGGCTTTCCTTTGCCAGCTTCCACTGGCCGTCCAGCTTAAAATATTCCGGGTACATGGAGGTACTGTGGTAGTTTTCCGGGGCAACTCCTTTTTTTGTCACGGCCTCCCATCTGGCATCGGGGGCATCTGTGAATTTTTGTTCCGTAAAGTCTGGTTCTCTGTATTCTGGCATCTGAAACATTGATTTACCTCTTTTCTTGTGATAATTTAGGAAATAAGATCCGGCGCGGCATAGACGCGCTCGCCGCTGATCCAGGTTTCTTTTACGGTGATCTGACTGAGTTCATGGGGCGGGATATGGAAAATATCGCTGCTTAACACGGCAAAATCTGCCCGGTATCCCGGCGCCAGCATGCCGGTGTCAGGAAAGCCGGCGGCCATGGCGGCGTCGCGTGTATAAAGGGTTACGGCCGTTTCCATGTCGATGGCTTCGTCATTGCCGCAGTCTGTGCCGTCGGCGGCCGTGCGGGTCACTGCAAACTGAAGGCCCGGGAACGGGTCTGACGGGACGGCCCAGAAGGTAGACGGTGCGTCGGTGGAAAAGGCGGGGCGCATGCCGTTTTCCAACATGGTCCGGACGGGGTAGCATTTCTTCGTCCAGTCGGTTCCCAGATTTTTTATGTAGCTTGCCGACTCTGCAAAGAGGAAAATGGGCTGCGTGACGAAGGCGATGCCGTGTGAGACGGCGTCCCTTATGGATTCCAGGGACGGATCCGTCACATGCTCAATCCTGACGTGAGGGATGGTGTTTGGAGTCCACGGCGCTTCCGATGAGACGCAGTCCAGAATATGCCGGATTGTCCGTCCGCCCATGGCATGAACGGAGAGCTGGAGACGGTTTTCCCTGCAAAACCTGACAGCGGAATGAAGGAGCTTGTCGTCCGCCACCTGGAGGCCGTATTCGTCTTCGGAGCCCAGATACGGTTTGTCCATCCAGGCGGTGCGGCCGGAGACGCTCCCGTCGCCGATGAGCTTTAAGCCGGCGGCAAAGATCTGGCGGCTCCGGTCGGCTTTTTCCTTCGTGATGGAAAAGTCCGGGTCGTCACAGAAGAGATCCCACATATAGTAGACGCCGGTTTGCTGATGGAAGCCGCGCCTGGCTGCCGCTTCATAGATCGGCATCATGTCGCCGCCGTCCAGGTTCCCCATATCGCAGATGGAGGTGATGCCCTGGGAGCTTAAAAGCGTGCCCAGGTCTAACAGGTTCCGGATCCGGTCTTCCTCGGAAATTTCCGGCAGGAACGGCATGATCAGGTTTCTGGCGTTTTCCTTTAAGATTCCCGTGGGCTCTCCGTTTTCGTCACGCTCGATCATGCCGCCCGGCGGGTCAGGCGTGTTCCGGTCGATGCCGGCGAGGCGGAGCGCCGCACTGTTGACGCAGCGGATGTGGACGCATGTCCTTGTTATCATGACCGGGGCATCGTCGCAGCCGCGATCCAGGTCATAGCGGTTCGGAGAGCGTTTTTCTAAAAAGCCCTGTTCGTCGTAGCCCCACCCGAGGATCCACTGGCCCGGCTTTTGACGGCTCCTGCGCTCGCGGATGGCGGCGGCGAGATCGTCCATGGAGGTGATGGCCGGCGGCATGACGGCGATCTGGTTTGTGAGGTCTGCCAGCATGACGGGGTGCATGTGGGCGTCCACAAAGCCGGGGATGACCTGGCGGCCGCCAAGGTCGGTGACGGCGAAGCAGCCTGCCTCATCGCCTGTGGGATGGGCGGCCAGTAAAGATGCGTATTCTGACGGCATGGCGTCTTTGTCCCCGACCCACAAAATGCGCCCGTTCCGGACGGCCATGGAATCGGCGTGCGGATGGGAAGCGTCGGAGGTGAAAATGGCGCCGTTTATGAAAAGGTGCAGGTTTGATGGTTTCATATTGCGTTCTCCTCGTCTGAATTTTTGGATTGTTTTCTCTATCCTATATCATACATGATTAAGACGGGAACTGCCAGAGGTATTTTTGAAAAGAGGTTGAGACATGGTGGAATATAGAAACGTAAAAAAAGAGGATGCCGGGGAGCTCTGGGAGTTCCTAAAGAAGCTGGATACGGAGACAGATTTTATGATGTATGAGCCGGGAGAGCGGGAACAGTGCACGTCCGCAGCAGAGCTTTCGCGGGACATAGAAGAAAATGTCCAAAACGGGGGAGACTTTTTCCAAATTGCCGTCTGCGATGGGAATATGGTTGGCTTTCTCCGGGCAGAGCGCGGGCGGTTTCGCAGGATTTCCCATACGGCATACGTTGTGACGGGGATTTTAAAAAGCCATAGAGGGCAGGGGATTGGCACGGCATTTTTTGAGCAGCTGGACACCTGGGCGGCAGAAAACGGAATCCGCCGGCTGGAGCTGACGGTGGAATGCACGAATCAGGCGGCCAGGCATCTCTATGAAAAGAGCGGGTTCGTGACGGAGGGCGTCCGGCGGGAGGCAATGTGTGTAGACGGGGAATTTGTGGATGAATGGTATATGGCGAAGATTTTTGTTCCATAGGAAAGGCCTCGTTAAAGGAACGCATAAAAGCAGAAATTTCCTTTGAAACAAAAAGCCCTCCGGGCAGGAGCGCACTGCGGCGGAGAGGGAGAATCCTGCAATCGGCATTCCTTTTGGATAATCAAAAACTTTGAAAAAGCAGGGCAGATGTACCGTTTTTCACGCATCTGCCCTGCTTTCTTAAAACTTACATAAATACATCCGGCGAAACCTGAAGCCGTTCGATATCCAGACGGTCTAAGGTTTTTGTCTCTGCGGTATCCATATTGCGGTAGATTGCCACAATGCCGTAGTCGAAATCAAGCTGCCAGATCGCGCCGTCCCGCGTGGAGATCTGACTCGGGAAGGCGAACTTTGGTTTTGCTGCGCTGGCTTCCTGCTCTGCTTTGGCGGCCGCCTGTGCGTGGGCTTCCTGCTGTTTTTTCTCCCACTGGCTGTCGAACTGCTGTTTAAAGTCAGCAAACCGTTTCTCGGTGACGGAGGCGCCCGACTGCTTTAACAGTTCCCGCATGGGCGCGCCGGTGGCGGCGGCGATGGAAACGGCTCTGTCCAGCGCGGCCTTCCATTTTTTCTCATCTTCCGGGTAGCCGATGGAAAGCTGTGTGAGAAGATAGAGGGCGGAAATGCAGCCGTCCTCTGCGGCCGCTTCCAAGAGCGCGCGGCCATGCTTTTCATCCTGAGAGATGCCGTAGCCGAAATACATGGCGCGTCCCAGAAGGTAAGCGGCGTAGTGGTTTTCCTTCGCCTGTTCCATGGAAAGCTTTACGACCTCCTCAGGGCTTTCTGCCAGACGCGTTTTGTCCAGCTTGTCTGCATGGAGCTTGTATTCCAGATACATGGCGAGGCCCAGATCGGAATTGCAGGCCCAGTCCGCAAGCATGTTGCCGGCGGAGACTTCATAGAGGGCCGGGTTTCTCGGATATCCGTCTATGATGGCGCGCATGCATTCCATAATGAGATCTTCCATGGACAGGTACACGGCCATCTGGTAGGCCTGGGAGAACAGCTTCTTCGCCTGCTCGGCGTCCCGCCCGGCGGAGAAAAGGATCGCCTGCTGGAGCCAGCATTTTGTGATGGTGGCCGTACCTTCGTTTCCCATGACGCTTAACTGGTCGGAGAATTTCTGGCTGAGGACGTAAGGCAGCTCATAATATTCCATGGCCTTTTTCTCATCGACCGGGAAGCCGTAGGCGTTTTTATAGTAGCCGTTTCCTTCCAGGGCACGTTTTCTGTCCTTCAGACGGCGGACGGTATAATGCTCGGCCATCACCAAGTCGTTGTTTTTTATCTCAGGATAGGCATAGCTTTCGCCCAGGTCATAGATGCATTTCAGGCGCGTTCTGATATCGACCTCGTGGAGCGCCGGGCCCTGTTTCAGCCTCTTAATGAAGTCTTCCACATAATATTCGGCCGCCAGTATGGAGAGAACCGGGTCATACTCGTATTGTTCTTCGCTGCTGTCGGTATAGTTATAGAGTGCAATGTGGTCATAATAAGCGGTGGAATAGGGATATTCTTTTCCATTGGGCCCGGTCACGGTCTCTTCGGAGCGGCTCAGGCCGGCAGGAAGCGCTTCGCTGACCGACGGCTCGCCGCCAGCCTTCCGTGCCGCGCAGGCTTCCTTATATTTTCTTTCTTTTTCTTCCAGATATGCCTTTGTTTCCCGGCTGTCTTTTATTTTGTAAATGATGAATGCAATAATAGCCAGGACGATGAGAATTTTAATCATAGGGCGATCCCCTTTCTTGTGTTTGATGCTTTAATAATCCAGATCGGCCACCATCAGAACCGGCTCAGAACCGTCATAGAAGTACCAGTCGAAGCGGTCTCCGTCCGTATTGTCCGCCGGTTTCTTCCGGTACATCAGGTCTCCGTGGAAGGAGACGAATTTGCCTATGCCGGCCGTGCTCTGTGCGTACTCGCTGACGATGACGTAGTCCTTTCCGTTCATGAACGTGTCTTTGTAGACGTCCGTGTCAATGGTCTTTGTTTCGCCGGTTTCGGGATGGTAAACCATCAGCGTTCCCGCGTAATAATAGGAGTCGGCGACTCTCTGGGCACCGGTTACGTAAAAGGCCGCGCCGCTTTCGGCAGACAGATAGACATGGGAGTCTGCATAAATGTTTTCGTCCAGCATGATTTCTGCGGCGTTTTCCTCATGGAGCGGATAGACGGACAGGCTCCGCACCTTGTTGTCGTCTTCGTGGACATACATGCCGTACAGGTACTGTCCGTCCTGGGTGACAGCAAAGGCGTCCATGCCGGATAGAAGAAGGGTGCTCTCGGATACCTCCGCGCCGTTTAAACTGGCGGAATAGATATTTTTCCCGGTATCGCTGTAATAGAGCGTCCCGTCGATGATGTCAAAATCCCGCACGCTCTTTTGTATGGTCGTTATGGTTCCGTCCGGGGAAACCGCGCAGAGCTCGTTGCCGCACCGCACATAAAGATAGTGGATTTCGTTTGCGTTCACCTGGTGAAGCAGTCCGGCGTCGGTCTCGTAAACGTAGGCTTCGTTTTTCAGGCCATCGGGAAGTTCCACCCGGTGCCACTGGCCGGAGGTGTCCCGGATATACAGGTGGCTTACATACTCGGAGGTGACAAGGGCCAGCTTGCTGTCTTTGCTGTAATTGACAAAAACGAGGCCGCGGACGGTGATGTCGCCGAGAAGCTGTGCCGTCCCGTCTGCGCCGAGGGTATAGAGCTTTTCGGTCAGGGACTTATCGGTGGTTTCTGTCCAGATGACCGTGCTTCCGTCGTCTGGCAGGGCTTTGATTTTCATATTATCGACTCCCAGGCCGGGATAACGGATCAGCTCATCGGAATCGGCCGGGAGCAGGCACAGATCGCCGTCGCTTACGGCGACGGCAGCCATCCCGCCGCCGGACATTCCATAGACGGAGCAGGCGCCCAGATCCACAAGGTTTTCGTCTTCAAAGGTGTAGCGCATCAGATGCGGCTCTTTATCGACAGTGGCCTGAAAGCACATTCCTTCGTTGGAGGGGTACACGCGGCTGGAAGAACAGTTGTCGCTTATGACCTTTTTCTTCTTCAGCCGGATATCCGTCTCGTAGAGCTCATCGCTGCTTAACAGCACGATGACGTGCTTCCTGTCTGGCGTGGCGACGGCAAAGGTGATTGGTTCGGATTCCTCAATCTGGAGGCATTCGCCGTTATCAAGCGGAAGATAGGCGGTTTTCCCATCCTCCGAGAAGCGGGCTTCCATATAGGTGTTAAAAGGCGTATCCAGATCGGGGTAGGAAACGTCCTCTTCGGGCTCGCTCGCGGTGGTTTCTACGGCTGCCTTTTCGGTTTTCTGGCTGTCCGCCGCCTTTGTTTCAGCCGTTTCGGCACTCCCGCCGCAGGCGGCAAGAAAGAAGGCCAGCGTCATGGGAAGAATCAGTTTTATCCTTTTTTTCATGCGTTTTTTGGCTCCTTTCCCTTTTTTATTTTCTTCGTGGCAAACGCCATGGCGACGCAGACAACGAGCGCAATAATATAAAGGAAAAATCCGATGCCAAGATCCAGGCCGTAGTCAGAAGCGACCATGAGAAGCACGAGCCATACGAGAAGCAGCGGGAGATTCCCGATTAAGCTCAGCTTCGGATGGTTTAAGAGAAAGCACACGGCAATCCACAAAATGCCCCCGATGAGCATCTGGGGGAAGCCGACGAAGTAGCTTGGTTTTTCTGCGAACGCCTCCGCTAACGTCTGGCTGTGGCTTTTTTCCGTAAGCCAGGGAAGGTACTGGCTTATGAAAGCAAGAACGAGAGCGGCGAGGGCAATTTTAACGGTTATGCGTGCGAACGAAAGTTTTACTTTATCCAACATTTGTTTTTTCTCCTTTTTCAGTCAAAGTATGGAAGGCCGTCTGTGGCGGCTCTCCGGGAGCTTAAAGCTCTGCGTCAAATGTTCTCCCGGACGGGGAGAATCCCCCCGTCCAGGCGGAGATTTTGGTTTTACCAGTGGTCTGTAAGCTGGCTGTCATGGGTGAGAATGGATTTTACCGGCAGTTCCGGATTCTTATCGCGCTCAAACAGGCGATTTCCCTGGCTGTCTACAATATAGTCATATTCGGTATCTGCTTTTCTGTCTTCCACCACAGCCACGGCATAGCCATCGCTGTAATAGGCAGTGTCCAGCTTGTCAAATCCTTTTTCCTCAAGGAAATACTGAATCTCCAGGTTATCGTTCATGACGACCCAGGCTTTGCCGTCCTCGGTTCCGGACAGGCAGGTACTCCCGGTTTCGTCAAGGAAAAGCTCGCCTTCCTTTGCGGAACCAGCCGCTACCTCGAGGCAAACGGCGGCCAGCCCGTTTTTCATCGCCCGCCCTCTTATACAGGTCATCACATGCTCGCCCTGTTTATTCCAGTATTCCATCCGCTCCGGATAACCGTAATTGTGATTTCTGCCGAAGGCAAAGGCAATCCAGTCGGAATCGCGGAAGGTAGCCTCCACGTCGGGGACGGAATTTTTGCCGGTAGGCGTAAAAAATTCCTCTTCCGCAAGGATGACGTTTCCGGTTTCATCAATAATTCCAATGCCATTGACATTTGCAAGGCAGTCCTCTGAAAAATACGGAGTTTTTCTTACGCCCTCCAGATGATACAGCACGTTCCCCTGCATATCGATGATACAGCGTTCCAGCGTTTCCGTATCGTAGACTACCAGGTGATCTTCCGGCCCGAAAATCTCGCTGTCCACCTTAAAACGGCTCTGGTATTCCATGGTGTAATTCAGACTGCTGTCTACAATGCCAAAATCGGATCCAAAGCTGTTTCCTGTTTTGCTTATCACCAGGGCGTGGCCGGAATCCGTAAAATCACCCAGTGTGGTTTCCTCGGACTCCCACGGCGTTACGGTAAGCTGGTCGTTTTCCCATGAAATCACAGCCCGATAAATGCCGTCTTCCCCTTTAATATCGACTTTTCTGACGCCGGTACTTGAAAAGTCTTCCGGGAGAGATTCCTGGCAGATTTCAATGTCTGAAACAAACTCTCCGTCGCGGTTGATCAGCTTATAGACCCTTTTTCTTACGGCAACCATTGCCAGCCCATTGTGGAAAAAGGGATAGGTATCTTCGTACTGAGGCTCGATGACCCAGTCGCCGTTCATGTTAATGTATCCGTGCTTTCCATTGTCGCTCTTGGCGGGAACCATGCCGAAGCGAAACAAAGCGTCCGGGTCGTATTCATCCGTATAGAGTTTGCCGTCCGCAAATACCGTTTCCTCTGGCTCCGCGGCAGCATCGGCGGTCTTGTCATTGCCGCTTTCTGCTTCCGAATTGTTTGTCTTTGCCGGCTGGGAATCACTTTCGCTTTTGCCGCAGGCCGTAAGCCCCAGGAGCATTGCAAGCACGAGTGCCGTGGCCCCCATTCTTACGGCTGCATGTCTGGCGTGAACAGTCTTTTTCATGTTAAAATGTTCCCTCCCTTATTCCCAGTCAAAGCATGGAAGACCGTTGTCTCCGGCTTTCCAGGAGCTTAAAGTTGTGTCACATTTTTCGTAGTCCGTGATCTTCTTGGCACTTTCCCGCAAGCCGTTGATCTCGATGGTACTATCACCGTTTAAATATGCGGCCGTATCGTTAAGAGCAGCCAGGATGGTGCCGTCGGTAAACTGCGAATCCGGCACGCCGTTCGGATCCTGGATGCCGAGGGGATCCTCCCAGCCGTCGGGCACGACGATGCAGTTTTCTCTGGCATAGTTATTGTAAAGGCCAGTGGAGCCGCCGGACGTCCAGCCAAAGGCATCGGTCAGGGTTCCGTCTGTCGCCGTACAGGTGATGGTTCCGTAATTATAGAGGTTGATCGTCACCGCGCTGGAGGAGGTGCCGATGCCGAAGCCATGTCCGTCGCAGGTGATGTCGCCGGTGTTGTAGCAGTTGACTAACCCGTTTACGGCCAGGGCCGTGATTCCGTAGACATATCCGCCTTCGGCTGCTTCCAGATTGCCGTGGTTTGCACAGTTGATGATGAAGTTTCCGGAGGCGCCGGCGATGCCGCCAGTGAAGTGGCCGGTTCCAGAGACGCTTCCGTTATTGACGCATTTTGTGATGGCCGTATTTTCTCCGGCATAGCCTGCAATGCCGCCGGTGTAGTTTTCATTCCGGCCCTGGCTTCCGAGCTCCGCCACGCCGTTGATTCCCTGAATACTGCCTTCATTGACGCAGTTTTCGATGAGAATAAAGCCGTTCTCGCAGTGTCCGGCGATGCCTGCCGCCATGTTTCCGTTTCCGATGATGGCTCCGCGGTTTGTACAGCCGGTGATCGTACCGCCTTCTCTCGGCCAGGCGGCAATCCCGGCGGCGGCGCCGTCCAGGCGGAGTTTATCGCTGTTGAAATATCCGCCGGTCACTTCGGCTTCATTGACGCAGTCCGATACTGCGCTTTCTCTGTACATGTCAAGGACAATGCCGCCAGCATACTTATAAGCCTTGACGCTGCCGCTCACAGAGCAGTTTTCAACCCGTCCGTGAAGGCCTGTGGCAATTCCGGCCGCACTGCCTTCTTCTGACTCCATCACGACGTTTTCCAGACGGAGATTTTTTACGGTACCCCCTAACTCGGAAAAAAGCGTGGCGGTTTTCTCCTGTACGCAGTATAAGTTTTCAATCACATGGCCGTTTCCGTCAAATTCGCCGGCAAAACTTTTAATCGGATCAAAACTTCCTGTGGAAGCGCCGCAGATACTGCTTAAGTCGATATCGTTTTCCAGTACGGCCTTCAGTTCCGTTTCCCCGGCGTTTACCCGCTCGGCGAATTCTGCCATGTCTTTGGGCGTCTCGATCTGCACCACGCCGTCTTTTTTCTTAACGGCCGCCTTGGTTTCCGCCTTTTTTTCGGACGATGCGCCGCTTGTCTGGCTTGTTTCTGAGGCAGGCGTACTGTCCCCGCCGCAGCCGGCCAGCGAAATCAGCATGCCGCACAATAATAGTGTACATAACCCTTTTTTCATGTTGGATCCTCCTGCTTTTTTACTGCTTCATGATTGAAGATGTTCGTGAATGCGCCGTTTGGGCGGCCTTTGCCGAAACGGCGGACTTCGGTTCGCGTCTGTCCTGCTCAGGCGCAGTTTTGCGTGGGGGGGGGCAGACGGCGGTACCTGGGACTCCCGGGAGAACCGAGAGGTTTTTCCCATGGCCCGGCAAGTTTTCCGGTGCTTTCAGTGGGCGCCCCCTCACTCTGTAAAACTGTGTTTGCCTTTTCATAGAAATCCCCCTTTCCAAGACCTTGATAGACGTATTTGCTTGTACTAAATACGGCCATACAAACTTATATGGTTGGATTTTAACACATAATTTTGGACTGTTCAAGAAAATATAGCGTATATTTTTGGACTACATGGCAATACAGTTCCTTTAATCTTAGATTGGAGGTAATAGCTATGTTTGATCCAAATTTTATAAAAGAACGTATAACTCAGTTACGGTTGGAAAAAGGGGTGTCGGAGTATCAGATGAGCTATGATTTGGGGCACAGCAGGAGCTATATTTACAACATTTCTTCCGGGCGGTCGCTGCCGCCGATGGTGGAATTTTTGCAGATCTGCGATTACTTCAATCTAACGCCTGCACAGTTTTTTGATACGTCGTCCAACAACTCGGCGTTACTGGAGACGACGATCAATGAGCTGTCGAAGCTGGATGATGATGATCTGCTGTTGATTTTGAATATTATCAGGCGGTTGGAGAGGGAGGGGAAGTGAGAGAGGAGAATCACACACAGAAGAACCTGAACGGCACATCTAATCCGGCACAATCCGGCAATCCGGCACGATCCGGCATTCCTGTATTGCCGGATCAAGAGCAGATGATTGTAAATTATATTCAGAAAAATAGTCAATGTACGACTTCCGTAATTGCGGATTTGCTGAATGTAAAAGAAAGGCGTGCAAGAGGACTGCTGGGAAATCTTGTAAAGAAAAATATTCTGTCGAAGAAAGGAAATGCAAGAAATACGGTGTATCTGGCTGGTTTGCAGTTCCCCAAAGGGGAGTAGACGCATGGCTGAGGTCTGTATTAGAGAAATAGGTCTTCCTCTCAACTCAAGAAAAAATTTTAAAACAATTTAGCACTCGCCTCTTGACACTGCTAACAACATGTGTTATAGTTCATCTATAACAAGATGACCCCTGCATAAAGGAGGCAGTGATTTATGAACATCAGCAAATTTACACAGAAGTCCGTGGAAGCGGTACAGGGCTGTGAGAAGCTGGCTTACGAGTACGGTAACCAGCAGATAGACCAGGAACACCTGCTAGTGAGCCTTTTGAGGCTGGAGGACAGCCTGATTATGAAGCTCGTGACGAAAATGGGGATTGCAGGCGGACAGTTTTTAAATGAGGCGGAGCAGGCGGTGGAGAAGCTGCCGAAGGTCTCCGGCGGCGGACAGGTATATTTGAGCAATGACTTAAATAAGGTGCTGATTAGCGCCGAGGATGAGGCGAAGGCCATGGGAGACGAGTATGTCTCGGTTGAGCATCTCTTCCTCTGCCTGTTAAAGCAGCCGAACCGGGCCGTAAAGGAACTGTTCCGCGCCTACGGCATCGACCGGGACAAATTCCTTCAGGCGTTGTCCACGGTTCGCGGAAACCAGCGGGTTGTCAGCGACAATCCGGAGGCCACCTACGATACCTTAAATAAGTACGGCGCAGACCTGGTGGAGCGGGCCAGGGACCAGAAGCTTGACCCGGTCATCGGCCGTGACGCCGAGATCCGGAACGTGATCCGGATTCTTTCCAGGAAGACGAAAAACAACCCGGTTCTAATCGGCGAACCAGGCGTCGGCAAGACGGCCGTCGTCGAGGGGCTGGCACAGAGAATTGTCCGCGGCGATGTGCCGGAGGGCTTAAAGGATAAGAAGCTGTTTTCCCTGGACATGGGCGCACTGGTGGCAGGCGCCAAGTACCGCGGCGAGTTTGAGGAACGGTTAAAGGCCGTCCTCGACGAGGTGAAAAAGAGCGACGGGCAGATTATCCTGTTCATCGACGAGCTCCATACCATTGTCGGCGCAGGAAAGACCGAGGGCTCCATGGATGCCGGCAACATGTTAAAGCCCATGCTGGCCCGAGGCGAGCTTCACTGCATCGGCGCGACGACGTTGGACGAATACAGGAAATATATTGAGAAAGATCCGGCTCTTGAGCGTCGGTTCCAGCCGGTGACGGTGGATGAGCCGACGGTGGAGGACACGATTTCCATCCTGCGCGGCCTCAAGGATCGCTACGAGGTCTACCACGGCGTGAAGATCACCGACTCGGCCCTGGTGGCTGCGGCCGTCCTTTCCAACCGCTACATCAGCGACCGGTTCCTGCCGGATAAGGCCATCGACCTGGTGGACGAGGCCTGCGCCATGATTAAGACGGAGTTGGACTCCATGCCGACGGAATTGGATGAATTGTCGAGAAAAATCATGCAGCTTGAGATCGAGGAGGCTGCTTTAAAGAAGGAGACCGACCATTTGAGCCAGGAAAGGCTTTCCGATCTCCAGAAGGAGCTTGCGGAGCTCCATGACCAGTTTGCGGCTCAGAAGGCCCAGTGGGAGAATGAGAAGGCGTCTGTCGATAAGCTTTCCAGGCTCCGGGAGGAGATCGAAGCCCTGCACCGCCAGATCCAGGATGCACAGCAGAAGTACGACCTCAACAAGGCCGCAGAGCTCCAGTACGGAAAGCTCCCGCAGGTGGAAAAAGAGCTGCGGGAAGAGGAAGAAAAGGTCAAAAACCAGGATCTAAGCCTTGTCCATGAGAGCGTCACCGACGATGAGATCGCAAGGATCATTTCCCGCTGGACGGGAATTCCGGTGGCAAAGCTTACGGAGAGCGAGCGGAACAAGACGCTCCACCTCGATGAACAGCTTCATAAGCGGGTCATCGGCCAGGACGAGGGCGTCGAGAAGGTGACGGAAGCCATCATCCGCTCCAAGGCCGGCATCAAGGATCCCACGAAGCCCATCGGCTCCTTCCTGTTTTTAGGCCCCACCGGCGTCGGAAAAACGGAGCTTGCCAAGGCCCTTGCCGAGAACCTGTTTGACGATGAAAACAACATGGTGCGGATCGATATGAGCGAGTACATGGAGAAACACTCCGTATCCCGTCTCATCGGAGCGCCGCCAGGATACGTGGGCTATGATGAGGGCGGCCAGCTCACCGAGGCCGTGCGGAGAAAGCCCTACTGCGTCGTTCTGTTTGACGAGGTGGAAAAGGCCCATCCCGACGTGTTCAACGTGCTCCTTCAGGTGTTGGACGACGGGCGGATCACGGACTCCATGGGAAAGACCGTGGACTTTAAGAACACGATCATTATCCTGACGTCCAACATCGGCTCCCAGTATCTCTTAGACGGCATCGGCGAGGCCGGAAACATCCGTCCGGAGGTGGAAAAGGCTGTTCTTAATGATCTGCGGGCGCATTTCCGTCCGGAATTTCTGAACCGTCTCGACGAGACGATTCTGTTCAAGCCGCTGACAAAGGAGAACATCGGCGGAATCGTTGACCTTCTGATTGCCGATGTGAATAAGCGGCTGGCGGATAAGGAACTGACGATTGCGCTCTCCGACGGTGCGAAACAGTTTATTGTGGAGAATGGCTACGACCCGGTTTACGGTGCAAGGCCGTTAAAGCGGTATCTCCAGAAACATGTGGAGACGCTGGCGGCGAGACTGATCCTTTCCGACGGCGTCCACACTGGAGACACCATCTGGATTGATGCAGAGGGCGGAAAGCTCTCGGCATCGGCCAAAAGAGGAGAAGGGCGCGCATAAGGCGCCTTTCCGGCCGCGCGGGGCCGCCAGAAGCAGGGCGGAAAAGAGCAGAAATAGACACATATAAAAGAAAGGCGTAAAAAAGATAAGGACTGTGAAAGGCAGCAAAGCTCCCGGGTTTGGGAGACTGGCTGCCTGACACAGTCCTTTTTTGCGATGTTTATATGGATGCCTCATTTCGGCGCGCACGTTTTCGCGGCCCGGGAAAATCCGGCGCCCATCATATGACCGGGCGGCGGAGCGCGTTGTCCTGGAAACGGAAATAGTCGGGGCGGTGCCTGGAGACCGTGTATTCAAACATGACGCCGTCGCTGTTATAGGTGTGGCTGCTGATGACGGCCAGGCAGTTGTAGTCGTTGGCGTCCAGCTCCAGGTACTTTTCGTCGATTTCCGTGATTTTTTCCACGGTCATGACGCGCCGGCTGTTGACGATTGTCATGTGCAGGGTGTTTTCCAGATAATCGTAGATGGACTGGGCGGCAATCTCTGCCGTGAGGCCGCAGGCGGCGCTCTTTAAAAAATAGTTGTGGTTTAAGATGAGCGGTTTTCCGTCTAAAGAGTGGACGCGCTGGATGTAATAAAGTTCGGCGCCCTCGGGAAAGCCGGTTTTTTTGGAAATCCGCTCGTCGGCCGTCAGTTCCATGAAGCAGATGACCTTCGTTGCGCCCTCTTTTTTGTTGCGGATCGAGGACTCCCGGAAGGTTTCGATGCCGCCGATGGTATAAGAAGCCTGTTCTACGGGAAGATAGATATTGCGGACACCTTTTCCCTGCATGGTCTGGACATAGCCGTCCGCCACCAGCCGCCCGACGGCGCGGCGCAGGGTATTTCTGGAACAGGAATATACAGGAATCAGAGCGTTCTCAGATGGCAATAATTCACCATGAGGGTATTCGCCGCTTTCGATTTTCTGCTTTAAGTCTTTGTAAATCATCTCGTATTTGCTCTTTGGCATGCTCTCACTCCAGTCTGGATCCGCGGTCATGGAAATTGTCCCGGCGGGTTCCGGTGAATCTAAAAGGGATATGTCTCCGCACGTGCAGGCATGGCTCGTCCACGGCTGCCGTCCGGAATTTTCATATGTAGTATTATAAGAGAAAACAATGGAAAGTCAAGAAGAAAATGTTGACATGTTTAAACAAGTGTGCTATGGTAAGGATAAAGTTGTTCAAACAAGTTGATGAATATCAATGGGGTTAAGGAGGAGCAAGAACATGGCGAAGTATCAGGACGAGGTGCGGGCGCTCTTGGAGGCCATCGGGGGCAAGAGCAATATTTCCGCGGTTTCCCACTGTATGACGCGGATGCGGTTCGTGCTGGCCGACGAGAAGAAGGCCGATGTGAAGCAGATCGAGGAGATCGGCTGTGTAAAGGGGACGTTTACCCAGGCGGGGCAGTTCCAGGTAATTATCGGAAACGATGTTTCCACCTTTTTCAACGAGTTCACGGCTTATGCCGGCGTGGAAGGCGTAAGCAAGGAGGCGGCCAAGCAGGCGGCCAAGGACAATCAGACATGGATCCAGAAGCTCATGAGCAATCTGGGCGAGATTTTTGCGCCGATTATCCCGGCCCTGATCTGCGGCGGTCTCGTACTCGGCTTCCGGAACGTGATCGACAGCATTGCCTTTTTTGAGAACGGAACAAAGACGCTCGTGGAAATTTCCCAGTTCTGGTACGGCGTGGACAGCTTCCTCTGGCTGATCGGCGAGGCCGTGTTCTGGCTTTTGCCGGTGGGAATTGTCTGGTCGATTACGAAGAAAATGGGAACGACCCAGATCCTGGGCATCGTCCTGGGACTGACGCTCGTATCGTCTCAGCTCTTAAACGGTTTCAGCGTGGCCACGACGCCGGCAGATCAGATCCCGGTCTGGGATTTCGGCTTCGCCACCGTCCGGATGATCGGCTATCAGGGACAGGTGATCGCAGCCATGATGGCAGGCTTCGTCCTGGTCTATCTGGAGCGGTTCTTCCGGAAACACTGTCCGGCAGTCATCAGCATGATCGTGGTGCCGTTCTGCTCTCTGGTACCGGCAGTCTTTATCGCCCATATGGTCGTCGGCCCCATCGGCTGGGCCATCGGAAACGCCATCGGCGACGTGGTTTATGCAGGCCTTACTTCCAACTTCCGTTTCGTGTTCGCCGGCATTTTCGGGCTCTTTTATGCGCCGGTGGTTATGACCGGCCTGCATCATATGACGAATGCCATTGATTCCCAGCTTGTGACAAGCACAGGCGGTACGATGTTATGGCCGATGATCGCCTTAAGCAACATCGCCCAGGGCTCCAGCGTCCTTGCCATGAGCGTGCTCCAGAAGAAAAACGAGCGCGCCGAGCAGGTGAACGTGCCGGCGTTGATTTCCTGTTACCTTGGCGTCACGGAGCCGGCGCTTTTCGGCGTCAACTTAAAATACGGCTTCCCGCTCATCTGCGGCATGATCGGATCGGCATGTGCGGCCCTGATTTCCGTGGGCTTCGGCGTACAGGCCACCAGCATCGGCGTCGGCGGCCTGCCGGGAATCCTGTCCATTTTCCCGCAGTATTATCTGGTGTTCCTGGCAGCCATGGCGGTTGCCGTTGTGGTGCCGTTTGCGCTGACGTTTGCAGTCGGAAGCAGAAAGCTGTCGGCGGAGGAACGAGGGCTTCTTAAGGCAGAGCCGGTGGAAGCGCCGAAGGCGGAAGCTGTGAAAGAAGAAACGGCAGAAGAAACGGCGGAAACAGAGACGAAGGCCGATGGAAACGGCCATGCCTTAAAGGCATACTTAAGCGGCCGCGCCATTCCCCTTGAGGAAGTGCCGGACGAGGTGTTCTCCCAGCATGTGATGGGCGACGGTCTGGCTATCGAGCCGGAGAATGAAACCGTCGTGGCCCCGGCCGACGGGACGGTCAGCGCCGTCATGGAGGACTCCCGCCATGCATGCGGGCTCACGCTGGCAAACGGCGTGGAGGTGCTGATCCATGTGGGCATCGACACGGTAAATATGAACGGCGACGGCTTTGAGCTTTTCGTAAAAGAAGGCGATACGGTTCGCTGCGGCCAGCCGTTGATCCGTTTTAACAAGGCGAAAATCCTGGCGGCAGGCCATCCGGCGACGACGGTGTTCGTGGTGACGGATGAGGGCGATGCCTCCGGGTTCCGGTTCATGACCGGCATGGAGACGAAGGCAGGCAGCACGGATATTGTATCGTATGAGTAGGAGGGACGTGTGAGCGTGGCAGATTTTAAAAAGAGTGTGGTGTACCAGATCTACCCGAAGTCGTTCAGCGACAGCAACGGGGACGGCTGGGGAGATTTGAAAGGCGTTACATCGAAGTTGGACTACATTAAAGAGCTGGGCGCCGATTATATCTGGCTGACGCCGTTTTTCGTGTCGCCCCAGAACGACAACGGCTACGACGTGGAGGACTATTATAACATCGATCCGCGGTACGGTACCATGGAAGATTTTGAAGAGCTGGCGGCGGAGGCGGAAAAACGCGGGATCCGCCTGATGCTCGACATGGTGTTCAACCATACGTCGAGCCGCCATGAGTGGTTTCAAAAGGCGCTGGCCGGCGATGAAAAGTATAAAAATTTCTATATTTTCCGTAAAGGAAAGGCGCCGGGCGTGCCGCCTACCAACTGGGAGAGCAAGTTCGGCGGCAATGTGTGGGAGTACGTCGAGCAGTTTGACGAATACTATCTCCATCTGTTCGACGTGTCCCAGCCGGATCTCAACTGGGACAACGAGGAAGTCAGGAAGGAAATGCAGAAGATTGTCCGCTTCTGGATGGAAAAGGGCGTCAAGGGCTTCCGGTTCGACGTGGTGAATTTAATCAGCAAGAGTGTATTCGAGGATGATTATGAGGGCGACGGCCGCCGGTTCTACACCGACGGGCCAAACATCCACAAATACCTTCAGGAGCTGAACGCGGCCACCTTCGGCACCGACGCCGAAATCATCACAGTCGGCGAGATGTCCAGCACGTCCATGGAAAACTGCTATCAGTATGCTGGCGGGGACGGAAAGGAGCTGTCCATGGTCTTTTCCTTCCATCATTTGAAGGTGGATTTCATGGGCAATGAAAAGTGGGTGCTGGTTCCGGCGGATTTCCAGAAATTAAAGGATCTTCTCTTTGGCTGGCAGAAGGGGATGCAGGAGCATGACGCATGGAACGCCGTGTTCTGGTGCAACCACGACCAGCCGCGGGTGGTGTCCCGGTTCGGAAGCGAGGGGAAATACTGGAAGGAGTCGGCGAAAATGCTGGCGACGATGATCCATCTCCTTCGCGGCACGCCGTACATCTACCAGGGCGAGGAGCTGGGCATGACGAATGCCGGATTTACGGACATTTCCCAGTACCGGGATGTGGAAAGCCTGAACCATTTCCGGATCCTTCAGGAGAAAGGGCTCACGGAACAGGACGCCTACCGGATTCTCCAGATCCACTCCAGAGACAACAGCCGCACGCCGGTTCAGTGGAATGCCGGAAGAAACGGCGGGTTCACCGACGGCACGCCGTGGATTTCGGTCAATGAAAACTGCGGTAAAATCAATGCAGAAACAGAACTTTTGGATGGAGATTCCATCTTCCATTATTATAAAAAGCTGGTACAATTAAGGAAGGAGCTCGATGTGATCGCATATGGGAAGATTGAGGCCCTGGCGGAGCGCCATCCTGCGGTGTTTGCATACAGGCGGGTGTATGGCGGGGAAGAGCTTCTGGTTGTCAACAATTTCTATGGCCGCGATGCGGCGTGGGAGTCGGGGCTGGATCTTTCAGGATTTGAGAAAATTCTTGGAAATTATGACGGGATTACAGAAGAAGACGGGAAGTTCTCCCTGCGTCCCTATGAGACGGCCGTATTCTATCACCACAGGAAAAATTAACGTGTAAAAACGGCAGCCGGCGGGCCGTACAGGGAATCTGCCGTCCGCAGGGCCGCCGTAAAAATAAGAAAAAAGGAGAAGAAAGCGATGAAAACATTTCAGTATGTCATTAAAGATGAGGTAGGAATCCATGCAAGACCGGCAGGCCTTCTTGTAAAGGAAGCAAAGAAGTTCCAGTCGAAGATTACCCTGGAGGGGAACGGAAAGAAATCCGATGCCGGGAAGTTAATGGCAATCATGAGCATGGGCATCAAAAAAGGCATGGAAGTCACCATTGCCGCAGAGGGCGAGGACGAGGAGCAGGCCATCGAGGCCATGAAGGCATTTTTGGAGGCGAATCTGTAATCTGCGCGCCGGCGGAAAGGGATGGAATTATGGTAACATATGTGGGGAAATCAATCCTTAAGGGGATTGCCGTCGGACGGCTTCTGTTCTACGCAAAAGAGGAGCAGATGGTGCAGAGACGGAGCGTAGACGACGTGGAGGCAGAGCTCCTGCGCTATGAAAAAGCCAGGGCAGAGGCGATGGCAGAACTTTCGGCTCTCTATGAGAAGGCGCTCAAAGAGGTCGGGGAGGTCAACGCTGCGATTTTCGAGGTGCAGTCCATGATGCTGGAGGACGACGATTTCAACGATGCCGCCCGGAACCTGATGGAATCCCAGAAGGTCAACGCCGAGTACGCGGCAGCCGTCACGGGGGATAATTTTGCAAAAATGTTTTCCGAGATGGAGGACGAGTATTTTAAGGCCAGGTCGGCCGATGTGAAGGACGTTTCGGAGCGGGTTGTAAAGCTGCTCCATGGGAAAGGGACGGTCTGGGAAATCGGCGACGAGCCGGTGATCCTGGCGGCAAAAGACCTGGCGCCCAGCGAGACCGTACAGATGGACAAGACGAAGCTTTTAGGCTTTGTCACGGAGCTTGGCTCCTCCAATTCCCATACGGCGATCCTGGCCCGCACCATGAACATACCGGCTCTGATCGGAGTCCCGGTCAGGGAAGACATGAACGGGAAAATGGCCATCATCGACGGCGAGCAGGGGATTTTCTATGTGGATCCGGACGAGGAAACGCTCTCGGCCTATCAGGAAAAGCTTAAGGAGCAGGAGCGGAAGAGAAAGCTTCTGGCAGAGCTTAAGGGTAAGGAAAATGTGACCCTTGACGGGAAGAAGATTGAACTTTACGCCAACATCGGCAGCATCGGCGACACGGCGAAGGCCCTCGCCAACGATGCAGGGGGAATCGGGCTGTTCCGAAGTGAGTTTTTATATCTGGAAAAAAGCGACTATCCCACGGAGGAAGAGCAGTTCCAGGCATATAAGGCTGTGGCGGAGACCATGGCCGGCAAGAAGGTTGTTATCCGGACGCTGGACATCGGCGCCGACAAGCAGGTGGAGTATTTCGGCCTCGATCATGAGGAAAATCCGGCCATGGGCCTTCGGGCCATCCGGATCTGTCTGACGCGGCCGGAGATTTTTAAGACGCAGCTTCGTGCGCTTTTGCGTGCCAGCGCCTACGGGAATCTGGCGATCATGTACCCGATGATTATTTCCGTGGACGAGGTGCGGCGAATCAAGGCCATCGTGGAGGAGACAAAGCAGGAAATGAAGGAAGCCGGGATTCCATACGGTGAGTTTGAGCAGGGGATCATGATCGAGACGCCGGCGGCCGTGATGATGAGCGATTTGCTGGCAAAGGAAGTGGATTTCTTCAGCATCGGGACGAATGACCTGACCCAGTACACGCTGGCCATCGACAGGCAGAACTCCAAACTGGATGAATTTTACGATCCCCATCATCCGGCCGTGCTGCGGATGATCCGGATGGTTGTGGAAAACGGTCATAAAGAGGGCTGCTGGGTCGGAATCTGCGGCGAGCTCGGCGCAGATGAGACGCTGACGGAGACCTTCCTGAAAATGGGGCTTGACGAGCTTTCCGTCTCGCCGTCCAGCATCCTGCCGATCCGGAAAATCGTCCGGGAGACGACGGTCGGAGAGGACATTTTATAAAGAAACGGATGAGGTGACAGGCGCTCTCCTGTACCGGGAGAGCGCCGTGTTTTCGGCGGTATTTTGACATAGAAAGAAAGAACGGGAAAAAGGCAAAAAAATCCTTGACAGGATTCAGGTCTTGTTATATAATAATCCCTGTCGTTCAGAGATATTCCTCGATAGCTCAGTCGGTAGAGCACGCGGCTGTTAACCGCGCTGTCGTAGGTTCGAGTCCTACTCGGGGAGTTTTTATTTTACTTAAAATGTATGTTTTGGCCGTCTGGATGCAGAACTGCGGACAGGCAGAGGTCAGGAAGCACAGGGTAAAATAAATGCGGGGCCCCATGGTCAAGCGGTTAAGACATCGCCCTTTCACGGCGGTAACAGGGGTCCGAATCCCCTTGGGGTCACTCATCGGAGTTATCTGCTTCGCTGAAAGAAAGTTTTTGATTTTGGACCTTTAGCTCAGTTGGTTAGAGCAACCGGCTCATAACCGGTCGGTCCTGGGTTCGAGTCCCCGAAGGTCCACTAGCCCTGAACAAAGGTACAAAATAAATTGAATACGGCCCGGTGGCTCAGCTGGTTAGAGCGCCGCCCTGTCACGGCGGAGGTCGTGGGTTCGAATCCCATCCGGGTCGGTTCCATTCTGTTTTGCGGGATGGCAGATGATTTAAAATTACATAATATGGGGTGTTAGCTCAGCTGGGAGAGCATCTGCCTTACAAGCAGAGGGTCATAGGTTCGAGCCCTATACGCCCCATTTGATAACAGAAATGTTATCAGGTTTGCCGGTGTGGCGGAATAGGCAGACGCAAGGGACTTAAAATCCCTCGGGGGCAACCCCGTACCGGTTCAAGTCCGGTCACCGGCATGAAAAGGAGCTTGTGTTTACAGGCTCCTTTTGCATTATATGGCATGGTTTTTGGACGGTGTTTCCGTTTGACAAAAGAGAGAAATTAACATATAATATACTTAACAAGACAGCCAGTAAGGGAGGTCAAGGCTCCCCGCCCTGGTGAATAAGTTTTAAGCTAAGAAATAGCTGCCTACTTTTTTCCAGAGAGCAGGGCGGCTATTTCTTATGTGTCAGGTTCAGAATTGCAACGATCAGCATGGCAACGCCTAAGATGATTTGAAATTCTTCGTATGTACTCATAAGCATCCCCTCCTGTGCAAGACTCAGGACAGGGAACCGCAGCCGCCCTACCGGCTGCCCAGGTAAGTATATGATATTGTCATGGCGGAGGCCTCTGCGTTCGGCAGAGGCCGATTTCTATTCTACAAAAGATCAGAAATACAGATTTTTAAGTCTGAGTAATAGATAGCCGCGGGTACTGGATCATCAAAAGAATAGCTGGCAGAATTTCCATGTTCAAAATCATAAACCATCACATTTTTTGTAGTTGGATTTATGATCCAGTATTCGCGGACGCCATACTTCTGATAGAGCCATAATTTTTTTAAATAGTCATGGCTTTGCGTACTGGGAGAAGTGACCTCGATGATCCAGTCCGGGGCTCCGGAGCAGCCGCGGCCGGTCAGTTTATTCTTGTCACAGATGACGGAGATGTCCGGCTCCACCCAGTTCGTGTCCCTGGAATCCAGATTGACGGCAAAAGGCGCAGGGTAGACTTTGCAGTTCCCGCCTCTGGATTTGAGGTAATGATAAATGACAGCATTCATCGCACTGATGATTTCCTGATGGATTCGGCTCGGCGGAGCCATATCATAGAGCTGGCCGTCAATGAGTTCAGCCCGGCGGCTTTCCGGAAGGCCCCAGTAATCCTCGGATGTATATAGGCGTTCTTTTGGTAATGGCATACGCGATACCTCCTTGTTTCTTGAATGCTTCGGCAAGCTATCCCCATTGTATCATGTCCGCTGCGCGGCCATGAGCCTCCGGCGGATTTTAGCGCCCGGGTTTTTGCGGTGAACGCAAAAACCGGCATGCGCAGATACAATAACCGCTTTGCGGTTATTGTATCATACTCCGCATATGCGTGTCAAAACATGCCCCGCACAAAAAGGGCTGCGGAAACGCCCACCTTAGCATCTTCCGCAGCCCCAATCGATTTCCAAAAACAACTCTAAATCAGCCCATCAAGCTCCGTATATTCCATTCCAAAGCTCACAGCCACATTTTCACACGTCAGCTTGCCGTCGTAGGTGTTGACGCCGGACTTCATAACCGGATTCTTTCTGCATGCATCCTCCAGGCCATGGGCAGCGATCTCCAGGCCGTAGCGCAGCGTGGCGTTTGTGAGGGCGATGGTGGAGGTTCTGGGGACGGCGCCCGGCATGTTGCCGACGCAGTAATGGACGATGCCGTCCACCGTGAAAATCGGATCGTCGTGGTACGTGACCTTGGTGGTCTCACAGCAGCCGCCCTGGTCAACAGCCACGTCGACGATGACGCTTCCCGGCTTCATTTCCTTTAAATACTCCCGCTTCATGAGCTTCGGCGCGGCCTTTCCGGGAATCAGGACAGCGCCCACCACCAGGTCGGCGTCTTTTACGGCGTGCTCGATGTTGGCGTCGTTGCTGACGAGGGTCTGGATCCTGGCGCCGAAAATATCGTCCAGGTAGGCAAGGCGCGGAAGGCTGATGTCAAGAACCGTCACGTTGGCACCCATGCCCACGGCGATCTTGCAGGCGTTCGTCCCCACAGAGCCGCCGCCTAAGATCACGACGTTGGCTTTCGGAGTGCCGGGGACGCCGGCTAAAAGGACGCCGGAGCCGCCGAAGGTCTTTTCCAAATATTTGGCACCTTCCTGGACGCTTAAGCGGCCTGCGATCTGGCTCATGGGCGCGAGGAGCGGGATACTGCCGTCAGTCTCAATTAACGTCTCGTAGGCGAAGCCCCTCATGCCGGAAGCCAGCATGGCATCGGTGAGCGGCTTGTCGGCAGCCAGATGCAGGTAGGTGTAAAGGATCAGATCTCTGCGGAAATACTGGTATTCTTCGGGGAGCGGTTCCTTCACCTTTACCATCATGTCCACGTTGTCCCAGACCTCTTTTGCCGATCCGATGAGCTTTGCGCCGGCTTTTTCATATTCGGCATCGGTAAAGCCGGAACCCAGGCCTGCGCCGGCCTCGATCCAGACCTCATGGCCGGCATTTTTATAGCTCTTTGCATTGGACGGCGTCAGGCCCACGCGGTATTCTCTGTTCTTGATTTCCTTCACGCATCCGATTTTCATGACAGAACCTCCTTACTGTTAGAATTTTGTTTTTGAGGAATGATTGATTGGACAAATTTATTATACTGCTTTTGAATTGTTGTTACAATAATAAACAGAGCTGTCCGAAAACTTTTTTTGGATGAATTTTTTGTGGATTCACCTGTATTTATGGGAATTGCATCGTGATATAACCTGAAAACATATCTGGCATGAAAAAGTTTTACTTGCATTTTTGAGAATCATGTGTATAATAAAACTAACATTTTGGGAAAGGAGAACGCAGATTATGATCGCAGGGCGTGCTTTTGACCTGGTACTATCCGCAGTCGTGATTCGAATTATCGTCAGCATTATCGTCGTGTGCGAGAATGCTTATTTGCGTTATGCTGAACCCAAGGTGATTCCATCCATGACATGCTGATCGGAAACAAAGAAAGAGTATGTTGGGAACCCCACAGCACAACGCTGCGGGGTTCTTTTTGTAGCACAAGCCAAATATGCGCTGCAAAAGCCCCCGGACGGCGTGGGACAGAAAACAGCGAGGAGAGAAGAATATGAAAATGAATGGTGCAAGAATCCTGGTGGAGGAGCTGATCCGCCAGGGGACAGAGGTGATCTTCGGATATCCGGGCGGCTCCGTCTTAAATATTTACGATGAGCTTTATCTGGCTTCGGACAGGATCCGCCACGTTTTAAGCGCCCATGAGCAGGGGGCGGCCCATGCGGCCGACGGCTATGCCAGGGCCAGCGGGAAGACCGGCGTCGTCCTTGCCACCAGCGGCCCGGGAGCCACGAACCTGGTGACGGGGATCGCAAACGCATATCTCGATTCCGTCCCGATGGTGGCCGTGACGGGCAACGTGGCCGTGAATAATCTGGGAAAAGACTCCTTTCAGGAGGTGGATATCGTCGGTGTCACGCAGCCTGTGGTAAAACATAATTTTATGGTGCGCGACGTGAGCGAACTCCAGAAGACGATCAAAGAGGCCTTTGCCATTGCAAACGCCGGAAGGAAAGGCCCCGTCCTCATCGACATCCCGAAAAACGTCCAGATCGACGAGTGGGAGTACGATGAAAACATGGAAGAGCCCCACGTGGGGAAGAAGACGGAATGCGGGAAAAACGACATTTCGGAAGTCCTGGAGATGATAAAGAAGGCGGAGCGGCCGTTCATCTATGCCGGCGGCGGCGTTCTGGCTTCCGGCGCGGAGGAGGAAGTCCTGGAGCTTTCCAGACGGATTGACGCCCCTGTGGGCCTCAGCATGATGGGAATCACGGCGATTCCGGCCTCTTATCCATTGAATCTCGGCATGTGCGGCATGCATGGACGGTACGCCTCCATCATGGCACAGTCGGACTGTGATCTTTTGATCGCCGTCGGCGTCCGGTTTTCCGACCGGGCCACAGGCGATGTGGACGAATATACGAAAAAGTGCATGACCGTGCATATCGACATCGACCGGGCGGAAATCGGGAAAAATGTAAGCCCGGATGTGAGCCTCTGGGGCGATGTAAAGGAAATCCTGACAAAGCTCTTAAAGGAAGTGCCGGCCTGCACTCATCCGGAGTGGCGGAAAAAGGTCGAAGAATATAAGAATGCTGACGTGCTGCCTCATGACAGTGCTTTCAGCCCGTCTGCCATCATCGGCGAGGTGAAGAACCACTGCCGCCCGGAGACCATCGTGGCGACGGACGTGGGCCAGCATCAGATGTGGACCGTCCAGCACTTCCCCTTCGAGAAGCCGAGGACGCTTTTAACCTCCGGCGGATTGGGAACCATGGGCTACGGCATGGGCGCTGCCATCGGCGGCTGCATCGCCTGCGGCAGGAAGCGCACCGTCCTCTTTACCGGCGACGGCAGCTTCGGCATGAATTTAAACGAGATGGCGACGGCTGTGAGCCAGAACCTGCCTCTCACGATTATCGTCATGAACAACGACGTGCTCGGCATGGTAAGGCAGTGGCAGGGGATTTTCTACGGCGGCCGGTACTCCCAGACGACCCTTGATAGGAAGACGGATTTTGCGGCCCTGTCCCGTGCTTTTGGTGCAAAGGGCTTTACGGCCTTTACGATGAACGATTTAAAGGATGCGCTGCGGGAGGCCGACGGAAGCGACGGGCCGGTTCTCATCGACTGCCACATCGGCATGGATGAGAAGGTGCTGCCGATGATCCCGCCGGGACGTTCCGCAAAGGATATCATTGTGAAAGGATAAGGGCATATGGAAGAGAGATTTGCAGTAGGGCTGATTGTCAACAATAAATTCGGCGTTCTGAACCGGATTGCCGGGCTTTACGCCAAGCGGTGCTATAACATCGACGCCCTTTCCGTTGGGACGACGGAAAATCCGGAGTATTCCAGAATGACCATCGTCTCCACAGGGGATGAATATATGAAAGAACAGGTGGTGCGCCAGTTAGAAAAGCTCATCGACGTGAAAGCGGTCATGCTTTTAGAGGCGGCAGACGCCGAGTTTGCACAGCACATGTTCATAAAAATGCACCTGACCGGAACCCAGCGCGGTTCCTCCAAGCATCAGGTTTTGGATCTCATCAACCAGTACGGCGGAAAGGTCGTGGATTTCGGCGAGGAACACCTGACGGCCGAAATCACGGGGACGCTGGAGAAGGTGGAGTCCTTCATCGAGAAGGTCAGGGGCTTTGGAATTTTGGAACTCAGCCGTTCGGGAGACATTGCCATCGGCTTAGGGATAGAAAACACGCTTCGCGCGGAGTAAATTTTATTGAATAAAAGGAGAAAAAAACTATGGCAACGATGTACTATGAAAGAGACTGCAACCTTGGACTTTTAGACGGAAAGAAAGTGGCTGTCATCGGCTACGGCTCCCAGGGCCATGCCCATGCGTTAAACTTAAGAGACTCCGGCGTGGACGTTGTCGTGGGCCTTTATGAGGGCTCCAAGTCCGCAGTGAAGGCAAAAGAAGACGGCTTTACGGTTATGAATACGGCGGACGCTGTGAAGGCATCCGATATCATTATGATTCTTGTAAACGACGAGAAGCAGGCTGCTTTGTACCAGAAGGACATCAAGGAAAACCTGTCCGAGGGAAAGACCCTCTGCTTTGCACACGGCTTCAACATCCACTTTAAGCAGATCATCCCGCCGGCAGACGTAAACGTCATCATGATCGCGCCGAAGGGCCCGGGCCACACCGTCCGCTCCCAGTACGTTTCCGGAAAGGGCGTTCCCTGCCTTGTTGCCGTTTATCAGGATCCGTCCGGAAATTCCATGGAGGTTGCAAAGGCTTATGCGGCAGGCATCGGCGGCGCAAGAGGCGGAATCCTTGAGACGACATTTAAAGAGGAGACCGAGACAGACCTCTTCGGCGAGCAGGCCGTTCTCTGCGGCGGCGTGACGGCCCTGATGGAAGCCGGCTTCAACACGCTTGTGGAGGCAGGCTACAAGCCGGAGAACGCATATTTCGAGTGCATCCATGAGATGAAGCTGATTGTCGATCTGATCTTCAACGCCGGCTTCGAGGGCATGCGCTATTCCATCTCCGATACGGCTGAATTCGGCGACTACGAGACCGGCTCCAGAATCATTAATGACGCTGTAAAGCAGGAGATGAAGCAGGTATTAAAGGAAATCCAGGACGGCAGCTTTGCGAAGAAGTGGATTCTGGAAAACCAGGTGGGACGGACGACCTTCAACGCCAAGAGAGAGGCATCCGCCAACACGCTGGCTGCTAAGACAGGACGCGAGCTCCGCGCAAAGATGGGCTGGAAGCAGACCCAGGATCTTGACGAAGCAAAATAATAAAGCAGGAGAGAAGAGGGCCGGCCGGCAGGATTCCATCACGGGTTCTGCCGGGACACGGCCCTTTGGAGGTGGATTATGAGATCGGATCAGGTAAAAAAAGGCGTGGAACATGCGCCGCACCGCTCGCTTCTTAAAGCGGACGGATACAACGACGAACAGCTTAAGAGGCCTTTTATCGGCATCGTCAATTCCTTCAACGAGGTTGCGCCGGGCCACATCCATTTGCAGACCATCGCCAGGGCCGTAAAGGACGGCGTGCTGGCGGCCGGCGGCACGCCTATGGAGTTCAACACCATCGGCGTCTGCGACGGCATCGCCATGGGACACGAGGGCATGCGGTTCTCCTTAAGCTCCAGGGAGCTGATCGCCGATACCATCGAGTGCATGGTGACGGGGCACTGCTTTGACGCCCTGGTGTTCATTCCAAACTGTGACAAAATTGTGCCGGGAATGTTGATGGCGGCGCTGCGGCTCAACCTGCCCTGCGTGTTCGTGTCCGGCGGGCCCATGCTGTCCATTGATAAGAGAGATCTGAACTCTGTTTTTGAGGCCGTCGGAGCCAGGAAAGCAGGGCTCATTGACGACGAGGAGCTGGCGGAAATCGAGGGTTCAAGCTGTCCCGGCTGCGGCTCCTGCTCCGGCATGTTTACGGCAAACTCCATGAACTGCCTGACGGAGGTTCTTGGCCTCGGACTTCCCGGAAACGGGACGATCCCGGCAGTTTACGGCGAGCGGATCCGTCTTGCGAAGACGGCTGGAATGCTGGTGATGAAGGTGCTGGAACAGAATTTAAGGCCGCGGGATATTGTGACGGAAAAGGCTTTTGAGAATGCGCTGACGACAGACATGGCCCTTGGCTGTTCCACCAACTCGGCGCTCCATCTCTTAGCCATTGCCCACGAGGCGGGCATTAACCTTGACCTTCACATGATCAACGAGATCAGCGAGCGGACGCCGAACCTCTGTCATCTGGCTCCGGCCGGACATCACCACATGCAGGATCTCTTAAAGGCAGGCGGCATTCAGGCTGTCATGAAAGAGCTTTACGACGCCGGCATGCTGCACGGCGACTGCATGACTGTCACGGGAAAGACCGTGGCAGAGGCCGTGGAGAAGGCGGAAAACAGGGACAAAGAGGTGATCCGCCCCATCGACAACCCGTATTCCAAAACAGGCGGGCTTGCCGTCCTGTTCGGAAATCTGGCTCCCAACGGCGCCATTGTAAAGCGGTCGGCCGTGAAGCCGGAGATGCTTAAGAACACCGGCACAGCCAGGTGCTTTGATTCCGAGGAAGAAGCCATCGCGGCCATTTACGACGGGAAAATCGTCCCGGGAGACGTGGTGATTATCCGCTATGAGGGGCCGTCTGGCGGCCCGGGCATGCGGGAGATGTTGTCGCCCACGTCAGCCATCGTCGGCATGAAGCTTGACACCACCGTGGCGCTTCTCACCGACGGGCGGTTCTCCGGCGCTTCCTGCGGCGCGGCCATCGGCCATATTTCCCCGGAGGCGGCAGCCGGCGGCCCCATCGCCTATGTGAAGGACGGAGATAAGATCCAGATCGATATCCCCAATTACAGCTTAATGCTTCTTGTTTCCAACGAGGAGATGGAGGAGCGGAAGAAGACTATGAAATTAAAGGAGCCGAAAGAGCTTACCGGGTATCTCAAACGGTATGCGCGGATGGTTTCCTCTGCGGATAAGGGAGCCATTGTAGAATAGCATGAATCATATTGTTTCCAATCTTCTTGTTTACGGCTCGCTGCCGGAGGACTCGATCCTCTGGCAGCTTTCCGAAATCTGTGCCGCCCTGGAAAACGGGACGGAGAAAAAGGACGTCTTAAGGCGCCGGGTATTTGAGCAGGTAAAGCGGATCCTCATGCTGGGGACGGAATATGCCTTCGACAAAAATCTCTGGCACAACTATCTGACCTTCCTCTTAATCACGAATGAAAACCCCTTTAGCCTCGTGTGCGAAAAGATGGGAGCGAAGGAAGGCACCGTCAACTCCTTTGTAAAGACGGATTTTAAGATGTTCCGGGCGCTGTTTGACTATGATTTTGGCCGCCTGGAGACGGAGCTGGAGACGGATTGCTTTACGAAGCTCTGCCATTATCAGGCCATCGAGAAAAAAGAGCTGATGTACAACCGGAATGTCAGCGAGAAGGTGCGGGGCTTAAGTGAAAAGCTGGAAAAGGCAGCAGATGAGGAAGAATTTTTCGATCTGGTGACCGGGTTTTATAAGGACTACGGCGTCGGCATGTTCGGCCTCAATAAGGCGTTCCGGATTGCGGAAAACGGAGATGGAACCGTCCGCTTCCTGCCGGTCAACAACATGGATGCCGTGCTTTTGGACGATCTGATCGGCTATGAGACCCAGAAGGCGCGGCTCGTGGAGAATACGCGTGCCTTTGTCGAGGGGCGGACGGCCAACAATGTGCTGTTGTTCGGCGACAGCGGCACCGGCAAATCCACCAGCATCAAGGCCGTCGTCAATGAGTTCTACCCGATGGGCCTGCGGATGATTGAGATTTACAAGCACCAGTTCAAAGACCTGTCGGCCATCATCGGCCAGATCAAGAACCGCAACTATCGCTTCATTATCTATATGGATGATCTGTCCTTTGAGGAGTTTGAGATTGAGTACAAGTTCTTAAAGGCCGTCATCGAGGGCGGCGTGGAGACGAAGCCGGACAACATCCTGATCTATGCCACGTCGAACCGCAGGCATTTAATCCGTGAGACCTTTAAAGACAGGGACGACATGGAACATGGAGAAGACCTGCACCGCTCCGATACTTTGGAGGAGAAGCTTTCCCTTGTGAACCGGTTCGGCCTTACGATTTTCTTTGCAAAGCCAAACCGTACCGATTTCTACGACATGGCCGTGAAGCTTGCAAGGCGGGCTGGGATAACGGAGGAAGAAATTTCCGACGAGGAGATCTGCCATGAGGCAAACAAGTTTGAGATGCGCGGCGGCGGCCTGTCCGGGCGGACGGCGCAGCAGTTTGTGAATGCCTTAGGCGGAAAAAGATAAAGGAAAAGAAGCAGCGCCTTTCCCGCGGCATCTGCCGCAGGAGAGACACTGCTCCTTTTTTGTTACCAGATCTTCGGCCTTTCTTCCGGGGCGACGTACATGCCGTCGCCTTCTTTGATCCCGAAGGCCTCATAGAAGCCGTCTGTCGCGGAGAGGACGGCATTGACACGGATTTTCGGCTGTGCATGGGTATTGACTGCCATGTTGGCGGCCAGGGCTTCGTCCCGTATTTTCTGAGCCCAGAGACCGGCATAAGCCGTGTACATTTCTTTCAAATCATATCCCTCGTTCTCTGCAATTTCCGTGATGCAGGAGACGGCACCAAGATCGGCAATGTTTTCGGAAAGCGTCTGCGTCCCGTTTACGGGGATCCCCTGAACCTCCATGGCGCCATAGTAGTCCACGACTTTTCCGGAAAGCTCCATAAACTTTTCCCTGTCCTCATCCGTCCACCAGTTGCGGATATTTCCGTTTTCATCATACTGGGAGCCGTTGTCATCGAAGGCGTGAGTGATCTCATGGGCGACTACCATGCCGATGCGCCCAAGGTTTTCGGCGTCGGAGGCCTTGGGGCTGTAAAACGGATCCTGGAGGATGCCGGCCAGAAACGTGATGCTGTTGCTGTCAGGCGAATAATAGGCATTGACCGACTGGGGCGTCATCACCCAGAGGGCTTTGTTGACGGGCTCGTCTTTTGAGGAGAAGTTATAGTCGATATCAGCCTTTTGGTAAGCCAGATGGTTTTCCACATAGAGGCCGCCGTCTTCCGGGCGGGTCAGGGAAATGGGATGAAGATCCTGGGGCCAGACTTCCGGCATGCCGATCTGAACATCCAGCGTATCCAGCTTTTTTATGGCCTCGGCACGGGTCTCTTGGCTCATCCAGTCCATATTTTGAAGCCTGCTTCGGAATACCGCTACAACCTGGCTTACGATTTTTTCGATATCTTCCGTTGTTTCCGGTGCAAAATACTCTTCACAGTACAGACGGCCGCATTCAAAACCGAGAGTTTCCTGAACCTGTTCGGAGACGATAGTCTCAAAGGGTTTGGCAGTTTCCAATCCTTGAATGGCGGTGTTATAGGACATGCGGGCATCGAAGGAGGCAATGTCCATGTAGGGGGCAAGGTCGTTGTGGACAGTGATTTTTACATATTCCTTTAAGAGCGGGAGATTTTCTTCGGTCAGCCAGGAGGCCGTCTTTCGGGCAAGCTCCGTATCCAAGACGATGAGCATTTCGTCCGGCCGTATTCCGTAGATATCCGTCAGGGTTTCCATGGAAATCTTGCCGTTAAACAGCTCTTCCAGGTCAGAGGCTTCAAAGACATTGTATGTTAAGCTGGCATCATACAGTTCCGCTGCCGTCAGGGATACGGAAGCCCAATCCTTCATCATATCTGAAGTTCTCTTAACTGAGGCGGCCGCGTCCTCTTCTGACATCCCTTCGATTTGGCAGAGCTCTTCCAGATAGGCGAGGTATGCGCTGTTCTGTGCCTGTACCTGTTCGTCTTCTGAAAACCATTCCTCCCTGCTCAAATGCGTGTCGGAATTTAAAAGGTAAAGGACATTTTTGCCGGAATCGGCGCCGTCGACACCGTAATAGAGGCCGAACAGGCTGCCGTATCCATATTCTCTCTGGAAACGGGCGCAGACCTCGAGAAGCTCGGAAATCGTCTCTGCGGCGTCGACCTTCTCAAAAAAGGCAGAGACGGTCGGGCCGAAGCCGTTTTCGTTTCTGGTCTCCTGATCCATGGCAGTAAGATAATAGGCGGCAATGTTAGAATGATCGCTCCCGGAGACTGCATCGGGGGTTTCTGCGGCGGTTTTTATGATCTGTCCGATCCGCTCCAGGTTATCTTCTCCGAGTTTGGCAAACCAGCCCACGGAGGACTGATCCTCCGGGATTTCCCACTGGGAAAGCAGATCATGATTGACTGACTCGTAAAAGTCGTCTTCAAGAGCCGGGATTTGGCTGGCTGTGCCCGAAGAGGGAGCGGCAGCCGCTTCGGTTTCGGCCGGAGCAGATATGGATGTTTCCGGTTCCTTTGCGGGCTCCGCCGGCGCATTGGCCGCACAGCCGGTGAGGAATGCAGCAAAAAGGGCGGATATTCCGAAAAGAAGGCCTGTAAGGCGTGAAGTTTGATGAGACATGGCGGGCTCCTTTCTGATTGATAGATGGTTTTATCATATCATAAAAAATATCTTTTGCATAGGAAGCGGTTTTTCTGTTTTTGCGGCTCTCTTGTAAATTCCGCGGACATCATATATACTTTGGTTAAAGAACTGTGCCTAAAATACGGACGGAAACGGAGGAATGCGATATGCTGGAGGAATTAAAGCAGAAGGTCTATGAAGCCAATATGGAGCTTCCAAAGCGCGGGCTCATTACATACACATGGGGAAACGCAAGCGGGATCGACAGGGAGAGCGGCCTTTTCGTCATAAAGCCGAGCGGCGTGGACTATGACAGGCTGAGGCCGGAGGACATGGTCGTTATGAATCTTTCGGGAGAGCGGGTCGAGGGGCGTTTAAACCCGTCGTCTGATACGGCGACCCATCTGGAGCTGTATCGGGCGTACCCGGAAATCGGCGGAGTTGTCCATACTCACTCTCCGATGGCGACGTCCTGGGCCCAGGCCGGCCGTGGAATCCCTTGTTATGGGACGACCCATGCCGACTATTTTTACGGTGAGATTCCCTGCGCGAGGAATCTGACGGAAGAAGAAATTGAGGACGGGTATGAGCGGAATACGGGGCTTGTGATTGTCGAGACAATGGAGGGGAAAAATCCCATGCATGTGCCGGGCATCCTCTGTAAAAACCATGGGCCGTTCACCTGGGGAAAGGACGCGGCCGAGGCTGTCCACAATGCGGTGGTTCTGGAAGAGGTGGCGAAGATGGCCGTCTTTACGGAGCTGCTAAACAAAACGGTTCAGCCGGCGCCCCGGTGCCTTCAGGATAAGCATTTTATGAGAAAGCATGGGCCCAAGGCGTATTATGGGCAGGCGGATGCAGACATCGTTAAATAGGAAGAAATACGTGTGAGGAAAATCCCCGGGAGAGTGAGGAAGCTCTTTTCGAGGATTTTTCTGTGTTTTCGGAAGAACACGGGAGAATGGGAATGTGCATGAGATAGAATGTGACGAATCTATATTTATGGAAAGCAAATAAACCTGCAAAATAAGGAATATTATGCATATTTTTGAAAAAATAAAAAGGCGGAAACATTGACAGGAAAACGGTTTCGATATATAATAAAAAAGCAATTATATAGACTTTTAGGCAAACTTACAGAAATGTAAGGACGCAAAGTTAGAAGCCTTAGGTGTGGGAACCGGCATGCGGCCGATGGAAACACAAGGTAGTTCGGCTGCAGGCAGGGATTCTTGTTTGCAGTCTTTTTTTATTTCACCCAAATTAAAATTTCAATAGAAGATGCTCCGGTTTTCCTTCGGATGCCATCAATAAATTCAGTTATTCATATACTGTAAAATAATAGAACAGGGGTTCTGAGATGAATAAGGTAAATCTATTGAACGTACAGGTGAATAATGAGACGAAGCAGGAAGCTCTGGCGCATATGGCGTCGTTAATTGAAACTGGGAGATAATACTTTTGTGAGAGATAAAGAAGAAAAATTGCTTTTTATGGGAGCATCCATCGGGACAGAGGAAGCTGTTTCATATGCCAGGGAACAAGGGGTTTATACAATTTTAACTGCACAGAATGCGCCTGAAAACGGAGAAGAAAAATTTGGTGCGGATGAATACTGGAATATTGATCTGGCAGATCTGGTTTCTTTAGAGAAAAAATGCAGGAAGGAGAAGGTGACCGGCATTTTTGCGGCGACAAGTGAATTTTGCCTGGACATGAGCGGTGAGCTGTGTAAACGTGTTGGGCTCCCCTTTTATGCCTCGGATGCAGGCTGGGCAGCTTCACGGGACAAAAGATTTTTTAAACAATGCTGTAAAGAGTGCGGATTGACAGTGCCGAAAGAATACCCTTTGGATAAGCTGGTCAGCGGTGAAGCCTCGAGCAGTATCTCCTATCCGATTGTTGTAAAGCCGGCGGACAGCTGTGCAAGGCAAGGGGTTTCCGTTTGTAAAAACAGGGATGAACTGTTGGCGGGATATCAGAAGGCCATGCAAGCCTCACCGGGAAAAAAGTGTTTGGCAGAAGAATTTGTTAAAGGGATGGAAACGACCTTTTTTTATTATCTTCAGGATGGAAAGGCCGTTTTTATTGGATGTGAGGATACCAAGTACATTGACGTTGGAGGAAATCATACATCCGGTATTTTGTTATATCCGGGAAGAGAAACAGAAAGTTTCTTGAAAAAGGATCACCATAAAATAGAAACATTGTTCCGTAAACTTTCATGCAAATGGGGAGTTGCCTTTTTGCAGGCAATTTTAAAAGATGGTGAATACTATTTTCTGGAAATGGGATATCGTCTGGACGCCGTTTATTCGTGGAGTATTTTAGCTTCGCTCACTGGATTTCATTCAGTACGGTATATGGTTGATTTGGCACGAGGGAAAGTTGGAACCAGCAGTTCTTTGAAGGAGCGTACAGCGATTCTCATGTCAAAAAAAGAGATAGGCGTCATGTATTTAATTTGGGCGAAGGCTGGCCGGGTCGATAAAGTTATTGGGCTGGAAACAGTGAGAAGCATGCCGGGAGTTTCAGTCCTTTTGGAACGCTACGGAGAGGGAGACTTCATTGAAAACAGTGCTTCTATGCGTCAGATCGCATATCAGATCAGTATTTTATCCGGAGATATGAAGGAGATTGCAGAGAAGATAAAGATAATCAACAACGTTTTACAGATGTATGACGAGAACGGAGAGAATCTGCTGTTGCCATTCCAGGCTTTTGAGGAGCTGGAATTTGAAAAGGAGGAAGATTGAGATGGCTAAAAGTGAGCTGTTCCGCAGTGCAATCATTGGAGGCTATAATAAAGCCGATGTTATGGAATATGTTGGAAAACTGGAAAAAGAGATTGAACGTCTTCAGGTGCTGGAAAAAACAGCTACGGAACTGGAGCAGACTGTCAGTGGGCTTCTTGCTGAGAAGAAGACAGAACAGCTGATGGAAATTCCAGAGAAACCAGAAGTGCACGAAGAAAACGAAATCCTGTCAGAGGAACAGGAAGGGCTGGATATTCTGAAAGAAAAGGCTCAAAAATATGATGAAAGTTATGGTGCAATTAAGCAACTGCTTCTCGACTCGAGAATTGAGGCACAAGTTCTTTTGACGGATGCAAGGCAGAAGGCAGCCGGAATTATCCGGGAAGCAGAAGAACAGGCAGAGATGTTGAGGGCAGAAGCCAGAAGCAGGCTTAACCGTGAGCTCCTTCAGTTCCGTGGGAGTGCAGGGAATATACAGCAGGAACTGGAAAACATGCAGGATTGTGTACAAGTTATTTTACATCAGATTTCAGAAGAATCTGAAAAACTTATGTTGCCTTCAAAGGAGGATTCCTCAAACACAGGGGATGAACGTCTCAAGGCAGGAGAAAATGCGTCGGCTGTATTTGAGTATGCAGAAGATAAAGAAATGTTCAATACAGCTGCTGTCTGTGAGGAAGAAGCGGAAATCGATGTGGAGCCTGAAAAGCCAGATGTCGATGAAGAAGGGGTATCGGAAGCGGTGCAGTGATGGAGGATTTTAGAAAAGAACAAATATTGTCTGTCAGGCGGAAAAAGAAAAGGATGAGGAAAATTGTTTTGTCTGCTTTAGTCGTCTTTTTTTGCAGCTTGATTGGATTTAATTTGTATATAAATGAGTCCTTTGGAATTACATATTATACCGTTTGCTCTGAAAAAATCGGTTCTGATATACGCGCGGTTCTTCTTGCGGATCTTCACTGCAAAGAGTACGGCCATAAAAATGAAAAGCTTGTGGAGGCAATTGCCGAACAAAAGCCGGATATGATTCTGATCGCAGGAGATATGGTGAATTATGACAACCGGGATATAAGTGTTGCCGTAGAACTTTGCAGGGATTTGGTGGAAATAGCTCCGGTTTATTACTGCTATGGAAATCATGAAGCTGTACTTATGCATGGACTTCCGGAATCAGAGAGACTGGCTGTGGACGAGTATATTAGACAGACAGGCACCACTTTTTTTTATAATAATTTTATCACGGCTACGGTGAATGGGAATACCATAGAGATTGGAGGCTTTCAGGGAACATCCCATGGAGAAGGGTTTGAGGAGTGGATTAAGAATCCGCTGGAAGAATTTGAAGCCTCTGATCATTTCAAGCTGCTGATCTCTCATTTCCCAGGATTATATTATGAGGGAATAAAAGCAGATGTTAACGCAGATCTGGCAGTGGCTGCTCATTATCATGGCGGATTGATAAGACTGCCGATCTTTGGCGGACTGTATCATCCTGATGACGGCTTTTTTCCGCGATATTCCGGCGGAGAGTATCGTTTGGAACATGCAACACTCATTGTCAGCCGGGGACTTGGAGATCATGAATGGATACCGCGGATAAATAATCAGCCGGAGTTGGTTGTTATAGATATTACAGGGAAAGAGGGAATGCAGGAATGATAAATACAGAATTGATTGCGGAAGTATTATTAGGATATGTCGTCATTTTAATTCCTGCCATAGTCATATTAGGGATTGTTCTTTTGGCGGTTCTTCGTCCGGAAAAAAATCTGGCACGGACAGTTCAGGGGAATTTGAGACTGTGGCGGGGAAAGCTGCCTGTAATGATTCTGTGCGGGCTCTTGTTTTTTGCTGTATGTGCGGGGAAAGAAGTTCTTCGGCATCGTCTGGCATCTTCCGTAACCATCAATTACAATTATCCGGAGGCTTCTGTCGGTCAGAATCCTAATGGAACAAAATTTACTGCGATGAATGACATTCTTTCGGATGAGGTTATGAATGAACTGATAGCGGCATGTGGACTGGAAAATATGACTGCTGAGGAATTAAGAAAGGGATTTAAAGTTACACCGATAAATATCAACGAAGCGGTATCTCTGGAGCAGCCCTATGTAGCAACAGAGTATGTGGTACGTTACGAAGCATCTTCTGACAGACCGAATGTACGCCCGCAAAAAATCATGGAGGAATTTTCTGAAATTTACAGAGAGTTTTTTGCCAGTACATATGCCATGAATACATCTGCTTTAAACCTGGATTTTGGGCGGCTGGAGGATGTTGATTATTTGGATGTGACAACGATTCTATCTTCTATGGCGACGAACCTTCAGGTGTATTTGAGTGAATGTGGAAATGAGAACCGCAGTTTTGTTTCTGAGGCAACTGGAGAGAGCTTTTCGTCTCTAAATCAAAAGCTGAGTAATTTTATTGACATTGCCATGGAGAATTATTGGGCATTTGTTCTTAAAAATGGCATATCCAACGATAAATCACAGTATATTGGTAAATTGAATTATGATAACAGAAACCTGAACACAGATTACAGAAAGAGCCTTGCGTTATATCAGATATACCTGGAAGCAGTAGAGATGTACCAGAGGGATCTGGCGACAATTGTACTTGTGCCGACCCGGGATGAAAACGGGGAATTCTACATGTCCAGGACAAAACTGGGGGTTGATGACTTTTCTCAGGGAGCAGAAAATGCATCTGCGAATGCTTCTAATTTGGCTCTTGAAATCGAAGGGAATAACCACACAATAAGGCAGTTGCAGCAGAATAATGCAGATAATTTTATGGTTGCTGAAGCGGAGGAAATGATTGCTTCGCTTAAGACAGAACTTTCCGCGCTGTCAGAGGCTGCGGTTGAAACCATTAAGGAGTATGAAGAGAAAAGCTCCAATAATTATATTGCGATTGTTGCTCCTGAGCTGAAAGGGCAGCTCGTTTCTATTCTGATGGCGGCTGCAAAGCAGACGGTGATGTTTTTGGCTCTTGTAGTACTGCTGATACTTTTTATGCCTGAAAAGAGCGGAAGAAAAGGAAGAGAGGGGAAACGATAAAAATGAAACAATTTGATTTATTCAAATACATAAAAAAATTTCAGATCCCAATTTTCCTTTTTTCTCTAATTGCAGGGATTGCCGGCTTTGTGACATTAAGCGGGATGCAGAGCTATACAGCCAGTGCAATTATTCGATATGCAAATGCCGGAGCTGTCAATGGAGTGGCACCCGATGGTACGGAGATTGACACTACGGAAATATATTCATCCAAAGTAATTGCGGAAGCCCTGAAAAAAATGGGGTTAGAAGACAGCAATTACAGCGTTGATGACCTTCGGTCTCGCGTGACGGTGACAGCAATTCGGACGGAAGGGCAGGAAGCCATAGATGCTGCCAAAATTACGCAGGGTGAACCGATTGAGGAACTGCCCGTAGATTATGAGGTGTCCTTTACCGCAGTCAAAAAAGATGAGGGCGCGTTATCAATGGAAGAATTTGCCAGACAGTTTCTGGATCAAATGCTGGATGTATATGTTGCGTTTTATGGGGAGAAGCATATCAATACCGGAACGGCCTCAAACGACATTTCAGGACTGAATATGCAGAATTATGACTACCTGGAAATGGCGGAAATTATCAATGCTTCCATTGAAAATGCTCAGGCAAGTATTTTGCAGACAGAGAATTCTGCCGGCAATTTCCGATCTTCACGAACAGGATATTCCTTTTCTGATTTACGCAGAGAATTTAATATGTTGGATGAAGTAGAAATGTCCAATGTCTTTTCATATATTCTCGAAAATAGAGTGACAAAAAATCCTGATGTTCTGATCGCGAAGTATGAAAATCGTATTCATGAACATGAGATGAACAATGAAAACAGTGAGGAGCAGGTTGCCTATATTAACCGGATTATCGATACTTATGTAACAATGATGCGGGAGTCCGGGAATACAAACATTACATATGAATACATCCTGAATGAGGTTCATGACAGCTTTTATACAGATGAGAATGATGTTATCCAGCATGTAGATCAGACAGTGGAGTACGATCAGCTTTTGGAGAGCTACATATCCGAGAGAAGCGAGTATGAGAATGCTCTGATTGATATTGCATATTGTCAATATATTATAGATTTATATCGCGGAACGATTTCTGAAAACTCAGGCATTGCTGTTGAAACCGGAAATCTGGACGAGGCATTGGCAGAGGCCAGAGAGGATGCGGCTGCGGTGGTGGCAAATGAAGCGCAGGATCCTGCGGCAGATGCAGAAGCGCAGGAAACGGAGCAGACGCCGCTGACGGCAGAGAATGTCGTAACTGTCAGTACACCGGAGGTGCAGGAAACGGCAGATAATATGATCAGCAGCCTGGTTGAAAAACTGAATGAGCTGTATAAGGTACTGGAGACAGTCAACAGTGAGTACAATGAATACGCAGGAGCACAAAATGTCAACATGGTTGCCAGCGTTGCACTCCGGCAGGGAATCAATCTTTGGATGTACACGGTGCTGATTGTTATCGTATTCGGATTGATTGGATGCATTGGAGCGGTTGTGACGGGAAGGCTCCAGGATATTTTTGAGTGGTATGTGTATGTGGACCGGCATCTTGGAATCCCTAATCGGGCAGCCTGTGATCAGAAGATTTTGCAGTATAGCAAGAGCCTTCTGAAAGATGAGTTTGTCTGTATAGCGATCAATATCCCGTATTTGAAAGAGAAGAATCGAAAGTACGGACGTGAGAGAACGGACGCGATGATTGATGAATTCATCATGATGGTTAAAAACATTTTCTCCCATGAAGAAAAGAGCTTTTTGGGCGTTAATGGCGTTGGGCAATTTTTGGTGTTTGGCGAGGACATGACGTATAAACGCGCTTGTGCATATATGGAGCAGCTGCGCAGAAATGCGGCAGAGTATAATCGAATTGCGGATTGCCGTATTGAATATACGGCCGGTATAGCGGAAGCAGGTCGGAATGATGAATACCGCATTAAGAATCTGCTGCTTCAGGCGCTTCAGGAACCGTTAGCAAGCGCGGGCATTCAGGCCGATGGAGCGGAAACGGCAGAAGCAAAGATGCAGAAGACGGGAATGGGCAATCGTTCTGATGAAAAGACAGAAATGGAGATTACGAATGCAGATAATACGGTTTCTGCGATGAAAATGCCGGAAGAAGCAGCGGACACTGGCGAGACACAGACGCTGCCGAATCAGACGGAGCTGATAGAACAGAAACTGGAAGAACTCCGCAAGGCCCTGGAAAAGAAATCCTGATTATATTAACTTAAGGAGATTGGGCACAGATGAATGTACGTAACATCCTGCTTTCAATTTTATACTTTTTAAGTGCGGTTCCTACCTACTATTTGTATGAAGGAAGTATCTCTATCGGCGGATTTGGATTTATGTATTGCTATCTGGCGCCCATTCCTTTTATTGTCTTAGCCTTCGGCATATTTCTGGTAAATCCGGATGTTGAGCGCATGATTCAGGTAGTAAAGATGATGCTTATATTAGCATTCCCTCTGCTTTTGACAGTGCTTTACTCTTTTTTGATCTGGATTGCCAATTTTTCTGCTTTTCGTGTTATGACGAGAGGACTGTTTTTTGTTGTCTATCAGCTGATTGCCATTGCGATGGCCGGAGCGGCCACCTACTGTTTTGGGAAAAGAGCGGTTTATTATCAGATGGCTGCCCTGTTAATTGCATTTTTGATGGTAGTATTCCCATTGATTCGTGAAGGCGGTATGGCGGAATTCCTTCGTCAGTACGTTCAGCTGATATTGAGCGGGTCAGCTGAGACGGGATATATGATGCAGACCATTGAGAGAGCTGGCTTTGCCCATGGGATAGGGATCTACATATTCTACCTGATTTTGACCTGGAAAGAAAATAAAATCAATCTTTTTCTGCTTCTTATTGCAATACCTGTGTTCCTTACCGGCTTTAAACGAAGTGCACTGGTAGGAATTTCGGTAGGGCTCACTGCATACCTGGTTGTTGCTGTTACACCCAAAGCATGGCAGGTTCGGATGGCAAAAACAATTATTATTGTAATGCTCGTCAGCGGCCTGGCTTATATTGCGGTTGTAGCGACCGGATTGCTCGGTAAGGCGGCGGAAATGATGCAGATCGATTCCATGGGACGCGTGGAGATTTATGAAAGTATGAGGCCGTATTATGAGTTTGACTTTTCTTATATGGGAAGAGGATTAGGTTATGTTTCCTATATGATTTGGAACGGTCTGATTGATGTGGGGGATGAGTTCGCCGGCGATATTCATAATGATCTGCTTCGGCAGTATATTGAGCTGGGAATGATAGGGTTTATCGTCTGGATAGTCCTGTATTTTTACTGGAGGCTGGAAATGCTGGCCAAGTCTATGGATATGAAATACAGAGCAGTTCTTCTCGCGATTTTTGCATATTGTTTTGGGTGTTATCTGACAGAAAATATGTATTACAATTTCAGAGTGAATCTTGCGATTGCGGTGGTCATATTTTCATACGCCTTTCAAAGAATGGAAGAGCATACGCCGGAGACAGGAGGGAGAGCTTGAACATAGCGTTTATTGTTTACATGGTCGGAATCGGAGGCGCGGAACGGGTTTCCGTTACTTTAGCAGAGCATTTTCGGGAAAAAGGCCATAGAGTCAGTATTCTATGTTACAGAGATGATGGTACTTACCCGGTTCATAAGTCGATCCCTGTGATCAAGCTTCCGGATGCTGCCAATCCTGTCGTGCGGCATCTGAAAAGAATTCACTTTTTTGTAAAATATGCCAGGAAAAATCAAATTGATCTTGTAATTGCATTGTTCCGTGGATTTGATTTTACGTGGATTTACAGGGGAATTTCTAAAAGCCGCCTGATTCTGTCCCAGCGAAACGATCCAAAGGCGGAGTATGATAAAAATCTGTCGGCTAAAATGCAGTGTCTTTTATTTTTCAGTGGAGCAGATGCCGTTGTCTTCCAGACAAAAGAGGAGCGGGATTACTTCAGCCGCAGAATTCGCAAAAAGGGTGTTCTGATTCCTAATCCGGTGAAGGAGTTTTTGCCGCCGCCGTACAGAGGCCCCAGGAACAAAGTCATCGTAAACTTCTGCCGTCTGGATCCTCAGAAAAATCTAAAATTATTGTTGTCTGCTTTTGGAAGAATTTGTCAGGAATTTCCTGAATATCATCTGAAGATATATGGGGAAGGGCCTCAGAAAGAAGAGCTGCTTGATTTTTTGAGAGAAAAAAAACTGGAGGGCAGAGCGGAAATTTGTCCTTTTTCGGACAATATCCACGAAGAAATCAAGGATGCGGCAATGTTTGTTTCATCCTCCAATTACGAGGGGATCTCAAATTCTATGATGGAGGCTATGGCAATGGAATTGCCTTGTATCTGTACGGACTGTCCGGCTGGCGGTGCGGGCATGGTGATTCGGAATGGAGTAAACGGGCTGTTAGTTCCTGTCGGGAATGAAGCAGCTTTAGCAGCGGCGATGAAAAAGCTTTTGTCAGAACCGGACTATGCATTGCGTTTGGGGCGAGAAGCTGGAAAGGTGCGGGATACATTTTCTGCTGATCGAATCTGTAAACGATGGGACAAACTGATTAAAGAGCTCACTGACACAGGAAAAAAGGGCAGAAAGAGAGTTATGAGCAGAAATTGAGCAGAAAAAAAATTGTTTTGACGAATATGCTTTGGCGTTTTGCCGAGAGGTGCGGGGCCCAGGGAGTGTCATTTGTGGTTTCCCTGGTTCTGGCCCGCCTTTTGACACCGGAAGACTATGGTGTTGTTTCTTTGATTACAATTTTTACGTCAATTTTGACTCTTTTCATTGACAGTGGATTTAAAAATGCTTTAATTCAGAAAAAAAATGCGGATCAGCTGGACTTTACCACGGTTTTCTATTTCAATGTATTTTTAGGAGCCGTACTGTATTTTGTCATGTTTGCAGCAAGCCCTTTGATTGCGGATTTCTTTGGACGTCCTGATATGGTGGCCTTTATTCGAGTTATGTCACTGACGCTGCTTTTGGGCGGGATAAACGGAGTACAGACGGCTATTGTGTCAAAGAGAATGGAATTTCGGAAGTTTTTCTATTCTACTCTGGCCGGAACCATATTTTCTGCTATGGTGGGAGTTGCCATGGCATATAAAGGTGCCGGTGTTTGGGCTTTGATTTTTCAGCGTCTTCTGAACCAGGCCATTGATACAGGTGTGCTTTGGTGTACAGTGCGCTGGCGTCCGAGCCTTGAGTTCTCTTTCCGGCGGCTGAGACCAATGTTTGCATATGGGAGCAGGATTCTGGGATCATCGCTCCTTAATTCCTTTACCTCGAATCTGTCGGGTCTCTTGATTGGGAAAATATACGAGTCAGAGATGCTGGCCTATTACGAAAAGGGAAGGACAATACCGGGAATGCTGACAGATAATTTACAGATTTCGGTTCAAAGTGTGCTTTTCCCGGTTATGGCATTGGAACAGGATAAAGCAGAACAGGTAAAGGATATCCTGAAACGCTCAATTGGGATCAGCACATACTTTGTTTTCCCGTTTATGATCGGCATTGCCTCCTGTGCAGAACCTTTGATACAGATACTTTACACGGAGAAGTGGATTCAAATGGTGCCGTATTTGCAGCTCTGGTGTTTTATTTCCATGTTTTATCTCTGGCACACCGCAAATCTCCAGGTAATTCAGGCGATGGGACGAAGCGATATTTTTTTGAGGATAGAAGCCGTCAAACAATTCCTTGCCCTTGCTGGTGTTTTCCTTGCTATTCCGTTTGGTGTGTTGACTCTTCTGATGTCAGTATGCGTGACAACAGTCATTTCCCTTGCCATCAACGCACATCCGAATCAAAAGCTGGTCAACTATGGCTTTTTAAAACAGGTGCGGGATATGTTTCCGATTCTTGCGCTTAACGGTCTTTTGGCGGCAGTTTTATGGTTGACCGGCCGTCTGCCATTTACGGGTCTGACCATGATATTTACTAAAGCGGCAGTCGGCATAGCCTTTTATATAGCTGGTTCTTTAGTGATGAAGCTCAGCGTACTGAGATATGCGGTCGGATTGCTTTTGGAGCTTGCAGGTCGTGGAGAAAGGAAAGAGTGCTGATGGAAGACAAAAAAATATTGGTGACAAGGGCGTATCTCCCTCCAATGGAGGAATATATTGAGGAATTAAAAGAACTTTGGGAATCCCACTGGATCACGAATATGGGAGAGAAACACAGAAAACTTCAGCAGGAACTGATGCAGTTTATGGGGGCAGATGCGATTGAGCTTTTTACCAATGGCCATATGGCGCTGGAGTTATGCATTCAGGCATTTAATTTGACGGGAGAGGTTATAACGACACCCTATACGTTTGCCTCCACAACGCATGCGATTGTTCGGAATGGCCTGAAGCCAGTATTTTGTGACATTGATCCGGAGACATTTACCATAGATGTATCGAAAATAGAGAGCCTGATTACGGACAGGACATGTGCAATTCTTCCGGTACATGTGTATGGCAATGTCTGTGACGTAGATGGAATTGACCAACTTGCAAAAAAGTATGGACTCAAGGTGATTTACGATGCGGCGCATGCTTTCGGAGAAACATACAGGGGAAAAGGCGTTGGAACATTTGGCGATGTATCCTGCTTTAGCTTTCATGCAACGAAGGTCTTTAATACGATTGAGGGCGGAGCTGCCGTTTATCATGACAGTGAGTACGGATTGGAGCTGTACCGGCTGAAAAATTTTGGAATCCGCGGGCCGGAGCGGGTGGATGCCGTTGGGGCAAACGCTAAAATGAACGAATTCTGTGCGGCTATGGGATTATGCAACCTGCGCCATATGGAGGAGCTTCTGACAGAAAGAAAGCGTGTGACGGAACGCTATCTGGAGCATCTTGAGAGGATTGACGGACTGAAGCTGAACGCTGTTCAAAAGGATGTGAAACCAAATTATGGGTATTTTCCGGTAATATTTGATGAAAAACGATTTGGTGCCAGCCGAAATGAAGTATTTGAGATCCTTTGGCAGCATGGAATAGGAACGAGGAAATATTTTTATCCGCTGACAAATTCTTTTGAGTGCTTTCATGGACAGTTTTCCCTGGAAGAAACCCCGGCTGCCAGATATATTGCCAATCGTGTTTTGGCGCTGCCAATCTATCCTGAGCTGGAAAATACAGAAGTTGACAGGATCTGTGATATTATTTTAAGCTGCCGCCATTAGACGGAAATAAGGACAGCAAAACAGCCGGTTATAGGACTGGAGGGAAAGCTATGGTATCTGCGGAAAAGGAAGACGCCGGACAGGAGATCGTTGTCAGTACATATTGTCTGGCATATAACCACGAGAAATTTATACGGGATGCATTGGAGGGATTTGTTTCACAAAAAACAAATTTCAGATATGAGGTTCTTGTACATGATGATGCCTCCACAGACGGAACGGCACGTATTATCCGGGAATACGAAGAAAAATATCCGGATATCATAAAGCCAATCTATCAGAAAGAGAATCAGTACTCCAAGGGAATTGATATTGTTGGGACGATTATCACCCCAAGGCTTAAAGGAACGTATATTGCAATATGTGAGGGGGACGATTACTGGACCGATCCGGAAAAACTGCAAAGGCAGGTGGACATTTTGGAAGCCATGCCCTCTTGTATAGCATGCGTGCATCAGACATTGGAAATCGGATGCAGAAGTGGGAAAAAGCGGCTTATCTCACCGTATCGTGAGGATGGTTTTGTCGATATGCAGACGATCATCAGCGGGGGGAACAAAGCTTTTCAGCTCTCTTCACTGGTTTTCCGAAAGAAGGCTCTTGAAGAAATACCGCAGTTTGTATCGGCGGTGAAGGGAACTGGGGATTATGCGCTTTCGATGTATCTTGGATTGAAGGGAGATATCTTTTTTATCAATCGAACGATGTCGGTTTACCGTATGCTTTCTTCGGAGAGTTCATGGACAAGCCGCATGGCGGCAGACGAAAAAGCCTGGCTTAAGCACTGCCGGGAAACGATTGATATGCTCCGGTCGGTTGATTGCTATACAGAAGGGAAGTTCCATGAAATGTTTGATCGGGAACTGGCAAAATTTGAATACGAGCTGGAACGTGCAGCATGCAGCAGCAGCGTCTTTTTGTTGCCCAGATATGCGGAATACTGGAAAAGGGAGCCGCTGGTTAAAAAGCTGCGATATTTTATAAAGCTCATGCTGCCGCCGCCGATATGAAATAGATGGAAGAAGTAGAATCTGATATGGGGGAAAATAATTTGCATCATCGGAAAAAGAAAATGGCTTTGCTGGGGGCTGTCACTATAATTTGTCTTGTGATTTTGTTTTGCTCGAAAGATTATGCGAAAATGGCTTCGGGTAAGATGCAGACAGGAGAAATTGCCGTGGATTTCCAACAGGTGGTTGGTCAGATCCGGCCGCTCCAGGGAATGAACAATGGCCCGGCCAGCGGATATTTCCTGAACGAGTCGGGAGATATTGCATGGCAGATGGATGTAACAGGTCTTTATAAAGAAATGGGGATCCCTTATGTGCGGACGCATGATACCGAGTATCCCTATGGACAGGATCTATTTGTAGATATTCACTGCATTTTCCCGGATTTCCGTGCAGATCCAAATCTGCCGTCTTCGTACAGCTTTGAAGAGACCGATGAATATATTGCGGCAATCATTGATTCAGGTGCGCAGGTTTTTTTCCGCTTAGGCGAGTCCATAGATCATTCCGGAGAAAATCGTTATACCAGACCGCCGGAAGACCTTCAGAAATGGGCAGAAATATGTGAGCATATTATTCGTCACTATAACAAGTATTGGGCAGATGGATATTCATATGGGATCGAGTACTGGGAGATATGGAATGAGCCGGATTCCGGGTCGATGTGGCGCGGATCCATGGAGGAGTTCTATGAACTGTATCATGTAACGGCATCCTATCTGAAACAGACGCATCCGGAAGTAAAAGTGGGCGGCGGCGCTTTCAGCTACCCGGAAGAAGAGAAGATAACAGCTTTTTTGGGAGCGGTACAGGAAAATAATTCTCCTTTGGATTTTCTAAGCTGGCATACCTATACAAATGCTCCCGGGAAATTTGCAGAAAATGCAGGAAAAGTCCAGGAATTATTGAACCAATATGGTTTCACAGAGACCGAGAATATTCTGGACGAATGGAATTATCTGGACGGGTGGGACGATCAAACCAATGCCATTTCTGTTCGGAATTCCTTTATTGGAGCTTCTTTCCTTGCAGCAAGCCTGATAGAAATGCAGAACAGTCCATTGGATCTGGCAATGTATTATGATGGACAGTATTTGTTTGCGGATTTTTATTGCGGTCTGTATGATGCCGAAGGGAAAAAAGAACCTGGATATTACAGCTTTTTGTTTTGGAATGAACTGAATCATCTGAAAAACCAGGCATATGCGGAGTCAAGCCTGGACAGTGTTTATTGCTGTGCAGCCGTTTCCGGGGAGGAGCAGGCTCTTTTGGTTGTAAATTATAATGCGGTACCAACCAAAGTCCACATAAAATTCCAGGAAAGTTCAATCATAGAAAAGCTGACATCTGTGCGCATAAATGGGCAGCATCCGGAAAGCGTTGCGGAAAACAGCGTTTTGTTTTTTGGAGAGAAGACGTTTTCGCTGGAGGCAGGAGAAATTTTATTCCTGACTTTTCAGTAAGGTGGGGAAACCTCAATACAGAAAGGGGAAAAAATGCCGCGGTTTAGCGTACTGGTGCCGGTTTATAATGGGGAATTGCATATTAAAAAATGTCTGGAGTCACTTTTAGAACAGACTTTTGAAGACTTTGAGGTGATTCTCCTGAATGACGGATCATCAGACCGTTCGGGGGAAATTGCAGATGAGTTTGCGTTAAACGACAAAAGGATCCATGTTTTTTTTCAAAAGAATCAAGGCATCTTCAGAACCAGAATATCCATGATGCAGCAGGCAGCAGGAGAATATCTCGTTTTTTGCGATGCAGATGATTGGATGGAGAAAAACGCTCTGGAGAAGCTTGACAAAGCGATTCAGGAAAGCAATGCGGAACTGATTTTATTTGATTCTAATAAAGTTTACACAGAAAAAGGAAAAGAAAAGATTGTTCCGGATACTCCAATAGGTGAATGCGCAGGCTTTTTGGACAAAGAGTTTATTGCGCAGAGATTGTCAGAGTCTTTTGTTATGAATCCGCTGTGGAGAAAGACAGTAAGACGCAGGATTGTGGATCCAAAGCGGTATCATAAATATTTGGACATCTGCCAGGGGGAGGATCTGATCATAGGGCTGCCCTGGCTGTTTGAGGCAGGAAAGGTGTTTTATCTGAAGGAATCGCTTTATTATTATAGGTGCGGTGAGCCTCAAAGTGCAACAGGACGTGTATTTCCATATCGTTTCCGGATGGTTAATGAAACGAGGAAAATTCTTTTGGAGTATTTAAAGCAGTATCCGGAAAATGTGAACATGGAGATTCTGGCAAATCATTATTTCCTGGCTTTAAATTATTGTATGGCGGATATTGTATTCGGTATTAAAAGCGGCAGAGAAAAGAATGCAGCGTTTGAAGAAATGAAAGCTTCTGTGGTTTATAAGAGCCTTAAAAATTATGTGCGCACGGAAAGCATGAGGGTTCGTTTCAGGCTTTCTACGAGACTTCTCATTCGGGGACATTACAGGGCCTTAAGTATTTTCTGCCGTTTCGTTGGGATTATGCAAAGGAGAAAGAGATGAAGCTTGGAATTATGCAGCCATATTTTCTTCCATATATCGGATATTGGCAGCTGCTGAATGCAGTGGATGCATATGTCATATTGGATGATGTAAACTATATTGGAAGAGGATGGATTAACCGCAACCGCATTTTGATTCACGGAGAACCTGCCTATCTGAACCTTCCTGTCAGTAAGGCCAGTCAGAATCGAAAAATCAATGAGCTTCAGGTAAACTGGGACGAAAAGGAGAGGCTAAGGGCAAAAAGAAAAGTAGAACTGGCATATAAGAGGGCTCCCTATTTTGATTCTGTATATCCATTGTTTTGCGGGATTGTGGATGACGAGCAAAGGAACCTGTCGGAGTATCTTACGGACTCTATACGGAAAATTTGTGAATATTTGGAAATTGAAACTCCAATTCTGCTATCTTCTGAACTTGAGAAAGATCATTCACGGAAAGGGCAGGAAAGGATTTTGGACATATGCGACCATCTCGGAGCCAGTGAATATTATAATGCGATTGGCGGGCAGGCACTTTATTCGGGAAGCAGGTTTCAGGAGCATAAAATTCAGCTTGGCTTTGTAGAGACCGGAGTAATTGAATATGAACAATTTGGCAGTGTATTTGTCCCGGGATTGTCAATTCTGGATGTCATGATGTTTAATCCGGTAAAACGAATTCAAGAGTTTTTGGGCGAGTATGTGATCGTTCCGGGACGGGAAGAGACGGAGGAAGAAAATGAATCGAATATTGAGAGGTCTGCTGAGTGAAAAATCCTATTATGCGATGCTGAGACACCAGGGGCTTCATATTGGCGAAGGGTGCGATATCTGCCGGGATGTGGAATTTGGCAGTGAGCCATATCTGATTTGGATCGGCGATCATGTGAGAATTACATCCGGAGTTAAATTTGTGACACATGACGGCGGAATGTGGACATTGCGCGGTTTAGGATGGCTGGAAAACGCAGACCGTTTCGGAGAAATACGAATCGGCAGGAACACTCATATAGGATTGAACAGTATTCTCATGCCAGGGGTTCATATCGGTGAAAACTGCATCATCGGCTGCGGAGCAGTGGTGACGCATGACATTCCGTCTGGTTCTGTGGCAGTCGGGGTTCCGGCCAGGGTTATTCAGACCGTAGAAGAGTATTATGAAAAAAACAGAAACAGATGCGTGAAGACGAAGCATCTGGGGGCAGCAGAAAAGAGAAAGTATCTGGAAAAAGCGATAACAAGCCAGCGAAAAACAGAGCTCGTCAGAAAGGATGCAATATGAAACCAAGAAATGTGCCGCTTCATGGAAAGAGAATACTGATTACAGGTGCCGCAGGCTTCATTGGCGCAGGGCTCGCGGAAAAAATATGCAACATATTTCCCGACTGTTCTTTGATCGGTATAGATAATATCAATGATTATTATGATACGCATTTGAAGAGAGGCAGGCTGGAACGGCTGAAGGGTTATGCATGTTTTCGGTTTGTTAAGGGATCCATCTCCGATAAAGAATTTGTGCAGAACATATTTTCCGTGTATAGGCCTCATGTTGTGGTGAACCTGGCAGCGCAGGCCGGAGTCCGTTATTCCATTGATTTTCCGGATACTTATATTGAAACAAATATCGTGGGATTTTTTAATATATTAGAGGCGTGCCGGCATTATCCTGTTGAGCATCTTGTTTTTGCATCCAGCTCATCTGTATATGGGGCAAACCAGAAAGTACCATACTCAGAGGAGGATCAGGCGGATTGGCCTGTCAGCTTATATGCGGCGACAAAAAAGTCCGACGAGCTTTTAGCAAATGCATATTCCAGACTGTATGATATTCCGTCTACCGGGCTCCGTTTTTTTACCGTTTATGGCCCGGCCGGAAGACCAGATATGGCTTATTACAGCTTTACGGACAAGATGGTCCGGGGCGAAACGATCAGGCTTTTTAATTATGGAAAATGCAAACGAGATTTTACATATATTGATGATGTGACGGAAGGAATTATAAAAGTTCTTCAGGCAGCTCCGGAAAAGGGATGGGACGAACGCGGGCTTTCTGTTCCGCCGTATGCAATCTACAACATCGGCAACAGCCATCCGGAGGATTTAATAGAGTTTGTCAGAGTTTTGCGCGAGGAGCTGATCCGTGCAGAGATTCTGGATAAGGATTATGATCTGGATTCTCATATGGAATTGGTGCCCATGCAGCCAGGAGATGTAGTTGTCACCTGTGCAGATACGGAATCCCTGGAGAGGGATTTTGGATTTCGCCCATCGGTTCCGCTTCGGGAGGGATTGAGAAAATTTGCGGAATGGTATTATGAATATTACATGAGAGAATGAGAAGGCACTGCCTGTGGAAGGAAGGTTGGTATGGAACAGACAATGAAGATTACAGTGGTCGGAGCAGGTTATGTGGGATTGTCGGTTGCCGTATTGCTGGCACAGCGTCATAAGGTTTGTATCCTTGATATTCTTCAGGAACGGGTGGAAAAAATTAACCGCAGAGAGTCTCCGATCCAGGATTCCTGTATTGAAGCGTATCTGAAAGAGAAAACGCTGGAATTGGAAGCAACTTTGGATATGGCCAGGGCATATAAAGATGCTGACTTTATAGTGATTGCGGTTCCTACGGATTACAGTCCGGAGAAAAACTTCTTTGATACATCATTGGTGGAGACTGTGCTCCAGCAGGCAGCCGAGAGTAATCCCAGAGCGGCTCTGGTTATAAAATCTACGGTTCCGGTAGGCTTTACTCAGAAGGCAGCAGAGAAACTGAAGGGCAGATGTATTCTGTTCTGCCCGGAATTTTTACGGGAGACGAAGGCACTGTATGATAATCTGTTTCCTTCCAGAATTATTATTGGCTGCGATAAGGAAGAAACGTCTGAAGCGGCAGCTGCCGTTTTGGGAGATATTTTGAAGGAAGGCTCAGAAAGAGAAAATGTCCCCGTCTATTATATGGGGTATTCGGAGGCAGAGGCAGTAAAGTTATTTGCTAATTCATACCTTGCTTTGCGGATCGCGTATTTTAATGAAATGGATACCTATGCAGAGATGAAGGGATTGGATACCAGGCAAATTATAAAAGGTGTCTGTGCAGATCCACGAATTGGTGATTATTACAATAATCCCAGTTTTGGCTATGGGGGGTATTGTCTTCCTAAGGATACAAAACAATTGGTGGCGAATTATCAGGATGTACCGGAGAAGTTAATAGGGGCAGTAGTGGAAAGCAATAAAATTCGGACAGATTACATCGCTGAGCGGATTGTGGAACTGCTGCGGAAAGATGAGACAAAAGCGGAGCAGACTCCAAATACTGTGGTCGGGATTTTTCGTTTAACAATGAAGAGTAATTCTGATAATTTTCGCCAGAGCAGTATTTTAAAAGTCATGGAGAACATAAAACGTGAGGGGATAGCGATGCTCATTTATGAGCCGGCGCTGAGAGGCCAGACGGACTTCTGCGGGTGTATGGTGACTGCGGATTTAAAAGAATTTAAAATGAAAAGCAGGCTGATTGTGGCAAACCGATATGACAGTTGTCTTGATGATGTGAAACATAAGGTATATACGAGGGATATTTTTAAAAGGGATTAGGTAGCAGGACAATGAAAGTGCTAATGGTGGGAGTGGATCAGAAGGTTGTGGGCGGAATGCTCACAGTTTCAGAGAATTATCTGAAAAGCAAACGATTTCGTACGCAGACAAATCTGAAATATATATCTACTGCAACACGCGGCAGCATTCCGATAAAGCTGCTCAAATTTGCGGGCGCAATGATAAGAATCATAGGTCTGATTCTGACCGATAAAACGGATATCGTCCATGTGCATATGGCAGAAAGAGGGAGTGTTTTTCGGAAAGGAATTGTGATTGTCATTGCAAAGGCGTTGGGGGCCAAAACGGTAATTCATATGCATGCCGGCCCGATTGAAGAATGGTACAGCAGGCAGCGCCTTCCGGTAAGAACACTGACAGCATGGATTTTTTGCCAGGCAGACAGAATGCTTGTTCTGGGAAAAAACTGGGTGCCTTTTATGGAACGCGTAATGGGAGAAAAGAATCGGAAGAAAGTTTTGGTGCTTCATAATGCTGTTCATACACCATCCGAAAATCTGTATAACAATGAAGGCAAGAATCTGTTGTTTTATGGGATGCTGACGAAACAAAAAGGGATAGAAGATCTGCTGGACGCTTTTTCTAATATTCTGGACGAAATTCCGGAGGATATTTGCCTAATGCTCTATGGGGACGATGTAGAAGGCAATGTTCGGGAAAGGATTCATGCGCGCTCACTGGAGACACGAGTGAAATATTGTGGCTGGCTTGAGAAAGGAGAACGGGAAAAATGCTTTTCCGAGACCATATTGCATGTTTTGCCGTCTTACAGTGAGGGGCTGCCCATGGCAATTTTAGAAACGATGAGCTATGGAATTCCGAATGTATCAACAGAGGTGGGCTCCATTTCCGAGGTGGTTGAAGACTCAAAAAATGGGCGGTTAATACAGCCTGGAGATGTTTCCAAGCTATCTTTGGTTATGAAGGAGATGATTCTATGCCCGGAGACCAGAAAAGAGTATAGTGATAATGCTTTCATGAAAATCCGAAATGAGTTCTCATTTCCTGTTCATTTGAGGCACCTTATATCTATTTATGAGGATTTGCTTAAGGCTGAATAATCTCAGAGGGGATGACATAGTGAGGGAAAATAAAGAGAAGCTGCTGAATTTATATGTTGATAATCTGTCGCAAAAAGAACTCCTTTTCGAGGCAGAGAAGCGGATTATGGGCAGGACGCCTTCTCAAATGGTATTTGTTAATGTGGATGTGGCGGTAAAAGCGGATAAGGACGAATATCTCAGGAAAATCATCAATGAAGCAGATTTTGCGATGGTAGATGGAATGCCGCTTGTCTGGATTTCATATTTGTATGGAAGACCATTGAAAGAGAAAGTTTCGGGCTCGGATTTTGTTCCGGCGCTTTGCCGTGAGGCTGCCGATAAAGGATGGAAAATATTTCTCTTAGGAGGGGCGGAAGGGGTACCTCAAAGGGCAGCGGCTAATCTGAAAAAACGCATACCTAATATTACAATTTGCGGGACTTACTCTCCGCCAATGCAGTTTGAAAAGGACAAAGAAGAACTGGCTAAAATAAAAAGAATGATTGCAGAAGCGTCTCCTGAGATCTTGATTGTTTGTTTTGGATGTCCCAAGCAGGAAAAGTTTATTTATGAGCACAGCAGAGAATATGGAGCTCTTTTGTCCATCTGTGCAGGGGCAACCGTAGACTTCCTGGCAGGGACAGTAAAACGCTGTCCCAGATGGATCAGCAGTATAGGAATGGAATGGTTTTACCGTTTCCTGAAAGAACCTCGCAGACTATTCAAGAGATATTTTGTGGATGATTTAAGGATTTTAGCTATGGTATTTAAATATCGGTCATGGGGAGAATAAAATGAAAACCTTGTTATTGATTGGAAGCAACACCGGATACCGGGAAGTGGCAGAGTATATAAAGAAGAGAGGAGATCGTCTGATTGTGACAGACTACCTGCCTGTGGAAGAGTCGCCGGCCAAGCAGCTGGCAGACGAGGTTTGGAATATCAGCACGCGGGACGAAGAAGCCATTTATCAGAAATGCCTTGAGGAAAAACCAGATGGTATCCTGGCGACGACAAGTGAGCCAAACTTGGAGACTGCCCTGAAGCTGGCAGAGCGTCTCGGGCTTCCGTTTTACATTTCTCCTAGAGCCTGGAGCTATGTACATGATAAGCTGGAATTCAGGAAGATGTGTAAAAAACATGGGCTTCCTGTTGCAGAGGAGTTTTCGGAGGAAAATTTCCCAACAGAAAGCGATTGTCCTGTTATCGTGAAGCCGGCGGACAACTGTTTTAACCGGGGGATCACAATTTGTGAGCACATAGATAAATTTGGAGAGGCATGCCGGTTGGCCAGAGAAAATTCCCCTACTGGAAAGATTGTGATAGAAAAATATATCAGGGGAAATCAATTTAACACAAGCTATATAATTGTAGATGGGCATCCGGAGCTTATTTCTTTGTCGGAGACCCGGGTGAATCCGGACGAATCCACCATGTGTTATTGCCTTAGCTATTCCAGGACAGAGTGGGAAGCAGTATATCTTGAAAAGTATGACAAGAAGGTGCGGAAACTCCTGAAAGATATCGGCTTTGCGAATGGGATTGCGTTTTTCCAGACCATTGCAGATAAAGAGACAGGAAAGATATATTTTCTTGAGGTGAATAGTAGACTTGATGGCCTGGGACTTTTCAATATGCTGAAAGAAGCTATCGGTGTTGACCAGATCAAGCTGATTACGGATATATCTCTGGATGGGAAAACAGATTTGACTATTGTTCCGTATCAAACTGGCGGACGGGTTCTTTGCACTTATTGTATATGGTCTCATAAACCATGTGTAATTGCAAGTATTCGTGGAGTCCAGGAACTTTCCGCACATCTGGAACACCTGTATCTGCATATGAATTGTTATGAAGGGATGCGCCTGGAGGAACAGAAAGAAAAGGGAAATCTACTGTTTACCATCAATTTTTCAACGGCTACAAAAGAACAGATGATAGAAAAACTTCGGTATATTAACAGAACGGTATCCGTACTTGATACGGAAGGAGAAGATATCATGGTTCGTTATAATGGGCCGGAGATTCAGGAAAACCAGCCATCTTGAAATCTTCCCCCAAACGCCCTATAATATTGATAAGAAAACCCCTTTATCCCTCTATTGAGAGAGGAGAATCCCTCATGCAATACATAAGTCTGCACGCAGAACGGACTTCGTATATGCTGCCGTTCGACCAGGCGGAGGCGGAACAGTTCTTATATTTATGGCGGGAAAGGAAAAAACATGAAAAAGCTGCTGATGCTGGGGAGCAATAATGGAAGTGTTTATATTATAAAAAAGTGAACTGCTTCCCGTCAAGTAGACAATCAAAAAAATATAATTTTTTTCTGCCAGTAGGTATCACCTGCTGGCAGATTTTTACGCTGCCTGTAAATATTTTTCGTGTTTCTCCATTGGTGTTACTATACCAAGCTTCCTCTGCAAACGTCTGTTGTTATAGTAATTGATATATTTCTCTATCATGACCACCAGTGATTCTCTGTCCATAAATCGTTTACCATAATAACGCTCCCGTTTTAGAATTCCCCAGAATCCTTCCATTGGTCCATTATCGATACACTTTGCTACTCTGGACATGCTCTGCATCATCCCTGCTGCTTCAAGTTTTGCATGAAAGGCTCTATTGGTGTATTGAAAGCCTCTGTCACTGTGAAACATTGGATGTGCATCAGGATTATCTTTGACTGCATCATCAAAGGTATCAAACACTAATGCATTACTATTACTGTCTCCAATACGGTAGGATACGATTCTTCGGTCATACAGGTCAAGAATTGCACTTAAATATACCTTGTGCTTTTCATTTCCGATATAGTAATGAAATTCCGTTACATCGGTCAACCACTTTTCATTCGGAGCTTCTGCCGTAAATTCACGATTCAGGATATTTTCGGCTATGTACTGTGGATTTGCAGCCTGTCTTGTACAGCTATCGTTTGCATATTTAATGGTGGATTTGATACCAAGTTTCCGGCAGATGCGCAAAACACGTTTATCATTTACATCAATGTCATGGTAACGCTCCAACTCATCACGGATTCTGCGATAACCCTTATCAGGTGATTCTATGTGGATTTTTTCTATCAGTTCCGCAATTTTTCGGTTTTCCTGTTCATTCTCTGACATTTCATGGTTCAGCCATTTGTAATAAGCCGCCCTTGAAACACCGCCAATCTTACAAAGCTCCTGTATCGGATAATCGTGTTCTTTCTGTTCTTCTTTGACAGCCTGATAGATATGCTCGTGGCGGATCAGGCTCAGCCCCGCCTCCTTTCGATTTCCTCTAATTTTTTTAAGAATGATAACTCCATTTCTGCACGTTGCCGTTTGGCTTTTTCCAGTTTCAACTCCGCTTGAAGCTTTTCCACCTCTGTAAGAGAATCTTCCGATTTTCTTTTGCCGCGGTTATCCTGTAATGCAGGAACTCCGCCTGTTTCGTATTTGATAGTGTAATTTCGTGCCTGCTGATAGGACACCTTAAAGTTTTCTGATGTTTCAGCATAGTTATGGCCATGGGAAATGCAGTAGGATGCAATTTCCACTCTTTCTTCAAACGTTGTTTTTCTTCCTTTGGTCATAAGACTACATCCTCCTGTTCTGGAAGCCTTCAGTTCCTTATGACCATTATACAGCGCAATCCATTGCCTGAGTGTACGAGTACTGGAAATTTTATATTTTTTACAAATATCACGTAGTGAACCAAGACCAGAAAGATACTCTTGTACGGCAATCTCTTTCTCGGCAGAAGTTCTTTTGGTCCATCCTTTGTTGTAAAAGGTTTCTGAACCCATAGACTGATAATTACGAATCCATTCTTCTAAAGTAGTAGGATGAATTCCTTCGCCTGTTGATACAGATGTAATACTATGTTTAGCTTCCAAAATAAGCTTTACCATTCGTAATTTATCTTCAGCAGAATATTTACGCATAAGAAATGCTCCCTCCTTGATAAACAGTTTTATTATTTCAACTGTCTACCTAGAAGGGAGCATATCAAAGGCCAGAGAGCGGGGGCTTTATACGATTGTAACTGATGACCAAGAGCTGTCGGCCTCCCCAGCGAAAAAATCGGCGGATGAAATCTGGGATATTTCCACGGCAGATGTGGATTGTCTGGAAAAACGCTGTCGGGAAGAAGGCGTGGAAGCAGTCATCTGCGGTGTCAGCGAGTTTAATCTGGATCGCTGCCTGGAACTTACCGACCATTTGGGACTTCCCTGGTATTTTACCGCGGAGGCATGGAGCTATTCCAGGAATAAGATAAAATTTAAGCAGGCGTGCAGAGAAACGGGACTTCCCACGGCAGAGGACTTCCCTGTCCCGGAGAATCTGGAAGACTGGAGCGAAATCACATTTCCGGTGGTTGTCAAGCCGGCAGATATGTGTGCGAACCGCGGCCTGTCATTTTGTAATTGCAGAGAGGAACTGCCTGCTGCATGCAGGAACGCCGAAAGTCTGTCTCCCAGCGGAAAAATTCTTGTAGAGAAAAAGATACAGGGGAAAGAGTTTCTTGCGTACTATGCAATGGCTGAGGGGGAGTGCTCCCTTGTTTCGCTTTCCGCAGCTTATTTTCAGCCCGGGAAGCCAAGCTTCTGTTATTCGATCAATACATCGGTTGTCAGCGACTTAGCCAGATATATCGAAACGACGGATCGGAAGGCTGCGGAAATGTTAAAGCATATCGGGTGTCGGGAGGGGTTTGGCTGGATCCAGTTTATGATGGACGAAGCAGGAACCTTTTATGCCATTGAAATGGGATACCGCCTGCCAGGAGACTCCGGATATATACCGTTTTATGAGGCCTGCGGCTTTGACGCTGTCGACTGGCTGCTGGACTGTTCTCTGGGGATACGCCATACGAAAGAGGAGCTTCCGGTGCCTTTGAGAGTTCCATTTGAAAAGCCGGCCTGTTCGTATGTTCTCTGGTCAGATTGCGGGGGAACAGTTACGGAAGTCTCCGGCTTTGACAAGCTGTCAGATATTCCAGGGGTTCTGCTTGAGATTAACGTCCATAAGGGTGACAGGATCGAGCCATTCCAGCAACTTGCAAATGTTGTTTTCAGCAGCGGCTGCTGTGAGGAGATGTGCAGCCGTTTAAAAGAAGTTAATGACGTTGTTTCTGTACGGTGCCAGGGAGAGGACGGAGAAAGCAGAGACGTGCTGATCCGTTATACGGATTATGAGTTTTTAATGGAAACGGACAGAAAAGGAAGAAAATAGAAAGGAGCGTCTCATGCAATACGAAGGTCAAATCTGCCGCCCGCCCATGGAACGGGCCTCGTTCATGCTGCCGGTGACAGTCGGATGTTCTTATAACCAGTGTACCTTCTGTACACTTTTCAAGCACCTGAATTTCCGTGTCCTGCCCCTTGCCCAGGTGGAGGCGGAGCTGGGGCGCGTGCGGGCGCTAAACGGATCGCCGAAGCGGGTGTTTTTGGGAGACGGGAACGCGTGCCAGCTTCCGTTTGAGCACCTGTGTGAGATTTTAAGGCTGATCCATCAGTATTTCCCGGACTGTACGTCCATCGGCATGGATGCCACGGTCACGGATGTGAGTAAAAAAAGCGGGGAAGAACTGAAACGTCTCAGGGAAAATGGTCTGGACATCGTCTATGTGGGGATTGAAAGCGGGCTGGAGGACGTCCTTCTGCACCTTAAAAAGGATCACGGCCTGCGGGCCGCCTACGAGCAGACGGCAAGGCTTAAGGAGGCGGGCATCGCCTACGGCGCCCATTTGATGCTCGGGACGGCGGGAGCCGGCCGCGGCCTTGAAAACGCGGAAAAAACAGCGGAGTTCATCAATCGGACAGGGCCGGAGCGGATCATCAACACGACTATGTTCATCCACCGGCGGGCGCCGCTTTTTAAGGAGATCGAGGACGGAAGCTTTGTTCCGGCTTTGGAACTGGAAAGCCTTTTGGAGGAACGGCGCCTCATGGAGAAAATTTCTGTTCCCATCAAGATGTACGACGGCTTTCACGATGTGATTGAGGTTCGGACGCGCGGGCGGCTTCCCGAAGACCGGGAAAAGATGTTATCCCATCTGGACGAGGCCATCCGGCGGGAGGAAGCGAACCCGAAGAGAGAGGCTGTTTTCTTTGACTGACCGAAAGACAGAAAAACGGGCAGGCAGATTCTGGAATTTCCAGTTCTGCCTGCCCGATTCTATTTAGCACTGAGCTTCCCTGTAATGGAGATCCGTCCGGCCCAGCTTTTCGAGAACGACGTTCATATCAAGGGTCATGGTGCCGTCCTCCAGCTTAAAGCAGGGGATTCCGATCTTTCCGGCTTCGCGCACCCCGGCGAACAGGTCGTCGTGGTCTCTGAGCTTTAAGAACTTTTTCATATTTCCTGTGGTTTCGGTGATATCAAAATACATGAAGGGAATTTCATGCTCATTCAGAAAATCTTTTGCTTCCCTGCAATTGATGCAGGCATCCATTCCATAAATTAAAAGCTTCATGGGAATCTCCTCCTCGTTTATGTAAAAAGCGTTTCTTGTTACCATCATTATAGTCTTTTTGAAGGAAAAATGCAATCAAATCTCAGAAACCTTTTCGTGAGGCCGCAAAAATGCTGACAAACAGCAGAAGGTGCTAACGGCCGCCTTCCGTCTCAAAAAAATCCCGCTCGGAAAACAGGCATACATTCTCAATAAAAGTCTCCGTATCATATTGATCGGCCATCTCCAGGTAGCATTTGATAATCCCGAAGTAGAAATCCGCCAGCAGGGAGGCAAAGATCGGATGCGGGATTTTGGAGCGGTATCCCTTTTCTTCGGCTTCCTCCAGCTTTTCTGTGAGGATCTGGCGCAGGCCATTCTGGAGAATTTTCATCAGCTCCCCGTCCTGGTTCGCCCCGTAGATTTTCCGGTACTGTTTCATGTTTTCGTTGATGTGACGGATTAAAACCATGAGGAAATCGCGGATGGATTCCCGGTTTTTGAAGCAGATGACGTCTTCTGTGAGCCCTACCTCGTCGACGAGGCCGCGGAGGCAGCAGTGGAGCAGGTCATACTTGTCTTCAAAATATCGGTAAAAGGTGGAACGCGGCACCAGGGAGGCATTGCAGATATCCGTCAGGGTGATCCGCTCAAAGGGCGAATCGGCCATGAGCCCAAACAGGGTGCGGCTTAAGAGAAGATATGTCCGGCGTGCGGAGACGCTGGTTTTCGATGTTGTCTGATTCATAACAGGCCTTTCTTAACTGTCTTAAAATGGACACTTTCTGAAAAGTGTCGCATTTGGGTCAATTCAAAAAAAGTGATTCTTGAGTATTGTATCATAAAATAGGATAATATTGCAAGCAAGGAAGAGAGAACAAAAGGACGAGGATGAGACAGCATGAAGATCATGAAAACGGCAGCGGCCGCCGTGACGATGGCCGTATTTTTTATTTTCTTTGGCGGTGAGCCTGGCCTCTCAGCCATGGCGGCAGAAAGCCCCACGGAAAGCGGGTTTCGGGAAATCGACGGGGACTGGTACTACTTTTTTGAAGACGGCTCTGTCAATAAAGAAGATCTGTTCCTTGATAACGCCGTCTATGAATTTACCGAAAACGGGGCACTGAAATCTGCCCGATGGCAGGATAACACCGGCGGCGGGGCGTACCCGGCCGGCTGTTATGACGAAGAGACCCAGGCGCTTTTTGATGAGATGAATGAAAAGAAGCGGGAGCTGTATTTTGAGGAATACCCGGAGCGGGAGGACGGCTTCGATACGGATCTTCCCGTGTATGATAAGTACGCAGGCTTTGAGATGGACATGGAGCTTAACAGGGCGGCGGCCCATAGGCTTTCTGCGGCAAGGGAGAGCCGTTATTCGGACGGGAAGATTCCGGACGAAGGGACGGCAGGCGACTATCTGGCCGCGGTTTATGGCCGGAAGCATGCCACCTGCCTGGAAGTTTACATAAAATCCTGCGACGGGGCGGACGAGGCCTTTGAACGGCTCCTTAAGGAGACGGAAGACAGGTACGAGATCCGGGGAGACCGGCTGCGCTCTCTGGAATATTACAGGAGTGTGGGCATCGCCCATGAGGAGACAGACGGGCGGCACGCGTTTCTGATACTCTTCCTGCGTTAGAAAAAATTTGGCAAGGAGCAGAAACATGGGACAGAAATTTTTTAAGCGGCAGAAAGCGGAAGACACAGAAGGCATGGCGTTTCCTGCCAGGCTTGCCAGATTGATTATAAGAAGGCGCGGCCTCATCGAGAGCGTATTTGCAGTCGGCTGCCTGTTTTCCCTGCTGGCAATGTTTTTCGTGAATGTGAATTATGACCTGACGGAGTATTTGCCGGATGACGCCGAATCCAGCATCGGGATTGACGTGATGGAGCAGGAATTCGGCTATCCCGGGACGGCGCGGGTCATGATTAAGGACGTGAGCCTTTACGAGGCGAAGCAGTACAAGGATAAACTGGAGGCCGTGGACGGCGTCGATCAGGTTCTCTGGTGCGACAGCGCCGTCAACATCTATTCCGGTGAGGATTTCATCGACGAGGAGGAAATCCGGGATTATTATAAGGACGGCTGTGCCGTCATGGATGTGACATTTGTGGAGTCCGACGACTCCGACAGGACGTCGCGGGCCATCGACGAGATGGAGAAGATCACCGGGGAGAAGGGCCGCTTTACGGGCATGGCTGTCCAGAACAAGTCTCTGGAGTCAACGATGGAGAAAGAAATGAGCCGGATTCTTGTGGTGGCCGTCGTCATGATTCTTACGGTACTTTGCATCACGACATCGGCCTGGACGGAGCCGATTTTGTTTTTGTTTGTCATGGGTGTCGCCGTCCTTTTAAACAAGGGCACGAATATTTTTATCGGAACCATTTCCTTTATGACAGATAACGTGGCGATTATTCTCCAGCTTGCCACATCCATGGATTATGCGATTTTCCTGTTGGATGCCTTTTCCAGAGAGCGGGAAAACGGGGTGTCCGACGAGGAAGCCATTGTGACAGCCATCGAAGAGGCCATCAACTCGATTTTTGCCAGCAGCCTGACGACAGTAGTCGGTTTTCTGGCGCTGGTGTTCATGAAATTTACCATTGGTTTTGACCTTGGGCTGGTGCTCGCAAAGGGGATTGTTTTCAGCCTTTTGACCGTGGTCTTTTTCATGCCGGCCATGATTTTAAAGTTTGCGAAGTGGAACGATACGACGAGGCACCGTTCGTTCCTGCCGCCGTTTCAGAAATTCAGCCGGCGGGCGTACCATATGCGGTACGTGACGCTGGCGGTGATGCTTCTGCTTACGCCGTTCGCCTATGTGGCCCAGGGCATGAACGATTATCTGTATGGGAACAGTTCCGTGGGCGCAGCCGAGGGGACGGCCGTTTACGAGAGCAACGAAGAGATTACGGAGATTTTCGGCCGCAGCAACATGCTGCTGGCGCTCTATCCCAACACGTCGCCGGTGACGGAGGCAGCGCTTACGGAGGATATCGAGGCGCTTCCTTACGTGAAAAGCGTGACGTCCATGGCGAACACGCTCCCCGACGGGGTTCCGGAGGAATTCCTGCCGGAGTCCATGACAGAGCAGCTCCACACGGAGGACGCCTGCCGGATGCTCATCTACATCCGGACGAAGGAGGAGAGCGATCTGGCCTTTCAGTGTACCGATGAGATCCGCGGGATTCTCGAGTCTTATTATCCCGAGGGCAGCTACCTTGTGGGCCAGACGCCGTCCACCCAGGACATCAAAACCACGATCACGGCGGACAATATAAAAGTCAATGCGCTGTCCCTGGCCGGCGTATTCCTGGTTGTCATGGCCAGCTTCCGGTCGCTCATCATCCCGGTTGTCGTCATGATCCCCATTGAGGTGGCGATCTTTTACAACATGGCCGTCCCGTATCTGACCGGCGACAGCCTGGTGTACATGGGTTACATCATCGTCAGCAGCATCCAGTTGGGCGCTACGGTGGATTACTCGATCCTGCTGACGAACAACTACCAGAAGGCAAGGCGCACCATGACAAAGAGTGAGGCGTGCATGACGGCCATCGCCCGTTCCTGCCCGTCGATCCTCACCTCCGGCAGCATCATCACCCTGGCCGGCTACATCGTGCATTTTATTTCCACGACGGCGGCCATCGGTGATCTGGGGCATCTGATCGGCCGCGGCGGCCTGTTCAGCATGATTCTTGTTCTGACGGCCCTGCCGGCGCTTCTTGCCATGGCAGACGGCTGGATCGTCGAAAAGAAATGGCGGGCCGCCGCGAAGGCGAGGCAGGCCAAACGAAAGGAAAACGGAGGAGTGAAAGCATGAGACATCCATATAAAAGAGGGGCTGCGGCATTTCTCGCGGTGCTTGCGGCGGCCGGGAACATCTTTGCCGCACCGCAGGCGGCCTTTGGCGCCGGTGCCAAGGCCGGCGTGGAGGAGTCTGTTTACATAAATCTTGACTATTATGGGACGCCGACGAAGGTCAACGTGGTGAAGGCCATAAGTCCCAACGGGAAGACGGAATTTACCGACTACGGCGATTATCAGAAGGTGACGAACATGTCGGACGCCACGGAGCCGGAGCTCGCGGACGGGAGCGTCACCTGGAAGCTTTCCGGCGCGCCGGGAGAGCGGTTTTACTATGAAGCCGCCATGGACGCGGAGAAGACGGAGCTTCCCTGGACTTTTGATGTTTCCTATAAATTAAACGGCGTGCCGGCGGACGGCGATACCCTGGCCGGGGCGTCGGGGCTTGTGGAGATTCATATTCTGGCAGAGCCAAATGATAAGGCAGACGAGTATTACCGGAACAACATGGTGCTTCTTGCGGCCGTGCCGGTGGACCGGACGTCCTGTTACAGCGTGGAGGCCGAGGGCTCCCAGACCCAGAACATCGGGGAAAATACGTTTGTGGTGTTCACGGCCCTGCCTGGCGAGGAAGGCGACTTCACGGTTCGGATCGGGACGGACTGCTTTGAGACCATCGGCGTCGTCATGGCGATGGCGCCGGGAACCGTGAACGACCTGGAGCATGTAAAGGATCTTAAGGAGGCCAAGGATACCTGGAAAGAGGCAGGAGATGAGCTTTATGACAGCATGGATCAGATGGCCGCATCCATGGAAGCCATGGGGGACGGTGTGAACCAGCTCATTTCCGGCCTTCAGTCGGCGGAGGCGGCGAGGAAGACCTGGAGCGGCGCAAAGGACGGGATCCTGGCGGAAAACGACCAGGCGTTAGCGGCGTTTTCTGCGGTCGCCGGCCAGATGGAGGTCATGATCCCGCACATCCAGACGGCCAAGGACTCGGCCGAGGTGGTGCATGAGAGTATGGGCGGCATCGTGGACATCCTTGGCGACATGCAGGATCCCTTAAGGCGGTTAAATACCGGGCTCAGACGGATCCGGGGCGACGCGGAGGACATCTCCGGCGAGCTTCCTGGCCTCACGAGCCTGATGGAACAGCTGATTACTCTGGATGCAGCCCTGGAGGCCAGCACCCAGGCCTATGTGACGGGACTTGGGTCGTTAAGCGGAAGCCTGGGCCAGATTTCTGAGGATTATTACATGGACGCGGAGATCGCCACGCCGTCTGACGCGCCGGCGGCCATCCCCGGCGTCACCATGGACGGGAACGAGCTTTTGCAGGCTTTGATGGCGAGGAAGGGGTATCTGGAAAAGATTTCCGCCTCATCGAAGAGCCTGACTTCGGATCTTTCTCATCTGATGGAGGCCACTGGCGACTCGGCCAGGTACACAGCGGAGCTCATGGACGGGATGGACATGGTGATTGAGGATCTGACGGCGTTAAATGATTCTTTAGACATGTATTATCCCGATCTCCAGGCGGCGCTTGACGATACGCGGGTTTTGACGGAGCAGACGGCAGACGCCCTGAAAGCCAGTGTGGATGCGCTCTCGGCGCTTCAGAATACGGTAAGGGCCAGCAGCGATGACTTTGACGCGGCCGCCAGGGATACCATATACGGTAGCATGGAGCTTCTCGATAAGAGCCTGGGGCTTTTGGACAGCACCTCCTCCATGCGCGCGGCCGGGCGCACTATGAAGGACACGCTGGATGAGGAGTGGGAAGACTTAGAAGACGACACCCTGTTTTTGAACATGGATCCCAACGCCCCGAAGGTGTCGTTCACTTCTCCGGAAAACGCGGAGCCGGATACGCTCCAGATTATTCTGAGGACAGAAGAAATCAGCCTGGACGATGACGAGGAGGTTCTGGACGCTGAGACGGAGCCGGCTGACGTGAGCCCGCTTCAGAGGATGTGGAACGTGCTTGTGAAAATGTGGAATGCCATTGTGGAAATTTTTAAAAACCGATAAAGATTTTTGGAAGGAGAAGCTTCCCGTCCATGGCGGCATGGGCCCGGGAGGCGCCGGATCCGGGGAGGCATTCGGCGGCCGCAGGAACGTATCGTGAAAGGAAGTGGTTTTATGACAGGCTGGAAAAAGGGAATTTCCGCTGCTTTTATGGCGGCTGCTTTCGGCGTGCTTTCTTGCGGGACGGCCGCAGCCAGGACGCGGGAGGCAGTAGGGAAAGTTTCCCTTGTGATCGGCGCGGAAGCCGGTTTAAAGGAAGAAAACGGGGAAGTTTTTGTGACGCCGGACGGGGAAAATGCAGCCCTCTATACGGTTGAGGACGTCTTTGTCACAAATGAGGACGGCGAGGGCTTTCGGAACACGAACCCGCCGGAGGCGGAAATCACCCTCTCCGTAAACGATGACGAGGCATATTATTTTTCGGAGACAGGCTCAAAGGGCTTTAAGCTGCGCCTTTCGGAACGGGCAAAATCGCGGTATGATAAGGCAGAATTTGTGCGCGCATCGAGGGAAAACGACAGCTCTACGCTGGTTCTTACCATCCGCCTGCTGTTCGATGAGGACGCCGATACGGGGACGGCGCCTGCGCCGTCCGCAGCCGGCTGGTCTGCCGATAGGCCGGGGACGGCCTGCTGGAACGAGGTGTCCGGAGCCAAGTATTACCAGCTCCAGCTCGTCTTTCACGGAAGCTGGATCGGAGAGACACGTTCCATATATGGTACTAGTTATGATTTTTCCGGGGACATGGAGAACCCCGGGGAGTACCGCTACCTGATCCGGTCGGTGAGCCGGAAAAACAACAATAAGAGCGGCTGGCAGACTTCGGATGCCCTCGCTCTTAAGGAGGACGGGACGATGGAAGCTGTGGCCGGAGAATGTGCCGGGCAGTGGATGCAGGCGGCCGACGGCGTGCGGTTCTGGTGGCTTCGGGCCGACGGGACGTATCCGGCCGGAGAGTGGCTGAAGGAAGGCGGCAGGTGGTACCATTTTGATGAAGAGGGCTATATGCAGACCGGCTGGATCACCGTGGACGGGAAGGAGTATTATCTGGACCCGGAGAGCGGCGCCATGTATGAAAACACCGTGACGCCGGACGGGTATTTTGTCGGGCCGGATGGGGCGAGAATTGTGGATACCGGTGAGCCGTAACAGGCATGGGGCTGTTTGCATCACATGCCTGTCATTTTTCGGGAGCCTGGGGCGTACTGCCCCGGCTCCTTTTTCCTGCCGTTTTTGGCGCCTCATCTCTTGACAAGCAGGGAGAAAGGCAATATAATACGTTTATAGTCAATAAATTGACTATAAAGCTAAAAAAGGACGGTGAGCCATGACAAGGGAAGACAGAAGGAACGCATATCTGTACTGTAAATTCAGGGATGAACAGTTTGCCCTTTACGACGAGTACGCGAAACGCCACGGCATGTTAATGAAGACGCTGCTGGTGGTGAATGTCCTTTTTTATTCCGAGGAGGGGATGACGCAGACGGAAATATGCAGGAGAACGTTTCAGTCCAAGCAAACCGTAAACTTAATTATTAAGAATCTCCTGGCGGAAAACTATGTCACGGTCGCAGAAGTGCCGGAAAACAAGCGCAATAAAATTGTCCGGATGACAGAGGCCGGCCGCGGGTACTGCGAAAAGGTCGTCCGCCATATCACATGGGCCGAGGACACGGCAATGTCCATGTTTACGCCGGAGGAACAGCAGACGTTAATCGATCTGTCCCGGACATTTACAAAGAACCTTGCCAAGCTGGTAAATGAGGAAACGGAGGAGTAGGAATGGAATTTAACGAGGTCATAAATAAGAGAAGAACCAGCCGGGAGTGGACGGACAGGGAAGTAGACTTTGACGTGATAAAAAGAATCATCGGGGCAGGCATGAAGGCACCGTCCTGGGATCACTACCGGAACTGGCAGTTTATTGTGCTCCATACAAAGGAAGAAAAGGAAAATGCCTTTGGATATGCAAAATACATTGCAGAAAAATTTGATACGGGCCGGTACGAAAACAGGAAGCTGAACCTGGCCCAGGAAATGTACGCCTACGCCATGCCGCGGCAATATACGATGTTAGTGGACTGTCCGTACGTGATTGTCCCGCTGTTCCGATGCAGCAGGCTCAACGCCGAGTGGGTAAGCAAGCTGAACCCGCTGACGACGGCATGGTGCGTGGCTGAGAATATCATGCTTGCCGTCATCAACGAAGGGCTCGGCTACTCCCTGCGGATCCCCCTGAACAAGGAACACAACATTGTCCTTGAAAAACTCGGCGTGCCGCAGGGCTACATGACCCCTTGCTTCATCGGAGTCGGCTATCCCAAAGAAGACGAGCGGATTTTGGAGCAGTATGACAGCCGGCCGGACGGGCATATCCATATGGGGGCCTGGTAAATAACGAGGCATCGGTTCCGTTGGAATCGATGCCCCTTATAGTTTCTAGCGCCTTCTCCGGTCGTGCTTTTCGTAATATTTCTTCTTTTCCGCATACATTTTCTGCTCTGCGCCCTTTATCAGAAGGGACATGGAGGAGATATCCTGTCCGCACTGGATTCCCACGGAGATATTATAATCGGCTTTTGTCAGATCAGAATTCAGTGCTTCACTCCGCATTTCGAGATCCGCCTCTGCCGCATCCGGGACAAACAAAACGAACTCGTCCCCGCCTGTCCGGTAAATATATTCCGTATCGAAGTGTTTTCGGATCTCTTCGGCCACGGTACGCAGCATCTCGTCCCCCTTGTCATGTCCATGGGAATTGTTCATTTCATGGAGGCCGTTTGCGTCAATGTACACACAGGCCAGAGAACTTCTGTGTTGTGCAAAGATGCCGGGGAGATCCCTTTCATAACGGTTCCTGTTGTAGAGCCCGGTCAGGGCATCGTGATCGCCCTGCTTTTGAATTTCCGTGTAGCTTTTCAGGTTTTTGCAGAACATGCCGAAGCTGAACTGCATATTTTTAAGCAGCATTGCCGGTTCATGGCCCTTTTTCGTATTGCAGGCTGCCAGAATGCCGCAGATGCCTCCGCCCACGTCTTCGATGGGGACGGCGATCACATTTCTGATATCGGACAGTTCGCCTGCCGGAATCAGCTTTTTGAGTTCGCTTTCCCTGTAAGATTCATACATCTCATTGCCGGCAGCAAAGAATTCCAGAAACCTTCCGGCAGTTTCACGGCCGTCGGCGGCCCTGCGTTCCCCGGCCGGTTTGCCGTCTTCCCAGAAATACCATTTGCCGTCTTCTTCCTCGCTCAGGATCCAGAAACTGATTTTTTCAGCAGGCAGGATGCCGCCGAGCTTTTCCAGAGCCGCATAGATGTTTTCGCTTTTTTCATGTGCATTAAACAGAAGCTGCTCAACGTCATAGATATGGTTCAGCGTATCGAACCGCTTCTGCTTTTCATTCGTCACGCTCCGGACATAGCGCATCATCCACAGCAGGTACACGACAAAGCATAAAAGCTCGAACCCCAGGAAAATCCGGAGAATCTGTTCGATGGCATTGGCGCTTTCAAATACGACGCTCTCAGGCACGGACAGCGCAATCCGCCAGTCGTTGATATCCATGGGTTCATAATAAAAGTAGAGATATTCCCCGATGGTTTTTGATACGAATACGACGTACCGGCTTTCCCCGTTGGCCACTCCCTGCCGGAGCTGGTCCGCGTTATAGCCGGGAGCCATTTCCCGTTCGCCGAGTGCCCAGATATTTCCGGTGGCTCCGGGATGCCATGTGTCGATGAGGAAATCCCCGGTCTTTCCGTCTATGATATACAGAGCTGCTTTTTCGCCGTAAGCATTCAGATTGATCCCCTCCGGAAGTTCACCCGGCAGGATCACGCCGTACAGCATGGCCACAGTCTGGCCGTCCTGTTTTACAGGAACATAATGCCTCACGACATACGTGCTGCTATCGAGAATGTCGGTTTCGCGGTTCGTGATATGGATCCCCTTCGCGGCTTCTTCCTCAAAAGAGAGCTGTCCGCCGGCTTCTATGCGTCTCCCGCCCTCTGTGAGCACAATGTCGCCGGGCAGCAGCAGCTCGATGCGGGACATCATACCGATGTTGGTGTAGGAGTCCAAAAGCTTCCAAAGGTCAGGAGAAGAAAAATCCTGGTGCTGTGAGAGCACGGCCGAAAGCATTTCCAGCTCTTCCCGGTCATTTTTCGCATACATCTCAATGGTATCCGCCAGGTTCCCCGCCTCCTCATAGAGACGGTCAAAGCTTCTCTGTTCTTCCATGCGGCTTATGTAATTCGTCACGCCGAAAGACGCCGCCACAATAAAGAAAATCATGATGCCCGTCGTAATCAGGGGATATCCCCACCGGATGTCCGCTTTGGTTTTCTGCTGTTTTTGCTTTTTCATGCCAGCCAGCATAATTTTCAGCCTTCTTTTCTGATTTCTGGCGCCCGCCGTTGCCCGGCAGGGCAGGTGCATGTGATAAAAATTACAGCGCCATTATACAACAGGTTCCTTCTCTCTGCAAGACTTCTGTGTTCAGACATAAAAACGGCACAGCCCTGTTAAAGAAGCTGTGCCGTCAAAGCAGAAATTTTATTGATATCCAATGACAACGCAGACCATCATGATGATGACGCATGCCAGGATCCAGAGTCCCCAGAGCTTTCCGAAGAACTTCATCCACCTGTCGTAGGGGATGGCAGCCGCCGCGATGAACGGCATGAGGGAGCCGCCGTGGGGCTGTGCGTAGCCGCAGATGCCGTCTCCGAGACGGTAGGAGAGGACAAGAATCTGGCGGCTGATGTCGGAGAGGTCGGCCACAGGAGCCAGAATCGGCATGACGACGGCCGCCTGTCCCGTTCCCGAGGTGACGAATACGCTGGCAATCATGTTGATGATTAACATGGCCGGTGCCTTTAAAATATGCGGCAGGTAGTCCATGGAAGCCGCCATGCCCATGACGACGGTGTCCAGGATGTTGGCCTGATCCATGATGAGGGTACAGGCGGCGCCGAGGCCGACGATCAGGGCAGCAGAGATCATGCCCTTTGCGCCCTTTACGAACTCAGATGCGATTTTGCTGGGATTGTAGCCGTAGGCCAGGCCGCTTAAAATGCCCATCCACATGAAGACGATAGCGTTTTGCGTCAATGTCCAGCCGAATTTCAGGCAGCCGTAGATCAGGACGGCAAAGGAGCCTAAGAAGACGGCGAGAACCAGCCAGTGACGCTTTTCAATTTCCGCGTCCATCTCACTCATGTCAAAGGTCTTGATATCCGGACAGCCGTAGATGGCGCTCTTTGTGGGATCTTTTTTGCATTTTTCGCCGTAGCGAACGATGTAGGCGGTGGTAATCAGGTAGAGGATGACAAAGGCCGCGATCCGCATGGAAATGCCCGAGTAGGCGGGGAGTCCCACAAGCCCCTGGGCCACGGCTGTCGTTGAGGCAAAGATGCCGGAGGAGAAGCCGATTCCGATGCCCAGCATGACGATGGAAACACCGACGATGGCATCGTATCCCAGCGTGGCCGCCAGCATGACGCCGATGGGCGTAAAGCCGATGAATTTATTCGTCGACTGGGTGATGCCGATGCTGGCAAACAAAAGGACGAATAACGGGATAAAGAATTTTTCCTTCCCGCGGCAGGCCTTTGACAGACGGTTGCAGAAGGCGTGGAACATGCCGGTGGATAAGAGAACCTCCAGGCCGGCGCCGACGATCAGGACACCGAAAATGATGTCAGCCTGTTCCGTAAAGGAAGTCATGATGTAATTTGGTATTTCCCAGAAGGGAACGGGCGTTTTTTCGATGTAATGGAACGAATCTGCCACGACGACTTCCTGGCCGGCCTCGTTTTCGATCCGGTCATACTGTCCGGCAGGGATCACATACGTCATGATGGATACAAAAATTAAGATCATGAAGATCACGACGTAGCCGTGCGGCATTTTAAAGGCTTTTTTCTTCTTTGCTGCTTCCATGAGAATCCCCCTCGTATGATTTATTTTGCTTCGCTGTTTTCCTTTTCCAGGTTGCAGCGGAATTCTTCTTTTACTTTTGCTAAAAGCTCCGGTTTTTCAATGAGCTCCCAGGCGGAGCCGGCGATGATTTTTGCGCCAAAGATTACGGCGTCATGGGCTTCCTTCGTCTTTCCCGCCTCGATGTATTCCTGAGAGTGGGCCGCGGCCCCTTCGGGAACGAAGGCGATGCGGGCGCAGGTGCCGGGAACACGCCGCATGACGTTTCCGAAATCCGTGGAGCCGGTTTTTTCCCTGGCCGGACGGAGTCTCGGGGCGTTCACTGCCTTCGCCTGTTCCATGACAATGTCATTTAAAGAGAGAACCGGGATTTTATTGTCCACTTCCTTTTCGCGGATGATCTCCACCTCGGTTTCCGTCATCATGGCGGCGCCCTTTAAGACCTTTTCAAACCGCTCGCAGACGTTGTCGAGATAGGCGCGGTTGTAGGAGCGCACATAGGCGCTGGCCTCCGCGTATGCCGGAACCACGTTGGCCGGCGTCCCGCCGCAGTTTACGACAGTGTAATGCATTTTTACGTCGGAATTTACATGCTCACGCAAAAATTCAATGCCCTGGAACGCGAGGATCAGGCCGTCTAAGGCGCTCCTTCCTTTTTCCGGCTTGATGGCCGCGTGGGAGCTTGTGCCGCGGAAGATGATTTTATATTTGGTGTTTGCCAGGGACTTTACGTCCACCTGGGTGGCCGGGCCGCCGTGCATCATGAAGGCCGCGTCCAATTCCGTAAAATCGCAGCCCCTCTGGATCATCATGATTTTTCCGCTGACGCTCTCTTCGGCCGGCGTACCGTAGACGGTAACCGTATAGGGTTTATCGGTTTTTGCATCTTTTAAAGCCTTGGCGGCGGCCAGGATGCTGGGGCCCTGCATATGGTGGCCGCAGGCATGGCCGATTCCAGGCAGCGCATCGTACTCGCAGAGCAGGCCGATGTTGGGGCCGCCCTCGCCGTGATGGTAAACGGCGCGGAACGCCGTCTCGATGCCTGCCACGCCGCGTTCTACGAAAAAGCCTTCTTTTTCCAGCCAGCCGGTGAGGACAGCGGCGGCGTGGAATTCCTCAAGGCCGGTTTCCGGATGATCGAAAATATCGTCGGCCATGGCCGCAAGCTCGTCGCGCATGCTGTCTATCTCCTGAAACATTGCTTCTTTCGACATAAAAAAGCACCTCCGTTCGTTGATAGGGCAACTATACCAGAAGACGGCGGTGCTTGTACAATATGTAAAATTTAATTTATGGTTTTAGGTTTTTTATGGAAGGTTTGCATGAAGCCGTTAAGCTGTCAGGAAACGCTCGCCGTGGCTTTTTAAAATGTCCACCATGCCCTGCATGTAATCGGGCAGCTCCATGCCCTTTTTGTAGGCCGCGACAACGGCTCTTTTGTGGTTTTCCGTATCCATGATGTAAAAATTGACAGGCTTTTTATATTTGAGGTTGACGGCGTAGCCTTCGCGGATGAAGCTGATGCCGAGGCCTTCGGCCGCCATCTGGAGAGCAGTTTCCATGCTGCGGAAGATGCGGATGCGTCCCGGCGTCACATGGTGGCGTTTTAAAATAACGTCTTCCACATGGCGGCTGCTCTGCATGGGCGTGTGCAGGATCAGCGTCTGGCCGTTTAGGTGTTCCGGGCTCAGCTTGCGGTATTTTTCTCCGGGGACGTACTCGGCCATCTCGTTGATGGGATGGCGGACAGGGACGGCCATCAGGAATTCTTCCTCAAACAGGATTTCCGTCTCCATATTCCCGGTCACGTCGCTTTTATTGAGAATAATCATGTCCAGCTCGCCTTTTTTCAGCATCTCGTTGATGACCGTCAGGTTCCCCTCGCGGATCACCAGGTCCACCTGGGGCCATTTTTCCTCGTACTCGGCAATGACAGGCGGGAGAAACCAGGAACCGCGGCGCTGGGAGATGCCGAGCCGCAGGCGGCCGGCAGTTTTGCAGGCGATGTCGTAGATTTCGCTGTTGAATTCCTGTTCCAGCTTTAACATCTGGGCGGCCTTTTTCACATAGCATTCCCCGGCAAAGGTCAGCACGAACCGTTTCCCCTTCCGCTCAAACAGGGGGAGGCCGAGATTTTTCTCCAGGTTTGTGATGTAGATGCTTAAGGCCGGCTGAGAGATGAAGAGCCGTTCCGCCGCCTTTGTCAGGCTGCCGCATTCCGCCAGGGTGCATACATATTTCTGTTCCCGCAAATCCATAGTTCCCCTCCGTTTTCTGTGCTGATGTAGAAGTTTTTCTATATTATAGCAGTTTTTAGAAAATCTTACAAACGATTGGCGGATCATTAGAAAAATTTATACGGATCTTTAGCTTTTCTTATGATTTTTGGGTGAAGCGGCGGCTTCCAAAAAACGGGAAAGGCCTGCATAATTTGCCGTACCTGCTAATATGATGTAAAAAACGATTTCAGGGATGACCCATGAAAGAATATATCGAAGAGCGGGCAATCCAGATTGCCAATTATATTATTGATGAGAATGCGACGGTGCGGCAGACGGCGAAGAAGTTTGGGATATCTAAGAGTACGGTACATAAGGACGTCACCGACCGCCTCATCCACATCAACCCGACCCTCGCCGCCGAGGCCCGCGTCGTTTTGGACATCAACAAGGCCGAGCGCCATATCCGCGGCGGCCTGGCGACGAAGGAGAAGTACCAGCACCAGCTCCAGGCATGCAGCACAACAAAACCGTAAACAAAAATCCGCCGTTCCCTTCATGGGCCGCAAGAGTGTTTGCAGGCCGGGACGGCGGATTTTTCAAATCCCGCCCCGATACATCTCCCATTTGACAGATCCCCCTCCCCCCACTATAATAAGAAGAAAAACAAAACAGACAAGGAGCTTTTACCATGACATTCATATACCCTGCGGTCTTCACCCCGCACAAAGACGACAAAGGCTACCACGCCGCTTTCCCGGATCTGGAATGCTGCGAGGTGGACGGGCCGGATCTGGAGGACGCCATCGAAAACGCCAGGGAGGCGGCCTATAACTGGATTATGGTGGAGCTGGAGGAGGAAGAGTGCGACCTTCCCTTTGCCAGCCATGAAGACGACATCCATTTAGAGGAAGGGCAGTTTATAAGGCGGATCCTCGTAACCATCAAGCTTTTGCCGGATAACGACTAGGCGAACCAGACAGGCGTGCCGGCCTGCCCCGCCACTCACCGGAATAAAATAAAAGGTTTCCCAATAAAATGTAGCAAGTAAAATTGGGAGCCTTTTATTTTTATGTTTGGAAAGTGGAACTTAAAATGGAAAAAGCCGGGAAGAAGGGCGACAGCGGCCTTTGGCATTGTGGCGATCCTGGCGGCCGTCTGCATCGGCTTTACCGGCTGCCGGTCGGAGAACAATGCAGACGAAAAAATCCGCGATCTGGATTTTACGGTAATCGGCGAAAATGAAATTCCGGCAGAGCTTGCCGACATCATCGCCCAGAAGCGGGAAAAACCGTTCAAGCTTACATACGCCGACGGAAGCGACATGTACATCGTAGTTGGCGAAGGGCCGCAGAAAGGCGGCGGCTTCAGCGTTGCCGTGAAAGAGCTGTATGTGACGGAAAATTCCATCGTGATCCGGACAGAGCTCATCGGGCCGGAAAAAGACGAGGCCTCCGGCGCGGACATGTCCTACCCGGTACTCGTGGTAAAGACGCAGTTCATGGAAGAGCCGGTGGTGTTCCGGTAAAAAACAGGTATTTACTTGCGCCAGGTTTTCTGGTAGAATAGCGAAAGCTTAAAGGAAGGAAAAGCCGCCGGGCTGTTTTCTGGCTTAACCGGGACAGCCCGGCGGTGCCATACCGGCAGGAGAGCAAAGGAGATTACATGGAAGCTTCAGGAAGAGAAGACGCCCTTCAGAGGACAAGGGACATCGAGCGCAGCATCATCAAGCGGTTCCGGAAGGAAATCTGGCGGCCGTTCGTGCGGGCGCTCAACGATTATGACATGATAAAGGAAGGCGACAACATTGCTGTCTGCATTTCCGGCGGAAAGGACTCGATGCTGCTTGCAAAATGCATGCAGGAGATCCTGCGCCACGGGAAAATGGAATTCGGCTTAAAATTCCTTGTGATGGATCCCGGCTATGCGCCGGAAAACAGGGCGCTGATCGAGGAAAACGCAAAAACCCTGGGAATCCCAATCCATATTTTCCAGTCGGAAATCTTCGACGTGGTGGTGGATGTGGACGATTCACCATGCTATCTCTGTGCCAGGATGCGCCGCGGCTACCTGTATTCCAATGCGAAAAAGCTCGGCTGCAACAAGATCGCCCTGGGCCATCATTTTGACGATGTCATCGAGACGATTCTCATGAGCATGCTCTACGGCGCCCAGGTCAACACCATGATGCCAAAGCTCCACAGCACGAATTTCGAGGGCATGGAGTTAATCCGCCCGCTGTATCTCGTGAAGGAGGCCGACATCCTGGCCTGGAAGGACTACAACCATCTGCGGTTCCTCCAGTGCGCCTGCCGGTTCACCGAGGCGGCCGCCAGGGAAAACGAAGAGGAAAAATCCAAGCGCCAGGAGATGAAAAAGTTAATCGCCGGCTTCCGGAAGACCAATCCGTACATCGAGACCAACATCTTTAAAAGCGTGGAAAACGTCAATCTGGACGCCTGCATCGGCTATGTAAAGCACGGGGAGCGCCACAATTTCCTGGAGGAATACTAGGAAACCGGATAAAACCGGGAGACCGATGGCGTGCCTGCCCGAGGAGGCCCTAAAGAATCAGGACAAAATGCCATGCCCGTCATATTTAAAAGGACGCCGTCATAAACTTTCGTAAAAGCAGCAGCTTTGGAAAGGTTTGGTGGCGTTTTTTATGATGGAACTTGTGAAAAAGCATATCCATATGAACAGGCGGCGCGGGAATGTCACGTCCCAGATCACCCTGGACGACGATTTCAACGTGCCGGATTCCATGGACGATGTGGAGGAGCTGATTTTGGACAGCGGCGAAATTCAGATAGAATCAGCAAAAAATCTCGGCGAGAAGGTGGCCGTCAGGGGAAAGCTGAATTTCCGCGTTCTCTACCGGAAGCCGGACGGCGGCCTCATGACCTTGGCCGGGACACTTCCCTTTGAGGAAAATGTCAATGTGCCGGGGCTTAAGGAGCAGGACTTTCTCCAGGCCGGATGGGAATTGGACGACTTAAACATCGGCCTGATCAACTCGAGAAAATTAAGCGTCAAGGCTCTTGTGACCCTGAAAATCCAGGCGGAGACGCTCTACGACGCCGAAGCGGCCGTGGATGCGGAATTCGACGGGAATGTGGAAATTTTAAAGAAAACCATCACGGTGGCGGCCATTGCCGTGAGGCGGAAGGACACCTTCCGCGTGAAAGAAGTGCTGACGCTTTCGGGAAACAAGCCGGACATCGACACGCTGCTCTGGCAGGATCTCCGCCTGCGGGGCGTGAACACGAAGCCGTTAGACGGGAAAATCCATATCGACGGGGAGTTAATGGTATTCGCCATCTACGCCGGCGAAGGCGCCCAGGCCCAGATTCAGTGCTTAGAGGAGACCATCCCGTTTTCCGGAGAAGTGGAGTTAGAGGAGTCCGTGGAGGGGATGATCCCGTTTATCACCGTGCGGCTCATACATAAAGACATGGAAGTGAATCCCGACGCCGACGGGGAAATGCGGGAAATTTCCGTGGACGCCGTCATGGAGCTTGACATCCGGCTTTACGAGGAAGAACAGGCGGAGATTTTAAACGATCTCTATGCCCTCGACAGAGAGGTGGTGCCGGAGACCGGCGAGGCCTGCTTCGACCAGATCGCCGCCAGGAATACGTTAAAAAACAGGATCCAGGAGAAGGTGAGCCTGGAAAACGGCCAGCGGATTTTGCAGATCTGCCACAGCGACGGCGATGTGAAAATTGACGACGTACAGATTCATGACGGCGGCATCCATATCGACGGCGTCCTGGAAGTGCGCCTTCTCTACCTGACGGCCGACGACAGCTCGCCGGTGGGCGCCTCCGTAACCATGGTGCCGTTTCACGCCATGGCCGAGGTGCCGGGCATCACCGAAGACAGCATCTACCAGCTGGAACCCGGCTTAGAACAGCTTACGGCCGTCATGCTTGGCGGCGACAGCGTGGAAATCAAGGCCTCCGTCGTCATTGACACCCTTGTCCTCCAGCCGGTCTGCGCCCAGGTGATTTTAGGCGTCCGGGAAGAGCCGTTAGACATGGAAAAGCTTAAAAAAATGCCGGGCATCGTCGGCTACATCGTGCAGCCCGGCGACTCCCTCTGGAAGATTGCCAGGAAATTCCACACAAGCGTAGACGCGATCATGGCCGCCAATGACCTGACCGACAGCCTGATCCATCCGGGAGATAAGTTGATTTTAATCAAAGAAATCCGGGAACAGCCATAAAAATCTCCGGGAACCTGCGAAATCCCACAGGCTCCCGGAGATTTTTGCGCTGCAAAAGAAAAACCTGGCGCCGGCCTATTTCCTATTTGGAAAAATATGGCCGGATGCCAGGTTGCAAATCGGGGAGAATACCATATAATAGAGTATAAGCCGGTCAGCAAAACGAAAGTCCGCATCCGGCCGATGCTTTATATAGATCCGGGAATCCATGGTCTCCCGGGACGGTAATGGTATCCGAAACACGTGCCGTTACCGTTTACATAATCCGGATCTATGCGGCCACAAACCCGAACATCATCACATAATGGCAGAAGCTCCCGCCCATGACGAACAGATGGAAAATCTCATGGGAGCCGAAAAACCTGTGCTTTGCGTTGAAGATCGGAAGCTTTAACGCATAGATAATGCCGCCGATGGTGTAAATGATGCCGCCGGCGAGGAGCCATCCGAAGGCCGCCGCAGGCAGGGCGGAGACGATCTCGCTGATTGCCGTGATGCAGACCCAGCCCATAGCGATGTAGATGAGCGAGGAAAACCACTTTGGGCAGTTGATCCACAGGGCATTGATGATGATGCCGGAGACGGCAATGCCCCAGACAAGGGCCAGAAGCCGGTACCCGGCCTGGTTTCCGAGGACAATCAGGCAGACCGGCGTGTAGGTGCCCGCGATCAGGACAAAGATCATCATGTGGTCAATCTTTTTTAAGAGCTTGTTGACCTTTTCGGAAATATCGAAGGTATGGTAAGCCGTGCTGGCCGCGTAAAGCAGGATCATGCTGACGATAAAAACAGCGAGGGCCGCCACATGGAGATGCCCTGGCGCGTCTGCGGCTCTTAAAAGCAGGGGCGCCGTTGCGATGATGGCAGAAATCATGGCGATAAAATGAGTGAGCGCGCTGCCGGGATCTTTGATTTTCAGTTTCATAGACACTCCCTCCATTCTTGAGATGTTTATTACTGCGACATGTAGTTTTAAAAACTATATGTATTGTTTTTATATACTATACCACTTTGAAGAAAAATATGCAAGCGTTTTTCCGGGAAGACAAAGGAGGAACTCATGGAAGAAATTTTATATGCAGACAGTGATATTCTCGTGGCCGTCAAGCCGGCGGGCATCGAATCCCAGGCCGCCAGGCGGTTCGAGCCGGACATGGTGAGCCGCCTGAAGCGGTACCTTGTTGTAAACAAGTTATGCACACCGGGGAAAGAGCCGTATATCGGAGTTATCCACAGGCTGGACAAGCCGGTTTCCGGCATCATGGTCTACGGAAGGACGAAAAATGCCGCAGCCAGGCTGAGCAACGCCCTTCAAAACGGAAAAATGAAGAAAACATATACGGCTGTCGTATGTGGAAAACCTGTGAATACTGTGGATAACTTTGTGGATTACCTGGAAAAAACGGTGGATGGAAATTATTCACATGTTGTGGATAAGGGGAAAACCGGTGGAAAACGGGCCGAGCTGTCCTACCGGCTCGTGGATACGAGGGAGGAAGCCGGACAGATTTTGAGTCTTCTTGAGATCCGGCTGATGACGGGGCGGCACCACCAGATCCGGGTGCAGTTATCGTCCCACGGCCTTCCGATTTACGGGGACAGAAAGTACGGCGGGCCGGAAAGGGATTTTCCGGTGGGCACTCCGCTTGCCCTCTGCGCGTCGAAGCTTTCCTTCCCTCACCCAAAGACGGGAAAGGAGATGGAATTTTCCATGACGCCTTCCGGCGGCGCCTTTGAAAAATTTTTCCACGGCGAATAAACCTGCCGGATCGGCTCATACTAAGGTTTGTACAAAGGAAGTACAAATCAAAAAACAGGTGAGTCCATGGTGAAACCAGTCAAAAAACTGAAGAAAATTTTATTGATAATGGGAATTACGGGCGCGGTCTACGGAGGGTTCCGATACCTCCTGCCCCTCGTAATTCCCTTTTTGCTGGCTTATGCGGCGGCTTTGTGGATGCGGCCGTCGGTGCGGTTCATCGAGACGCGTTTCTGTTTCCGGTTCCTTGGAAAAGAGCGCCGGCTCCCAGTCTGGCTCATCGGCGGGGCCGAGCTTTTGCTTTTTTCGGCGCTTTTGTTCTGGGGGCTTTATCTCGGCGGAAAACAGCTCTTTTCTGAAATGCGTCTGTTCTTTGAGCGGTTCCCGGACTGGCTTCTCTGGCTGGATGAGTGGCTCACGGGCATCTGTCTTCGGGCGGAGGAGGCTCTTGGCCTGAAGGAAGGCCGCCTTGTGGGCTTTGCCGGGGACATGGTCGGGAGTTTAAAGGAGGCGGCCAGGCAGTCCACAATGCCGCTTCTCATGACGAACTCCATGGCGATTTTAAAGAAGGCGGCGGAAGCCCTGGTCTTTCTTGTGATCTTTTTTGTGGCGGCCCTGCTCTGCCTTCAGGAGATGGACGATCTGAGGGAGAAAAAGAGCCGCTCCACCTTCCATCGGGAGTTTTCGCTGATGGGGCGGCGGCTTGTGACGGTGGGCAATGCATGGCTGAAAACGCAGTTCATCATTTTGGTGCTGACGTCCATTCTCTGCATTCTGGCGCTGTTTCTGATCGGCAGCCCTTATGCGATTTTGTTCGGCATCGGCATTGGGCTTGTGGACGCGCTTCCGGTTCTTGGCGCCGGCGCCGTGCTGATTCCCTGGGGAATTGTGCTGTTTGCAGAAAAAGCATGGTGGCAGGGGACTGTGCTTCTCGTGCTTTACGCGGTCTGTTACCTGCTCCGGCAGTTTTTGGAGGCAAAAATCATGGGCGGGAAGGTGGGGCTTTCGGCCCTTGAAACGCTGGCATCCATGTATGTGGGGCTTAAGCTTTTCGGCCTCGTAGGCTTTCTTTTGGGGCCCATCGGCTACATTCTCATTGAGGATCTGGTGGATCTATACTGGGAAAAAGATTGACACGGCGTTTTGGGAAACTTAAAATGGAGAAAAACCAAAGAAAAGCGCCGGAGTTTTCCGGCGGCGGAAAGGAAACCATGGAACAGCATTCAGAAAGAGGCATGAACCAGTCTGCGAAGTTTATTCTTGCGGCAGGCGTGTTCTGCGCCTCCATGTCTTCCATCTTTTTTAAATTCATGACGGCGCCGAGCTGCGTCACGGCCACCTACCGGCTCGGCTGGACAGTCCTTCTTCTGACGCCTGCTGTCTTTTTAAGGCACAGGCGGGAACTTTTGTCCTTAAAAGCGGGAGAGCTAGGCTGGTGCGCCCTGGCCGGCGTCTTTCTGGCGCTGCATTTTTTCGTCTGGTTCGAGTCTCTGCGGCTCACGTCGGTTGCCAGCTCCACGGTGTTAGTCTGTACGGAGGTGGTGTTTGCGGCCTTCGGTTATCTGATCTTTTTTGGCCGCAGGATCCGGGGCATCGAGACGGCTGCCATCGCCGTGGCTGTCTTCGGGAGCGTCGTCATCGCCATGGCGGACGGCGGCGGGAGTGCCGGGGAACATGCCCTGGCCGGAGATCTGATGGCGCTGGCGGCCGCCGGGTTTTCTGCCCTCTATACGTTAATCGGCGTCAGGCAGCGGGGGCATATGAGCACGACGGTCTATACATACGTCCTCTACTGGGCCAGCTTTTTCACACTGCTTGTCATCGACATCCTCACCGGGACGCCAGTGCTTGGCTACGGGCCGATGGACTGGCTCATGAGCCTCTGTCTGGCCGTTTTCTGTACGCTCCTCGGCCACAGCATCTTCAGCTGGAGCCTCAAATACCTGTCCCCGACTTATGTGAGCACGGTGAAGCTTGCGGAGCCGGTGTTTGCGGCGGCAGCGGCATTTGTGATTTTTGCGGAGATGCCCGGCATGCTCCAGCTTGCAGGCGGCATCATTGTCCTGGCGGGCGTGTACCTGTACACGAAAAATGCCTAGAGGCAGGCGGAAATTTCCCTGAGCATGGCATCGGCGAAAATCTGAGCCGTCTCCATGTCGATGGGGACGGGCGTTTGTGAGCCGTACCGGGAAAGTGCCTGAAAAATCAGCGGGGCATAGGCCTGCGGAAGATGGGAAAGGCCCCACCGGCCGCCGGCCTCCTTGGAGAGCACCAGGCCTTCCGAAAGATACGCCGATACCCGGCAGAGATTTAAAATCACGTAGACGGGCTCCCGCAGCACGTCTTCCCTGGCCGTCTGGATGTCATGCCAGATGCTGTCGAGATAGGCCTCCTTTGGAACCTGGCCGAAAACACCGGCAATTTCCGCGCCGTATAAAGCAAGCCCAAAGTGGTTCAAAATCATGACGTGAGCCGCCAGGTCCCTGTCTGTGCCGTTCATCCTGCGGATATAGTCCTCCGGATCCCTTTGGAACCATGACAGGTGCATTGGGGAAAAATGGAGCTCAAAGGGCGTCGGATAGACGAAGGGAAGGCAGAATTCCCGTTTTAAAAAGCTGATTTCCAGCCCCTTTGCCGGGCCGCGGCCGTTTAAGGCCACAATTTCCTCCATGAGACGGCGCTTCTGACTGTCAGAGAGGGAAGTCTCTGTGACGGCCAGAAGATCCAGATCGCTTTGTCCCGCGTGAAAACAGCCCATGGCCATGGAGCCGTGGAGATAGACACCGGTGAGCGCTGTCCCGAGGACAGTCCGGCACAGTGTAATCAAATCGTCGGTCACATCCTGAAATTCCATGTCACATCCCTCACAAATCCCTGTTATTTCCATTTATTATAGTATTTGAACGGAATTCCGGTCAAGAAGGCGAAGAAGGATTCTCGGGCTTGACAAGAACATTACTATATGTTATATATAATATAGAACAAATAAAATAGATATATTCTTGTATCCGGCCGCAGGAATGCCTGCGGCTTATGGAAATAAAAGAGGGTGACTGTGATGGCAGCAAAGAGAGATTATTACGAGGTTCTCGGCGTCAGCAGGGATGCCGGCGCGGCGGAGATTAAAAAAGCATACAGGAAGCTGGCGAAAAAATACCATCCGGACTCCAACAAAGGGGACGCCCGGGCGGAGGAACGCTTTAAGGAAGCGACGGAAGCCTATGATGTTTTAAGCGACGAGGAAAAGAGGAAGCTTTATGACAGGTTCGGCCATGCCGCCTTTGACGGAACAGGTGCGGCGGCCGGCGACAGTGCAGGAAACGCCTACGGCGGCCCGGGCGGCTATACGGAGTTCCACTTCGACGGGAACGGTCAGGACATGGAAGACATCCTGAACCATATTTTTGGCGGCGGCTTCGGGAAAACGGGTGCCCGCGGCGGTTCCTTCGGCAGCAGCTTCTACGGCGGCTTCGGGGATTCCGGCAGCCGGCATTTTTACGGAAACGGCTTCGGCTTTGACGGCGGTTCCTTTGCACAGGACGGAGATGACCTGGCGGCGCAGGTGGAGGTGAGCTTTGAAGAAGCTGCCTTTGGCTGCAAAAAACGGATCTCCTTCCAGGGGGCAGACGGAAAGCGTCAGTCCCTGGAGGTCACGATTCCTGCGGGGATTGAGGACGGGAAGACCTTGCGGTTAAAAGGAAAAGGAATGCCGGGGATTGGAGGCGGCGCGCCGGGAAGCCTGATGCTCAAGGTGTGCGTAAAGGAGAAGCCGGGGTACCAAAGAGACGGGCTGGATGTTTACACGACGGTTTCCGTGCCCTTTACGATGGCTGTGTTCGGCGGCGAGGTGCCTGCCGATACGCTGTATGGACGCGTGCTATTAACCATAAAGCCGGGCACCCAGTCGGGGACGAAGATCCGGCTGCGCGGAAAGGGAATCGTCTCCATGAACCAGCCGGGCGTGCGCGGCGACCAGTATGCGTCGGTGGAAATCCAGGTTCCGCGGGATTTGAGCGCAGCCGCAAAGGAGAAGCTTAAGGAATTTGAGGCCGCCTGCGGGGGAAGCCGGCGGGGAAATGCGGCATAAATGAGGCATAACGGAATAGTAAGAAAGATGTAAGCATATTTCTGTATCTTTTCAAATGCTTTCGTGATAGCATAGAGCTAGAAAATGAAAATGACCGGAAAATAGCAGTTTCAGATCACGGGAGGCGGAAAGAAAATGAAAAAAACAGTCAGGATGATCTGTGCCCTTGCGGCGTGCGCCATGATCGTTTCTGGATGTACGTCGAAGACGGGGACGGAGGAAAGCAAGGCCGTGCAGGCGGGAGCCGTCGGGAATGAAACGAAGGAGGAGCCGTCGGCCGCAGGGCAGGAGAAATTGGCAGAAGAAGAAAAAGAACCGGCTGTGGAGCTTGATTTGGAAGGCAAAGCGGAACAAAAGACAGACGCCGGGGACGGCAGAAAGGCCGGGGAAGCCGCACCTGCCGAACCAAAGAAGGCAGACGGGCCCAGGGAGGCTGAAGCCAAGGTGGTGCCGGCGAAGGAAGCGCCGAAGCCTGTGCCGGCTGCGGAGCCGGAGAGGCCGAAAGAGCCAAAGGAAAAGCCTGTGCCGGCTGCGGAGCCAGAGGGGCCGAAAGAGCCAAAGGAAAAGCCTGTGCCGGCCGCGAAGCCGGAGGGGCCGAAGGAAAAAACGGAGACGCCTGCCGGAGAGGCGGGGCCGAGAGCGTTAAAAGAAGCGCCTGAAAAAGACGGGCCGAAGAAAGCGGAGCCAAAGGCCGGGCCGGAGAAGAAAGCAGACGGACCCAAGGCGGCCAAGGAACCGGCCGGGCCGGGAAAAGAGGCTGGCCCGAAAGCATTGAAAGCGGAGCCGAAGGCCGGTTCGGAAAAAGAACCGGCGCCTAAAAAGCCAGAGCCGGCAAAAAAGCCTGGCATCGCAGAGCTTGGAAAAGTCGGAGATGACGCCGGTTTCGTTCTTCTGTCTGAAACGGCGGCTTTGCCGGAAGACTTCCTTTCGTTCGAGCTGAAGGCGGCAGGAACGGAAGAAGAGGCGTATTACAGCCTGGCCACGGGCTTTTCTAAAAATGAAACAGAACAGTACGCCGAAAAGGTAAAACAGCTTTTTTTAGACTGCCGGTGGGATGCTCTGGCAGAGGAGATCCGTTTTCCGGCAATGATTGACGGGACAGAGGTCGGGACAAAAGAGGACTTCCTCAAACTGGATCTGGAAAACGGCCTGAACCCATACTTTTTTGTGGAGCTGGAGGAGGAAACCTGCCGGGAAATGTTCTGCAATTACCAGGGGATCATGATGGGAGCCACCGGACGCGTGTGGATTGCCGATGTGCCGGTGGGGAACGGGTCTTCCAGAGGCCTGAAAATCATTGCTGTCAACGGCTTAAAGGAAGACTTTGGCCTTCCGGGAGGCGTTTCCATACGGGCAGAAGAGAATGACATCACGCTAGGCGGCATGACTCTGATTTTAGAAAACGAGACAAATCTTGACATAGCCTTTGGCGGAGACTACAAGCTCCAAATCTGCGATGAGACAGGCGTCAGAGATTTGGAGCCGGTGAGCGATACGGCCTGGGAGGATATTGCCTGGACGCCGCGGCGCGGCGAGCCGGTGCGCCTGGAAGTCAACTGGGAGAGCCGGTACGGGAAGCTGGAGCCGGGAACCTACGCCATTTCAAAGACGGCAGTGGATCTGTCGGCTGAGGAAGGCCGGGGAAGCTGTGAGCGCAGCTTCTGGTTCACGATTGGAGAAACAGCCGGTTAAGGCATGACATGGTACAGAAGAAAAGTCCGAAGCAGACCGGAAAAATCTGCCTCGGACTTTTTATGCGTTTTTTCTCTTATATTCCGTCCCCCACGCCACCATGGCATCCAGAATCGGCTTTAAGCTGTATCCCGTCTCCGTCAGTGTATATTCCACCCGCGGCGGAACCTCTGCGTAAACCTTTCTTGTGAGAAGGCCGCTGTCCTCCATCGAACGCAGGTTGGCAGTCAGCACCTTCTGCGACACATTTCCGACGGAGCGCTTTAGCTCCCCGAACCGCTTTGTCCCGTCCAGCAGATCCCGGATAATCAGCACCTTCCAGCGGTCGCTGATGAGCATCAGGGTTGTCTCCACCGGGCAGGCCGGCAATGTTTTATCCATGTAACCCCTCATTTCTTATAAAAGTTTCTTTTTGATACTTAGAGTAAATTAGATATCTGCTTTCCATATCGGCTTTACAGCTCCATTTTACATGAAACAAGTGAAAAAGGCAATAGAAACCTTCCATGATTACCTGCCGGTAACTATGCCACAATATTGTGCGTACTTAACAGGCGGAACATGGACAGCTATAATAGGCTCAGAAACCGAAAAACAAATCAAAAATGGAGGTAATCATGATGAAAATTACAGTTGTTTGTGCAAATGGAAAAGCAGGAAAGCTGATTGTAAAGGAGGCCATGGACAGAGGGCTCGACGTCACGGCAGTCGTGCGGGGGGAGAACCATTCCGCGGCAGAAAAAGTCATCCGGAAGGATCTTTTTGAGCTGACGGCGGCAGACCTTGCCGGCTTTGACGCGGTCATTGATGCTTTTGGCGCATGGACGCCGGAGACGCTCCCACAGCACAGCACGTCCTTAAAGCATCTCTGCGACATCTTAAGCGGAACCGAGACGCGCCTTCTGGTGGTCGGCGGCGCCGGGAGTCTTTATGTAAACCCGGAGCACACCGTGCAGGTCATGGACGGCCCGGACTTCCCCGATGTTTTTAAACCGCTGGCTTCCAATATGGGAAAGGCGCTGGAGGAGCTCCGCGCCAGGAATGATGTGAAATGGACATATGTGAGCCCGGCAGGAGATTTCCGGGCGGACGGCGCGAAGATCGGAAGCTATCTTCTGGGCGGCGAGGAACTGGTGTTAAATTCCCGGGGCGAGAGCGTAATCAGCTACGCAGACTATGCGGCAGCTATGGTGGATGAAGCCGTAAACGGGAACCATATTCATGAGAGAATCTCGGTTGTAGAGGCATAAAAAGATTGGGAAAGGCCCTCTGTCTGGAAAGATTTCAGGCAGGGGGCCTTTTGAGTAGAAGAAAGAAGCCGGATCAGAAAGCATTGGTTTCCCTTGCAGGTCTTTCACCGGTGCAGGCGGGGATTTTCACCTGGAACAGTCTGTGCGTCAACCGGCTGCCATTCGTTTCAGTAATGGCAGACTTGACCTTAGCACATTATTAGATGTATAATTATTCTTATTATCAATGCGAATTGGCGTTTCCATGGCGTTAAGCAGCGGCGAAAACCTGCCCCTGCGATGCAGCCGATTTACATAAAAAGGAAAAATAAAATGCGAGGAAAAATGATTATGAAAAAGCAAAAGCCGAAACAAAAAATTCCGGAGCGGCTTCTCTGCCTGATGCTTGCTGCGGGAATGGCGGTTTCTCAGCCGGTATCTCCTGTTTTTGCCCAGGAAACCGCTGATGGACAGGGAAAACCGGAAACTCTTGTGGGAGAACTCTGTGTTTATACTCAGGGACAGGGCGTCCACAAGGCAGATGCGGCGCTATACGATGAAACCATGATCCTGGTGTCGCCCCAGACAGCGGCTGCCCTGGCTGACGCAGAGCTGGTTGATGGGGGAAACGGACAATTCGAGTTCTGGCGGGATCATTACGTGGTACAGGTGGATACGAACACAGGGGAAATTGGCATTGGCCTTTCCATCAAAAGGGAAACGGCCAGCAGACTCTATCAGAACGAGAAGTTTACCTTGCAGGAAGTCCAGTCCGTTCGGTTTGGAAAAGAGAAAACAACCGTGATCCCTCTGGAGCAGATCCTTTATCTTCTGAATGCCCAATGGCTCTGCGCGGAGGACTGCGTATATATCTATAACCCGCCGGAAACCCTTTGGAACGTGGTGGGCGGCCTTTGGGAGATGGATGGGGCCCTGCCCTCCCCGGCGGAAATCCTGGGGGATACGGTGTTAAAAAAATGGGGCAATTCCTTTAAATATGGGCTGCTGGCCTTTGCGGATGAGGTAGCCCCGGAATATCTGATTCCCATAGTGGGGGACGATTACTGGGGGCGGCAGAAAATGGAGGAAGCCCTTCTGACGCTGGCTGTTCCCTGTGAAAACATCATGGGAAGCCTTCAGGAGAAAACCCAGAATGACAGCAGCAAATTTATCAGTGACATCAGCGGAATGGCTGGCGATATTTCGTCCCTGGGCGGCGGGGCTGTTTCCGTGGCGGATAAGCTCACCAAATCGGTCACAGCCTGGTCGGATGTCAAGATACCGGACGGGATTTCCAAAACCTTTTCCGGGGTTGGTTTTGCGGCAAAGATGGCAAAGGCCATTGCTGCTGCGGGGCGGTACGAAAGCTGGGGAGAAAATTATCGGAACCAGCTGGAATATCTGTCCAAAGTGAAAAACGATACGTATGCCGAATACTGTAAGGATCTGAACAAAGTGGCCGGGTCTCTTTCTAAGGAGTACGGAGATTACGCAGGAAATGTCACAAAAGAAGTGTTGGAAACCATGCTGTCCAGCCTGGGCGGAACATTTCTGGATACGACCCCGGCAGGGCTGGTGTTCTCCTCCTATGATCTGGCCCACACCTTTGTAGAGGCATATATTCCGGCGGCAAAAACTGCCCAGGCTGCTGGGGATAACGCGTCTGCCGCCATGCGGCTGAACGATTTGGCTGTCCTGATGCGGGCGCAGTATGGGGATGAAATTGTCCGTGTCGCTCAAATGGGAACGCTTAATAGCGCCGAAGATGTGGCCCAGCTTCGGTCCATCGGTTCTCTGATGATGGCGGCATCCGCCCACAGTCACGATTCCCTTTACTCCGCATGGAAAAACATGTATCTTGCCGGGCATTCGGATGCAAGTGAGGAGGAAATCCGTCAGAACGCCGGAGAAACCATCACCATGGATGCGCTGGCTGGCAAGCTGATCCAAAACCAGACCAGCATTACACGGTTTGAGGAAACTTCCCAGTATGATTCGAGCCTGCTTCTCTACGGGGACATGGAGAATTTATACAGCGAAACAGACGGAGCACACCGGGAAAAGATTCCGCCGGAGTATGTGAAAATAAAGGAACTGCCGGTCTTCTCCTCCAACATCGCCGAATACCAGGGAACGCCGTATGTGCGGTACAGCAGCGGCAGCCTGCCCGGCCTGGCCAATATTGCAGTCGAGCCCGCTTCCTATGACGATATCTGCGGAATTGCGTTCTATGAGGATCGTCTGTACTATGCCTGCAAAACTACTGGCACCAGCGATATCAGTTCCGCTATTTATTCCTGCAATCCTGACGGCAGCGACCAAAAACTTCTGGCGGACTGCCCGTATGGCTCCGGCAATGCAAACTGCACAGCATTCATGATTCAGGATGGGCGGCTTTATTATGGGTTTTCCGGGGAAAACTTTGTCGATCTGAATACCGGTGAGACAGGAAATTCTGATTCCGGAGCTGATTTAGAGGCGGCTAACCGTTTTGTAGAGCATAAGGCAGCTTCAGTCGTTTATGCACAGAATGGGCTGTATTTCCGCGGAGAACTCAACTATCAGCAGGGAATGAACGGTGACCGAATTTATTTTGCAGGCGAAGAAGATGAAACAGAAACCATAGTCTATGAGGATTCCTCGCTTCGGCGGATCAATATCGAGATGGTGACACCGCAGGAAATCTATTTCAGCGCAGACAAGGGCAGTGACTGCCTGCTGATGAAACTCGATCTGGAAACCGGAGAAGCGGAGCTGCTGGACAGCCACCCGGAAGCAGGCAGCGGCGGATACTTTGCATGGTAGCATCATCACAGGATAAAAAGGAGAGGTTGTAATGAAAAAACAAATGGCGATCTTGCTGGCAGGAATGCTGGCAGCGGCGCTGCTTTTAAACGGCTGTGCCGCTGGGGAAGGAACCCCTCAAAAAGCGGAAGAGACGGAGAGCATGCCGGCGGAAATGAATTCTGAGGCAGAATCCGCAGACAAAGAAGAGGAGAGCGTCGAGGAAACAGAGGCGGAAAGCACGGCCGCAGTTTCAGAAAGTGCCGAAAGCCGGATCTCGCCGGTGGCCACGCGGCAGGAGGCATTAGACCTTTACGACAAGGCTTTTGCCGAGCATGATTTCGCGTATCTGCTGGCCGCGTGCATTGAGCCGTACGGACAGCGAAATGTAGTTTTTCTGGCGCCGGGCGGCTCGATGTCCGAGGAAGCATACTGGGGAGAGTATGACGATTCCCAGGGGCGCTATTACGATATCGGTGTTTTTGAGAGCTATTCTTCAGAGATTACCGCCGAAACGCAGGTTGAGGATACGAAAGCCATTGAGGAAGAGCTGCTTCAGGCCTACGGCTATTCATGTACCGTCGAAGAGGCTTACGAGGTGACGTATAATCGCATGGCTTCTGGTACGGAGGGAACTGCCGTCAATGAAGGATATCGTGCCCAGATGGTTCTGGTGGACGGCAGCTGGTATATTTCAAAGATGTGGTGATGAAAAAGCGAGTATCCAGCAGTGAAAACAGGGGGCAGACCGCAAACGCTGCGGAAGCCCCCTGTTTTTTGCCTGCCGGTTTTCATTTTTAGTACACCAGATCTGCCAGGATCCATTGTTTTGCGGAACCCATGAACTCCGGCAGAGATTCCACAGAAAATTCTTCATATTCAAAGCTGGACCATTCGTCATATTGTTCTCCATCCTGGTCATAACTGGTGCATGTAAGCGGATAACCATCTTCGTCATAAGTGAATTCCGTCCATGCGCCATAGGCATCTTCCCGACGAACAATATTTCCGGACTCGTCATAGCTGTAAGTCCAAACGCTGCCGCTTTCATTCCCTTTGGAGTCCAGCTTGATCTTTTTCTCAAGCAGACCAGAATCATCGTAGTTCCAGGCATACCAGTAATAAAGGAGGCTTCCATCGAGGGATTCGGATTTGTATTCCATAAGCCTGCCGGATTCATCAAAGAGATACGTTACCTGATAAGACTGGTCTGCCGGAAGTTTAAGAAGGGTTCTTCCGGCTTCGTCAATCTCATAAGTACACTCATCCACTGTTTCTAAAAGGATGTTATCTGGCGTGTACCGCTCAAAGCCGTCGTACAGCGCGGTTTCCGTATAGATAGGCGCATAGTAAGAGCTGATCTGCCCGTCCAGGTCGGTACGGTGGATGTATTCTTTTGCCAGAAGCTTGACAGTGGAGCCGGAAGCGGCTTCTTTTTCAGAACTTGAAGCTTGTTCCGGGCTTTCCGTGCTGCCGGGCTCCTCAGAAGATACGCTGCTTTCATTTGATACAGCTTGAGTCAAGCTGTCAGATGTTTCGGTGCTGCCTGCGCCGCAGCCCGATAAAGAAAGCAGAAATACACAAGCGAGAACAGGTAAAACTTTTTTCATACGCATTCATTCCTCCCAGAAGATAAAATTTTTGAATTCGCATTATTGACATGACTAATTATAACTTTAATAATGCGATTTAGTCAAGAGCATACGCCAGGAACACAAACATAAACGTAACAGAAAAGGATGCGTCCGGAGCTGGAATGCAGACGGAGGCTCGATTCAATAATCAGCCTTTGTATTTGAAGTTTGCGGTTACGACATCATTGTGGGAAATGCGGGTGAAAGGCTTGATTTTACTGGGGGGGGGTGATATGCTTAAAGTATCATACCGCCCCTTTTTTAAGGGCCAGTACAAAGGAGGAATGGTTCAGTATGAAAAGAAAAAAATGGCTTGCCAAAGTGTTGGCGGCCAGCATGGCCATGTCGCTCTGCACATCTGAACTGCCGGCTTTCGGGCAGGTGGAAACGACAGAAAACGTGAGGAAAGCAACGGACAGCAATGCTTCCTATACAGAAGGGAGCACACCTAAGAGGGCAACGGCAAGCAATGCCAGGCTGCTTTCTGCGAAGAAAGCGAGTGAATGGGACACGATGAGCGGCCTGACACTCGACATTGTATCCCCCTATAACCAGCGGAAAAAAGCTTCGGATCTGGAACCGTCAGTGAAGGTATTCCTGTTTGGCAATATCTCTGGCTGCGGGAATACAAAAGGCACGCTTCTGGAACTAAAAACCAAGGCAGAAATTATTCAGGCGGATTTTTATTATCTGGACATTTATAAGAATTCTGTCGAGGAAATCCAGAAACAGGGGGAAGAAATCCTGAAACTTGGGGATCAGATTCTTCTGTGCGCCGATGAAGACGGAACGAATAAATATGGAAGTACCGCGACTACAATTTTTGGCACAGGCTTTCGGATGCCCCTGGTTTTAATCATTGGTGAAGAAAATGAAACGATTGCATGCAGAGAATTCACCACATCCGCCGCGGACTTCGCAGACTGGATTGAGACAAATATTAAAACAGCATATCCGGAATGCGTAGAGGAAAATCTTGCTGTTAGAACGGACACGCTTTATATGTATGAAGGCATGAGTCGCCGCTTCCCGTTAAAATCAAGCGGAGGTTCGGTTCTTTATGAGAGCAGTGATGAAGCAGTGGCGGAAATAAACGAAGACGGAACTATTACGGCAAAGAAACCGGGTACTGTGACTTTAAAGGCATTTTATGGATCAAAGGCCGGTACGGTTACGCTGCATGTTTTAGAGGAAGAAGATCCTTACTACACGGACAATGAATGGGAGGTTCTCAAGCTGGTCAATGAGGCAAGGCTTGAAAATGGTAAGGAACCGATCAGCATGATGCAGGATATGCAGAAAGCAGCCCATGTGAGAGCCAAGGAACAGCTTTTGCTTTACAGCCACACCAGACCAGATGAAAGCTCTTACAGCACAGTTCTCAGTGAGGCTGGGCTCAAGGGAGGAAGCTCCGGGGAGAACATTGCAAGTGGCTATGGTACGCCGGAACATGTGATGGAAGGCTGGATGGAAAGTACCAAGCACCGGGCTAACATCCTGAATTCTGGATATACCCACATCGGAATCGGAGAAGAGAGCCGCAAATGGGTACAGGTATTTTTAGAATGCGGGTATTCCCAGACAGTTACGGGACTCGTAAAGACAGGGCAGACGCATTTGGAGGCAGGAGAGGATTTAAGCAGCCTGGATTATTACATTACAGTCGAGTGTCCGAGATGCGGAGAGGCTGTAATTCCGGTGGTGGATGGAATGTGTACAGGCTTTGATTCCTCAAAGACAGAAACGCAGCAGGTGACTGTGAAACTGGGGAACTGGAGCGAAACCTTTCAGGTGACGGTGGATGCGGCAAAGAAGCCGGTGACAAAAATCCAGCTCTCGAAGTCATCGCTGTCTCTGGAAACAGGAGCGGAAAGCAAGCTGACCGCATCAATTGTACCATCGGATGCGGACGACAAGCGGATTCAGTGGAGCAGCTCTAATCCATCCGTGGCATCGGTGGATGCCAACGGTACCGTAAGGGCTGTGGCACAGGGACAGGCAGACATCTATGCTGCCGCCATGGATGGCAGCGGCGTTCGTTCTTCTGCCTGCCATGTGACAGTAGAGGATCCGGTGCAGGCTGTGACGATCCGATTGGATAAAAAAGCCCTGAATCTTCGGGAAGGCACGACAGAGAAACTTACGGTGTCCCTGTACCCATATGATGCGGATAAAACGGCGGTAGAGTGGAGCAGTTCCAACCCGGATGCCGCATCTGTCAGCGCAGACGGACTCGTGACGGCGAAAAAATCCGGAACAGCTGTAATTAAAGTAAAAACAACAGATGGCAGTAAACTGGAGGCCTCCTGTGATGTCATTGTTTACGGGAAGAATGTGGAGAGCGGCCTGAAACTGCCGTCGGAGGAAGAGGTGCGCGCTTATTATAAGGCCCATCCATTTAATCTCAAACGGAGCGTTACCTATGACGAAACACCGGGAACCAATCCTTATAAAGCCGGTAGCCTGAGCAGTACGTCCAGAGCTGACGGACTGAATGCTCTGAATCTGGTTCGCTATATTGCCGGGCTTTCCGAGGTGGGAATCAATGCTGAGTATGAGGAGCTTGCCATGAAGGCGGCGATCATCAACGCGAAAAACGGTCGCTTAAGCCATTACCCAAGTCAGCCTGGAGACATGCCGGACGACTTCTATGTGGCTGCAAAAGAGGGAGCCGGAAGCTCGAATCTGGCATACGCAAGCTTTAATACGAATCTGGCTTATTCCGTCATCAATCAGTGGATGAATGACGGTGACAGCAGCAACATTAAGGATGTGGGGCATAGAAGATGGTGCCTGGATCCGAATATGGAAGAGACCGGTTTCGGCTTTTACAAAAACTACTCGGCGATGTATTCGTTCGACGGGAGCGGAAATACGGCGAATGACGTAAATTACGTGGCATGGCCAGCAGGAAATACGCCGAAGAGCGTGATGACAGGTCCATGGTCGGTGAGCCTTGGACGTCTGTTTGCAAGACCGGACGAAGGAAACATTAAAATCACAGTGACGAATGGTTCCCAAAAGGCGGTTATCAGCAAGGGACAGGGAACCATGTATATTTCCACCAAGGGATACGGCGATGGGGATTGCATTATTTTCCAGCCGGGTGTTTCGTATTCGTCAGGAGATACGGTACAGGTGACAATTTCTGGCCTTCGTGATGAAAAAGGCGATGAATTGGAAATTTCCTATTCCGTAAACTTCTTTGACATGACAGTAAGCTCCAGCAGCGGAGGTGGTTCCAGTTCCAGTAGCGGAGGTGGTTCCAGTTCTGGCGGCGGAGGTGGCTCCAGCTCCAGCAGACGAAGCACTTCCGTATCCATCAGCACAGGAAATGGGCTTCCGGAATATGTGATTCGCGGTTCCTGGAGCCAGAATGCAGACGGTCAGTGGAGCTTTTCCGATACGGCAGGTGTCATGTATAGGAACGCCTGGGCGGCAGTGGAGAACCCCTATGCCAATACAGCGGCAGGCCAGCAGGCCTTTGACTGGTTCCGGTTTGATGAGAACGGAATCATGATGACAGGATGGTTCCATGATGCCTCCGATGGATTCTGGTATTACTTAAATCCGGTTTCCGATAATACAAGAGGACGTATGCTCACAGGATGGGCCCTGATCGATGGAAAATATTACTACTTTAACCCAGCATCAGACGGACACCGCGGCCGTATGTATGCAAACGAGACGACACCGGACGGCTATCAGGTAAATGCGGACGGCGTCTGGATCCAATAGTCGCACGGCGCGCTGAAAGTTTACGGCTTCTTACACTTGACAAATCCCCCCAATTCCTCTAAAATCAAGAGGAATCCCCAAAGCCGCCATTTTAGCCGGCCTTTTGGGAACCAGAATAAGAAACGGCGATGAAGAGGAAAAGTAAGCGAGAAGCGGCATCCCAGAGAGGGGAGAATGGTGAAAATCCCCATGTGCGCGGCGCCGAAACCGGCCTTTGGAGCCCTGTATGAGAAATGCAGCGTATTCCTGCGTTAAAGGAAAAAGAGGAGAGTTCCCGGGCTTCGGGAGCTAAATTGGGTGGTAACGCCGGCTGTCGGTCCCTTTGGGGGCTGGCAGCCGTTTTTTATTTCCGCCCCGGAGAAAAATTGAGGAGAGAAGATCATGGCAAGAGAAAAGAAGATGGTGGAGGCCATTACCTCCATGGAAGAGGATTTCGCCCAGTGGTACACGGACGTGGTGAAGAAAGCGGAGCTTATTGACTATGCAAGCGTAAAAGGCTGTATGGTAATCAAGCCGGACGGCTATGCGATCTGGGAAAACATCCAGCATGAGCTGGACAGACGCTTTAAAGAGGCAGGCGTGCGGAACGTCTACATGCCGTTATTCATCCCGGAGAGCCTGCTCCAGAAGGAAAAAGACCATGTGGAAGGCTTTGCGCCGGAGGTGGCATGGGTCACCCATGGCGGCCTCGAACCGCTCCAGGAGCGCCTCTGCGTGCGTCCGACGTCCGAGACGCTGTTCTGTGATTTCTATGCGAAAGACATCCATTCCTACCGCGACCTGCCGAAGGTTTACAACCAGTGGTGCTCCGTCGTGAGATGGGAAAAGACGACGAGACCATTCCTGCGCTCCAGAGAATTCTTATGGCAGGAGGGCCACACGGCTCACGCCACGGCCGAGGAAGCCGAGGAGAGAACCATCCAGATGCTGAACCTCTACGCGGATTTCTGTGAGGAAGTCCTGGCGATGCCTGTCATCCGCGGCCAGAAGACCGATAAGGAGAAATTTGCAGGCGCCGAGTCCACCTATACCATTGAAGCCCTGATGCATGACGGAAAGGCCCTTCAGTCAGGCACGAGCCACAACTTCGGCGACGGCTTCGCAAAGGCCTTCGGCATCCAGTATTCCGACAAGGACAATCAGTTAAAATACGTCCATCAGACGTCCTGGGGCATGTCCACCCGTCTGATCGGCGCCATCATCATGGCACACGGCGACAACGAGGGCCTTGTGCTTCCGCCGCGGATTGCACCGGTTCAGGTTGTGATCGTTCCGATCCGCCAGCAGCAGGAGGGCGTTCTTGAAAAGGCCCGCGAGGTGGAAAGCGCGCTGTCCAACTTCCGCGTGAAGGTGGATGATTCCGACAAGAGCCCGGGCTGGAAGTTCAGCGAGTCCGAGATGCGCGGCATCCCGGTTCGCATCGAGCTTGGCCCGAAGGACATCGAGGCAGGCCAGGCCGTCCTGGTGCGCCGCGATACCCATGAGAAGATGACCGTATTCCTGGATGAAATCGCAGAGAAGGTGGGCGAGCTCCTTGAGACCATCCAGAAAGACATGTTTGAGCGCGCAAAGGCTCACCGTGACAGCCACACCTATTCCGCAGTGACTATGGAAGAGATGAAAGATCTGGCCGACAACAAGCCTGGCTTTATTAAAGCCATGTGGTGCGGCTGCCAGGAGTGCGAGGAAAAATTAAAGGAGACCGTCGGCGTCACCTCCCGCTGTATGCCGTTTAAGCAGGAACAGCTTTCCGACACCTGCATCGTCTGCGGCAAGTCGGCGAAGAAAATGGTTTACTGGGGCAAGGCATACTAAAGCGAGGAACGGATGAGAGAAGAACGATTTACTGTCCGTGATCTGGCCGAGGGCGGCCTGTTTACCGCCCTCATTGCCGTCGGGGCATTCATAAAGATCACGATCCCGGTGCAGCCGGTGCCCATGCATTTTACGCTCCAGTTCTTTTTCGTGCTGCTGTCCGCCTTTCTTTTGGGAAGCCGGCTCTCAGCGGCATGCGTGTTCACGTATCTTGTGATCGGGCTTTGCGGCATCCCCGTGTTTGCATCGGGAGGCGGGCCGGCCTACCTTTTAAAGCCCACCTTCGGCTTTCTTCTGGGCTTTGCGGCGGCCGGCTTCGTGACAGGAAAGGTTTACGAGGCGAAGGACAGGCGGACATTCCCGTGGCTTTTGTTTTCTGCCGTCTGCGGCATGCTTTCCATGTACGCCTGCGGGATGGCGTATTTTTACGGGTGCAGCAACTATGTCCTCCATGTGGCCGTGGGCTGGCGGCTGGTGTTCATCAACTGCTTTCTATTAACGGCGTGGGGGGATTTTGTGCTCTGTGTGCTGGCGGCAGCCCTGGCAAGACGGCTGATTCCCGTTTTTCGCAATATAAAATCCGAACGGAGGGAACCCCAATGAAGATAGAAGTGCCGCAGGAGGTCGAGTGGATCATAGGAAAAATCCGGGAACATGGCTTCGAGGCCTTTGCCGTGGGCGGCTGCGTCCGCGACACGCTGCTTTCCCGCACACCCGGCGACTGGGACATCACGACTTCTGCCGAGCCGGAGGAAATCAAGCGGATCTTCCCGCGAACCGTGGACACGGGACTTCAGCATGGCACCGTCACCGTCATAAAGAACCGGAAGGGATACGAAGTGACAACCTACCGGATCGACGGCGAATACCATGACGGGCGCCACCCGGATTCGGTGGAATTTACGAAAAACCTCACCGAGGATTTAAAGCGGCGGGACTTTACCATCAACGCCATGGCGTACAGCCATGAGACAGGGATTGTGGACGTGTTCGGCGGGATGGACGATTTAAAGGCCGGGATCATCCGGTGCGTCGGGAGCCCAACGGAGCGGTTCTCCGAGGATGCGCTCCGGATTTTAAGGGCTATCCGCTTTTCCGGACAGTTAAATTTTGAAATTGAGGAGGAGACGCTTAACGCCGTCGGGGCGCTGGCGCCGAATCTATTAAAAGTCAGCAGAGAGAGGATCCAGACGGAGCTGACAAAACTCCTGTTATCGGATCATCCGGAGCGTCTGATTCTCACCGAAAATCTGGGAATCAGCCGGTACGTGGCCGACGGCCTCCATGAAATCCTGACGGAAGGTGAGCGGCCCGGGGAAAAAAGCGAGGGACTTTTGGCATATCCGCGCTGTCTCATGGGAACCTCCTCCCTTCCGGCAGAAAAGTCGATGCGGTGGGCCGGTTTCCTGCGGTTTACGCCTCCCAATGATGTCCGGCGCTTTTTAAAAGGGCTCAAGCTTGACAACGAGACCATTGGGAATGCAAAAACCATGGCGGAGGGCTTCCAGACGCCTCTTCCGGAGGCGAAAACGGCCATCCGGCGCATGGCGAGCCGGATGACGGAGTACCAGTTTGAAGGTGTCCTCTCCTTAAAGTCCATGGAGGAAGCGCTTCCAGGCTTTCCAGGGCCGAAGACGGCGGCCGCGCTTTCTGCCCTCTGGCAGGAAATCCTCGCGTCAGGGGACTGTCTTAGGATGAAAGACATGGCCGTAAACGGCGGCGACCTGATTGCGGCCGGAATGAAGCCGGGAAAGGAAATGGGAAGTACGCTGGAATATTTATTCGGCCTTGTGCTGGAACATCCGGAATACAATCAAAAAGAATTTCTGCTTGACCTTTTAAAGAAAGGCGGCGCGCATGGCTGACTGGCCGGCGCGCCGCTTTTTCCAACTTGCCCTCATATTTCGGCCATGTTTTTCATACCCTAGAAGTAGCTTAGATGGGATATGGAGGGACGCACGTGAACGATTGGAATACGGAGGTTATCGGCCAGTATGAGCTTGAAGTGGAAAGCTTGAGGAAAGGCCGCGGCGCGTGGATTTTTGAGACGGACCGTGGCCTTAAGCTTTTAAAAGAATATAAGGGAACCGTAAAGCGCCTGGAATTTGAGGAAAAGGTGTTAAAAACCGTGGAAGAATGCGAGAGCCTTCAGGTGGATCAGTACATGCGGAACCGGGAGGGGGAGCTCATCTCCCTGGCCGAGGACGGAACCAGGTTCATCGTCAAGGACTGGTTTTCCGACCGGGAATGCGATATCCGGGACACGAGGGAAATCCTGTCCGCCATCCGCCAGATCGCAGTCCTACATAAGCTCCTTCGGAACATCCCGGCGCAGGAGGAATGGAACTTAAAATCCATGATCTCGCCGCCCCTGTACTCCGCCATGGAGCGCCACAACCGCGAACTGAAAAAAGCGCGGGCGTTCATCCGCGGAAAACAGAGGAAAAACGAGTTTGAGCTCTGCGTCATAGGGAATTTCAGCATGTTTTACGAGCAGGCGGTGGAGGCCTGCGAAAAAATGCGGGAACTGTTTGACCAGGAAGGCGGCGCCCTGTGCGGCAGGTACCATGTCTGCCATGGGGAGCTGAACCAGCACCACATCCTGATGGGCAGGACGTATGTGGCCGTGACGGAATTCAACAAGATGCACCTGGGGCTCCAGACCGAGGATCTCTACTATTTCATGCGGAAAGTCATGGAAAAGCATGACTGGGACAGACGGCTCGGCCTTTCCATGTTAGAGGCATACGAGCGGGTGCTGCCGCTTTCCGACACCGACCGGGCGTGCCTGTACTGCCTGTTCCTGTATCCGGAGAAATACTGGAAGCAGATCAACTTTTATTACAATGCCAATAAGGCATGGGTGCCGGCCAGGAATGCGGAAAAGATAAGAAACCTGGAGAAACAGCAGAAAGGGCGGGAAGAATTCCTCTCCTGCCTGCTCTGATGCGGGAATTTCATCCCAAAATGCCGCAAAAGTCAGGAAAATACATGCTTTGTCCGGCGTCGTGTCTTTGACTTTTCCCCCTGCATGTATTATAATAAGGACATGGTTTCACGGAAAAGGCCGGAAGCTTGAGATGAATATAGCGAGGGGAGTTAAGCAATGAAGGATTACAAGAAGATCTATCAGGAATGGCTGGAAAATCCGTATTTTGACGGGCAGACCAAAGAAGAGCTGCGCGCCATCGCAGACGATGAAAATGAGATCAAAGAGCGGTTCTACATGGACTTGGAATTCGGTACGGCAGGCTTAAGGGGAATCATTGGAGCCGGCATCAACCGGATGAACATCTATACCGTCCGCCGGGCAACCCAGGGCCTTGCAAACTACATTATCAAGCAGGGCGGCGCAGATAAGGGCGTTGCAATCGCATACGACTCCCGCCGGATGTCGCCGGAGTTTGCCATGGAAGCGGCCATGACCCTGGCGGCCAACGGGATTAAGGCATATAAATTCGAGTCCCTGCGCCCGACGCCGGAGCTGTCCTTTGCCGTGCGCGAGCTGGGCTGCATCGCCGGCATCAACATTACGGCCAGCCACAATCCGCCGGAATACAACGGCTACAAGGTTTACTGGGAGGACGGCGCCCAGTTTACCCCGCCCCATGACAAGGGCGTGACGGAAGAAGTTCTCGCCATCGAGGATCTGTCCACAGTGAAGACGACGACCGAGGACGAGGCCGTAAAAGCCGGAAAATATCAGGTAATCGGAAAAGAAATTGACGACAAATACATTGCACACGTCAAGGCCCAGGTGGTGAACCAGGAGGCCATCGACCGGATGCAGAAGGAAATCACCATCATCTACACGCCGCTTCACGGAACCGGAAACATCCCGGCTAGGCGCGTGATGAAGGAGCTTGGCTTCGAGAACGTCTATGTGGTGCCGGAGCAGGAGCTTCCCGACGGCAACTTCCCGACGGTCAGCTACCCGAACCCGGAGGCCGAGGAGGCGTTCGCGCTGGGGCTTAAGCTTGCAAAGGAAAAGAATGCGGATCTTGTCCTTGCGACGGATCCCGATGCAGACAGGCTCGGCGTATATGTAAAGGATACGAAATCCGGCGAGTACATCCCGCTTACGGGCAACATGTCCGGCTCCCTGCTTTGCGATTATGTACTGAGCCAGAAACAGGCCAAGGGTGAAATCCCGAAAGACGGCCAGGTTATCAAGTCTATCGTGACGACGAACCTGGTGGACGCCGTTGCAGCCCACTACGGCTGCGAGCTGGTGGAGGTTCTGACCGGCTTTAAATACATCGGCCAGCAGATCTTAAAGGAAGAGCAGACAGGAAAGGGCACCTATATGTTCGGTATGGAAGAGAGCTACGGCTGCCTGATCGGCACCTACGCCCGCGACAAGGATGCTATCTCCGCTACGGCTGCGCTCTGCGAGGCTGCCGCTTATTATAAAGAAAAAGGCATGACACTCTGGGATGCCATGGTTGCCATGTATGAGAAATACGGCTACTATAAAGACACGGTGAAGTCCATCGGCTTAAAGGGCATTGAAGGCCTTGCAAAGATCCAGGAGATCATGGAGAACTTCAGAAAGAACCCGCCGAAGGAGCTTGCCGGCTGGAAGGTGGTTTCCGCCAGGGATTATAAGGCCGACACCATCACCGATCTTGAAACCGGCGCCGTAAAGCCCACCGGACTCCCCAGCTCCAACGTGCTTTACTATGACATGACCGACGGCGCATGGCTCTGCATCCGCCCGTCCGGCACTGAGCCGAAGATCAAGTTCTACTACGGAATCAAGGGAACATCCCTTGAGGACGCCGAGGCGAAGTCTGCAAAGCTTGGCGGGGAATTGATGGATATGGTGAATAAGATGCTGTAAAAGTATCGGATCGTTGAGAATGTATGGACTGTGCTGTTGGCATGCAGTTGCCTGTCAAAGCACAGTCCTTTTGTATAAACGGCTGAAATAGGATTACTTGTGGGTGGATTGAGGACAGGGTATGTTAAGAATCGGTATTTGTGATGATGATATGCAGTATGCGGAATGGTTAAAATCCGAAATAGTACGATTGGCAGGGGGCGGCGTTGAGGTTTATCTTTATAATTGCGGGGAAGACATTCTGGAAGATGCAGATTTGCAGCATGAACTCATAATTTTAGATATGGAAATGCCATTCCTGGATGGTATTGATGTTGCAAATGAGATCAGGAAAGAAAATAAGAATGCGGTACTGGTATTTATATCAGGAGTCAGGACACCCACTCCGGCAGCATTCAAAGCAGCTCCATATCGCTATCTTCTAAAACAATTTAAAAAAGAGGAATTTGAAAAAGAAATCACGGATATTTTGAAAGAAGTCAGAAGAGTTTTCAGCGATGATTGTATATTATGTGAGAGTAAAGGAACGTATTTGCATGTAAAGCTCAGAGATATTTACTATATTTCAATTATACGGGACGGGTGCGAAGTACATTTTGAAGATTACAGGGAAGAAAAAAGCAGAAGATGGATTTTAAGAAAGAAATTAAAAGATATATCGAATGATCTGGAGAAGAAAGATTTTGTATATATTCACAATAGTTATATGGTCAATTTATACAATATAAAGACTTTCTCGAAAAAGGAGGTTACATTAAAGGATGGAACGGTACTTGCGGTTTCACGGGCAAGATACCGTGCATTTGAGGAGCGGATCTTCGATTATTGGGGAGGCAAGTATTGACGCATGGGAATCATGAAAGAACTGTTTGTCACCGGCGGAAATATCGCGGAAGTTTTTATGGCATTTCTCTGGTGCAGAACCATTTTGGAAACAAGGCTGAAGAAACGATATGTGTTTTGGACGGCAGGGATTTTATATTTTTTCTGCTATCACATGCCGGGGAGCGGCATGATGAATTTTGTAAAGATGGCCGGATTTTACGCCATTATACTTCTTCTGTTTCGCGGGGGAATTGCACAAAAATTATATATGACAATGACTGTATTCGGTATTTTTTCTTCGGGCATCTATATTCGTACATTATGTGCAGAACTTGGAAAAATGCCGTATAATGCCGCACTTTATAGCAGTTGTATTATGATTGAAGCCGTATTATTTTTAGGCATTTCTTTGCTGATCGGGGAAGCGAAAAAAACAGAAAACTATGGATGGATCGGTTTGATATTTTCCTGCATGTGGGGAATAAATATGGGGTGGATGCGTCTTGCAGTTGAAAGTCCGTTTTCTTTGAATGGAAAGAATCAGCATTTTCTGATCGCTGTTTTTACAGGTGTAAATCTTATATTGTTTCTATATTATGAAAAGAATTGCTTTCTTCAGGAAGAAATAAAAAGGAAAACATTATTCATTGAAAAGTGTGAACTGGAACAGAGGCATTTTCAGCGGTTGGAACAAATTTATCATGAATTTAAAGGACTGACGCATGATATAACAAGGTATTTAAATGTTCTTACAGCCATGGAAGCGGACGCAAAGGGCGATAAGAAAATGGGTGGAGAATCCGCCGTTTCTCTAATAGACGAGATAAAGGAACGGATTTTAGGAACGGAGCAGTACCTATACTGTGCACGGCCTGTACTGAATTCTATTTTAAATGAAAAGAAAAAAACGGCGGATGAAAAGCAGATAGATTACGAAGTTTTCGTTGAAGCGGGATTTGATTTAGAAAGAATGAGCGATTTTTCACTGATAGGAATCCTTTCAAACCTGATAGATAATGCCTTAGAGGCAGCAGAAAAAGCGGATAAGGAAAAGTGGATAAAGATTTGCATGTATCGGATAAACGAGGAAAAAAGTTTTATTAAAATTGAAAATAGCATCGCTGCGGGAATAGATGAGGAGAAAATGCCTGAAACGGTTTATGGATATGGTTTGAAAAATGTACAGAGGCTTGTGGAAGAAAACTGCGGAGTTATGCGGATAGAGAAATTTGAGAAGGTGTATCGAGTGGAGAGCATTATTTAAAAATACATAGAGCCATGCAAAAATCGTCAAAAAATGAACCAAATTTGTCATTTGCCAGAAAATCAGTAAGTAATATGATATTCTTGTTGAAAATATTGGATATTGACAAATGGGGGGATTTAGACAGTGAAAAAGTGGAGTAAATGTATCCTATTCTGCGTGTTGCTGATGGGTATGATTTATGTGAGTGCATTCTATGAGAAAAGAAAAGCTCTCCCTGATGCGGCAGACAGAATATACGCATTATCGCAAATTTGGAAGAATGCATCGGAATACTACGCGTTTTGGGATCAGACAGATGACGGGCTAGACTGGGATGCCGAATATCAATATGCGTGCGACAGGGCCCTTCAGGCAGGTACTGCATACGAATACTATTGCGTTTTGCAGGAATTTACTGCCAAATTAAAAGATAATCATGCGGACATTTTGCTGTCGGCTCCGGAAACGGTTGAGTTTGGAAGACTGCCCTTTCATGTGCAATATATTGAAGATCAATATGTGGTAGATATTACACAGGACGGCAATAAGGCGCCATTGGGAGCGGTTCTCTATCAAATCAATGGACAGGATACGGAGGAATATCTGGAAGAAGTATTTGGAACACGTATAGGGCTTCAGACGGAGTTGGCGAGACAGCAAAAACTGGCAGAACTATTCATTTATAAGGGAGAGATCGGAGAAAAGCTGAAATTAGAGTTTTACGATAGTAGCCGTATAATAGAAAGCACTATAAAACGCCAGAAATTTTACAGCAGTAATTCGGTCTTTCGATTAGAAAGGAACATACCATATAAAGAACAAGTGTATGTATCCGAGGCATTTGAATTATACAAGTTAGAAAACGATTTGGTATATTTGAATGTGAAAGGCGCTTTAAATGAGGAAAAGCTGAGGGAATATGAAAATGAAGTGATAGGCAGAATGGAGAGAGGAAGAGGAGTCATTGTTGATTTGCGTTTCTCAACAGGAGGGAATGCAGGAATAGGAAACAGCATATTAGGAAGCATTGTAAACAAAGAACTGCCTCCGGGAAAATTTAAGACGACCATTACAGCAGGCTGTGACATTTCACTTTATAAAGGAAACCCGGACGCGGAAGGAGAAAGCTGGTGGGAACGGGGATTTCAGATGGATAGAAAGCGATTTCAGCTTACATCAGAGCAGTATGCAGAATTTTTGAATACTGTTTTAAATCAGCCAGGCGAATACATCTATGATTTGGACAGGAACAGGATAGAAAAGAAGAGAAAGGAAGTACCGGCTGCTGTGCTGATCAGCCATACGACAGGATCTGCAATAGACAACTGTGCAGCATCATTAAAGTCTGCCGGAATCCCGCTTGTAGGCACCAGAACGAGCGGGGGTACGGGAATGGTGCTGCCCGTAGATTTGGGAAATGGATGGACTTGGGGATTTTCTATCAATCATCCGCTGACGCCGGAGGGGGAGGAAATCAATAATCATGGAGTTAAAGCATCCTATTATGTAGAGCAGAAGTATGATGATTTTCTTAATGAGATTGATTCGCAATTAGTATTTGCAATGGATCTGTTGAAAGGAATTGAGGAAAATCCGTGAGGGAACGATATTAAAGCTGCTGGATCTTTTAGATCACAGAAAAATCCCCCGTCCCACTGAGAATTTGATATGCTCCCTTCTAGGTAGACAGTTGAAATAATAAAACTGTTTATCAAGGAGGGAGCATTTCTTATGCGTAAATATTCTGCTGAAGATAAATTACGAATGGTAAAGCTTATTTTGGAAGCTAAACATAGTATTACATCTGTATCAACAGGCGAAGGAATTCATCCTACTACTTTAGAAGAATGGATTCGTAATTATCAGTCTATGGGTTCAGAAACCTTTTACAACAAAGGATGGACCAAAAGAACTTCTGCCGAGAAAGAGATTGCCGTACAAGAGTATCTTTCTGGTCTTGGTTCACTACGTGATATTTGTAAAAAATATAAAATTTCCAGTACTCGTACACTCAGGCAATGGATTGCGCTGTATAATGGTCATAAGGAACTGAAGGCTTCCAGAACAGGAGGATGTAGTCTTATGACCAAAGGAAGAAAAACAACGTTTGAAGAAAGAGTGGAAATTGCATCCTACTGCATTTCCCATGGCCATAACTATGCTGAAACATCAGAAAACTTTAAGGTGTCCTATCAGCAGGCACGAAATTACACTATCAAATACGAAACAGGCGGAGTTCCTGCATTACAGGATAACCGCGGCAAAAGAAAATCGGAAGATTCTCTTACAGAGGTGGAAAAGCTTCAAGCGGAGTTGAAACTGGAAAAAGCCAAACGGCAACGTGCAGAAATGGAGTTATCATTCTTAAAAAAATTAGAGGAAATCGAAAGGAGGCGGGGCTGAGCCTGATCCGCCACGAGCATATCTATCAGGCTGTCAAAGAAGAACAGAAAGAACACGATTATCCGATACAGGAGCTTTGTAAGATTGGCGGTGTTTCAAGGGCGGCTTATTACAAATGGCTGAACCATGAAATGTCAGAGAATGAACAGGAAAACCGAAAAATTGCGGAACTGATAGAAAAAATCCACATAGAATCACCTGATAAGGGTTATCGCAGAATCCGTGATGAGTTGGAGCGTTACCATGACATTGATGTAAATGATAAACGTGTTTTGCGCATCTGCCGGAAACTTGGTATCAAATCCACCATTAAATATGCAAACGATAGCTGTACAAGACAGGCTGCAAATCCACAGTACATAGCCGAAAATATCCTGAATCGTGAATTTACGGCAGAAGCTCCGAATGAAAAGTGGTTGACCGATGTAACGGAATTTCATTACTATATCGGAAATGAAAAGCACAAGGTATATTTAAGTGCAATTCTTGACCTGTATGACCGAAGAATCGTATCCTACCGTATTGGAGACAGTAATAGTAATGCATTAGTGTTTGATACCTTTGATGATGCAGTCAAAGATAATCCTGATGCACATCCAATGTTTCACAGTGACAGAGGCTTTCAATACACCAATAGAGCCTTTCATGCAAAACTTGAAGCAGCAGGGATGATGCAGAGCATGTCCAGAGTAGCAAAGTGTATCGATAATGGACCAATGGAAGGATTCTGGGGAATTCTAAAACGGGAGCGTTATTATGGTAAACGATTTATGGACAGAGAATCACTGGTGGTCATGATAGAGAAATATATCAATTACTATAACAACAGACGTTTGCAGAGGAAGCTTGGTATAGTAACACCAATGGAGAAACACGAAAAATATTTACAGGCAGCGTAAAAATCTGCCAGCAGGTGATACCTACTGGCAGAAAAAAATTATATTTTTTTGATTGTCTACTTGACGGGAAGCAGTTCAATTTCAGGGGACAGGGGATTTTGCCAGCATTTTAGGAAACCCAGGCGCCGCTTTCGTCAAGCTGATACCCATCAACAACAGTGTCAGCGAGCATCATGCCCTTAAAGCCATTGCCCGCCTCGTTGAAGTAGTACCAGGTGCCGTCGATTTCTCTCCAACCCGTTGCCATAGCGCCGGTTGCGGGATCCAGATAGAAATAGTTTCCGTTGTCCTTGAGCCATCCGGTCGCCATGATTCCGTCTTTTCCGAAGTAGTACCAGACGGAGCCAATTTCCAGCCATACGTTTTCGGCGCGCGTGCCGTCACTGTAATAGTAGGAATACATTCCGTCCGCAAGCTTCCAGGAACCGCCGGCCGGGGACTTCGGGAGGTCGCTCTCCTTTACGATGCCGGAGCGCGGGCCGCTTCTTCTGGAGGAGCTGCCGCCGGAGGACGGTTTGTCATCGGAGGAGCCGTCACCGGAAGACGGCTTGTCGTCAGAGGAGTCATCGCCGCCGGACGGTTTGTCATCGGAGTTATCACCGCCGGAAGACGGCTTGTCGTCAGAGGAGTCACCGGCGTCGGAGGGCTTGTCATCGGAAGAATCGCCGCCGGATTCCGACGAGGAACCTTTGACATAAACGGTTCCGAGCTTTGTGGTAAAGAAAGTAATGAGGCCGTCTTCATAGTCCACCGGGCCCTGCTCGATTCCGTCGCCGGAAAGCTTGTCGGAAGTCTTGTGAACCTCGTCGTATTCTTCCGGAGCAGCAATGGAAATAAGAAGCGGAGTCTTAAGTGTGGAGATGGTGTCCTCAGAGCCGTCCGCCATGGTAAGCTTGCCGGAAAGCTCAAATTTCAGCTTCGTGGCGTTGCTGGCCGTCGCAAGGCTGGTATGGAACAGGGTAATCGTTTCGGCTTTCCCCTTTCCTGCCACATAAGCCAGAAGGTGCGCGCCGGTCACATCGGCTACAAAATCATCCATTTCCACATTAACGGCAAATTCCTCATCGAAACGTGCCAGTTCCTCGACGATGGCATCCAGCTTTTCCACCATTTCTGCATCGAGATCGCTGGCTTTCACATCTTTATTTAAAATAGAAGCCCGAAGCTTTGCCATGGTTAAAGCGGCCAGCTCGGAGTCTTCGATTTCATCCGCCGCCGGAAGGGTGTCAGCCAGGTCTTTGAACTCGGTGGCATTGGACGGTGTTGCAATAAATGCAGGGTCAGCGCCTTCCTCAGCGAGAACAAACGTGCTGAAGCTGGTGACGGTGAATGTGACCGTGTTGTCGCTGTTTTTAGTAAGCGGGAAGATCACATCGTAAGTCCCGTCGGCATGATAGTGAAGAATCTGGAAGAAATCCGGATTGATGCCGGCAGGAATCGGGAGCGTAATCTGAACCGGCACTTTTAACGTCCCGGCCGCACCTTTCAGGGAAAGATCCACCTGGACGGCATTGCGGTACGCCGTATGGTCGACAACGACCTCTTTTTTCGGCTTGGACACGTTAAAGGTGACAGCATCGCTGTTTTCTGCGGCATTGAGTCCCGCGCCGACAACCTTGATATCGTCCTCGTTCATATCGACATCAGAGCTGATCTGCGTGCCCACCGCAATGCCCTTCTGTTCGGTGTAGGCAGCTTCCAGCTCCGCAATTTTATCGAGGACATCGGCATCCGACTGCATAGCAACCTGAACCTTCTTTAAATTGGAAGATAAGGTATCAGGCGCGTTGAGGATGGCTTCCTCGCTCTCTAGAATGGCGTCAAGCTGGTCTGAAATGAGCTTATTTTCTGCATCCGCACCGTAGGGAGTTTCACAGAAGATTGTTTCACCATGGTAAAACTTGGAAGGCGTATTGCTGATGACGCGGACGGAGAACGTGTATTCGACGTCCGGATCCGTAATGTACCTTGAAAAGTCGTAGCTTAGCTGCGGGGTACAGTTACCGCCGGTGATCCTATCTCCGTCGGCATAGAGACCATAATTATAGCCTTTCACATATTCGGCATTCTCGGCCGGGGCATTCCAGCAGGCAGTTGTTTCTTCCCACCTCAAATTTGTGGCGACGCCGAGAGGAGATTCGGGGCGTATGTAGTCCCAGGTCTCGGAAAAGTCAGACCATTCGCTGTCCAGAGTTTCAACATTGTCTCCACGGGCCATGACACGGAATTTGTAGCTTCCATCATCTGTCAGACGTATGAGAAAACTATTGTTTTCATGGTATTCCGGCTTAAAAGTAGCAGAATACTGGTAGGTATCGGAGTAATATAACTGATCCTCAAGATAAACTTCTACCGAATATCTCCCACCGGCTTCCTCCACGCGCTTCCACTGCATCATCGCCTCTTCGCCCTCTTTCCACCGCACTTCCTGCGGCGTTCCCAGCTTCGTTGCGGCAACAGCGCTAAATGCCATATTAAGGGACAAAAACACCGCCGCTGCCGCGGTTAAACTTCGTTTCATACTCAACCTCCTTTTATATTGATATGTATTGCACAAATCGGGCAATTTGCACAAGTTCATTATAATACCGACGAAAAAGTTAGTCAATAAGTACCGGGGGGGGGGTATTTCAGAAAATTTCAATATTTTCATATGAAAATCACCCCAAAACAAACCAAACAGCATCCCACAATCTCCGCTGAAACCTCAAAAACAAAAAAAGCTTCTGCACAGATCCATCACAATCCATGCAGAAGCCCTTTTTATTCTCCCTTTTTCTCCAGATCCTTAAGCCCTTTATAATAAGAAAGAAGCGGGGCATGCAGCCCTTCCAGCTCTTCCTCCTCCGGTTTGATTCCGTGTCTTTCCAGCAGGCCGACGGTATAGCGGTGAGCCGAAAAATACTGGAGCATTCTTGTCAGAAGTTCCTTTTCCCCCTCATTCAGTTCTGAGATATCAAGCGTCTCCTCCGATGTCCGATCCAGAAGGAAATCCGTCGTCACGCGGAACAGCGAGGCCAGCTCGACGACATACTGGGTTGACGGGACACTGATGCCCATTTCCCATGCATTGACGGCGGAACGGGAAATCTGGAGCCGCCTGGAGAGGTCGGCCTGGGTGAGCCCGTTTCTGGCTCTCAGCTCTTTTATTCTGTCTCCAATCATGTGTCCCTCCTTTTTTCTATACTATACAGGCACCGCCGCGCAATTACATTATTTTAAAAGATAATAAAAAATTTTTTATTTATATTATACTATCATAAAAGATAATTTAATTTGACAATTAGCAAAAACGGGAGTATAATTTTGTAAAAAAGAAAGGCAGAAAGGGGGCATGAATTTCATTCAGCCAGTCAAAAGGCTTTAAAAATTTCCGTATTGGGAGGGATTTACTATGAGAAAGAGAAGAACAGCCGCCGCACTTTTCCTGGCGGCATCCATGCTTCTGTCGGCCTGCGGTTCGGGGGTACAGCAGGATAATGGTACGGAAGCGGCAGCCGAAACGGCAGGCTCCGGGACGGCGGAACAGACGGCCGGGGAGACGGCAAAAGAGGCCGCCCAGGCAGGAGACGGAAGGCGCGATATCATCGCCGCCAACAGCAGCGATATTCAGTCCATGGATCCTGCGGCCGGCGTGGATTCCCCGTCGGCTATTTTAAACAAGCATATTTACAACGGCCTGACGAAAATTGACGAAAACAAAGAGGTTGTCGGCGACCTGGCCGAAAGCTTTGAGATGGTGGATGACGTGACTTATAAATTTAAGCTGCGGGAAGGCGTCAAATTCCACAACGGCGAAGAATTAAAAGCCAGCGACGTGAAATTTACGCTGGAGCGGTGCAAGACCATGCCAAAGGCCATGTCCAATGCTTCGGCCATCGACCACGTTACCGTGGAAGGCGATTACGACCTGACAGTCCATCTGAATAAGCCGTACCCGTCGCTTCTATATATCCTAAACGACACAAGCATGAAGATCCTCTCGGAAAAGGCTGTTACCGAGGCCGGAGAGAGCTACGGCGAGAACCCGGTGGGCACAGGCCCGTTTAAGTTCAAAGAATGGGTTCCCAACGACCACTGGACGTTGGAGCGGTTTGACGACTATTTTGATGGGCCGGCAGAGGCGGCGTCCATCACAATGCGGATTATCCCGGAAGGAAGCGCCAGATGCATCGCCCTTGAGACGGGAGAAATCGACCTGACGATTAACGTGGATCCGACGGATGCCGTGAACATCGAGTCGAACCCGGATCTGATGCTTGAGAGCCACCCGTCTTCGTCGGTGGAGTACCTTGCACTCAACACACAGAAGGAAGCCTTAAGCGATGTGCGGGTGCGCCAGGCCATTGCCTACGCCCTCAACCGCCAGGAATTTGTGGACACCATCGTGGAAGGTCGCGGGGAAGTTGCCAACTCCTTTATTGCCAAGACGATTCCGGGCTGGAACGAGGAGCTTGAACCGTATCCGCAGGATGTGGAAAAGGCAAAAGAACTGTTGGCTGAGGCCGGTTACGGAGACGGGCTTTCCTTAAAGATCTACGTTTCCGGCGATGTGCGGAACCGTTCCGCCCAGGTGGTGCAGGCGCAGCTGAAAGAAGCCGGCATCGACGTGGACATCAATGTCTATGAATGGGGCGCGTTCCAGGATTCCATCAACGCCGGGGAACATGACATGCTGATTCTTGGCTGGACGAATACGACGTGTGATCCGGAATACAGCACAACGCCGCTGTTCCACTCGAAAAACTGCGGAATCGGCGGAAACCGCGCGTTCCTTCAGGACGAAACTCTGGACGCCATGATCGATGCGGCCAGCGTTCAGACAGACAACGAAAAACGTCTTCAGGAATATAAGGACATCCAGGCCTACTTAAAGGAACTCTGCCCATGGGTGCCGCTTTATTATAAGAGCGACATGGTTGGACGGCGTGCTGATTTAAAGGGCTTTGAATTCAACCAGAATACAGCGATCCATTATCTTGGAAACTGCCATTACGAATAAGGTACAAAAGACGCAGGAAGGGCATGACGTTTGTCCCGGCCTGCGTCTTCTGCGCTCTGAAAAGAGAAAAAAATATTATGTAAAATATACAGAAAATATTGCTGTTGCAAAGAAATTTTGGATGGATTATAATAAAAGCAGCATCAATTAGAGCAATCTTTATTAAAATCCAAAAGAAAGAAGGAATATCCATGCTGGAGACAATCGCTGTAAAAGCCATTGAAAAAAACGAGAAGCTGCTCACCGATCTGGCAAAAAAGATCTGGGAGTACCCGGAGATCGCCTACAATGAGGTAAAGGCCTGCCAGTGGACGGCCGAGGTGCTAAAAAGCCTTGGCTTTGAAGTGGAAGTAGGCTATGCCGGTCTGCCAACGGCCATCCGCGCCGTCTGGGGAAAGGGCCATCCGGTTATCGGCTTCTTAGGCGAATATGACGCCCTGCCCGGCCTGAGCCAGAAAGTGAGCACGGAAAAAGATCCCGTCGAATACGGCGCGCCCGGACAGGGCTGCGGCCACAACCTCTTAGGCGTTGCCTGCCTTGGCGGCGCACTGGGAATGAAGGCCGAGTTGGAAGAGCGCGGGATGGAGGGAACGGTTGTCTTTTACGGCTGCCCGGCGGAGGAAGCCCTGACAGGAAAGACCTTCATGGCGAGAAACGGGGCTTTTAAGGATCTGGATGTGGCACTGGCCTGGCACGGCGGCACGAGGAACGAAGTAAATGTGGGCTGCTCCAACGGCTTAAACAGCGCCATTTTCCACTTTAAAGGCATCACGGCTCATGCAGGCGGAGATCCCCACAACGGACGTTCCGCCCTGGACGCTGTGGAGCTAATGAACGTAGGCGCCAACTACCTGCGGGAACATGTGACAAGCGACGTGCGGATCCATTACGTCATCAAAGAGGGCGGCGTGGCTCCCAACATCGTGCCGGACAACGCCAGCGTATGGTATTATGTGCGCGCCCAGAGCCGCGAGGCCATCGACGACGCATACCGCCGCCTTGTGCTTGTGGCGGAGGGCGCAGCCCATATGACCGAGACCCAGCTTGAAATCGAATTTTTAGGCGGCTGCTACAACACGCTGGACAACGAAGTCCTGGCGCAGGTGGCCCATGACTGCATGGAAAATATCGAAAGCCCCAAGTGGACGAAGGAAGAGCTGGAATTTGCCGAAAAGCTGAATCTGGCAAGCCCGAGATACCAGAAGATGAAGGACGCCGGGGAGTTAGAAGGCCCGGCCATCCATTCGGCGGTGTCGCCGGTGACGCACCGCAACGGATACGGCTCCACCGACGTGGGCGATGTGGAACATATCGTACCCGGAATCATGGTGAATACGGCCACCTGCAACCTGGCTGCCCCGGGCCACAGCTGGCAGATCACTTCCTGCGCCGGCATGGGCATCGGTGAAAAAGGAATGTTATACGGCGCCAAGGTTCTGGCGGCGACGGCTGTCAGACTGGCAGAGGAGCCGGAGCTGGTGAAAAAGGCCAAAGAGGAATTCGATGCGAACATGAAAGGCAAGACCTACAACTGCCCGATCCCGAAAGAAGTTCCGATTCCTCAGCCTCAGAAATAAATAAGCATTAAAAAGAAATCCCCCCGCAGGCACACCTGGCCGGCGGGGGGAGCTGGCATATGGAATTTTGACGTCCTATATGCGCCAGACAACGGTTTCTTCGAGAGCTTTCCGCGGCCTGGCGGCCGGCGCCTCGTCGGCATATCCCACGGCAAAGGCGGCAAACAGCCCGCCGGTTTCCCCGAGCCAGGCGAGAAGCTCTTCATGGGCAAAATAGGTATCGCAGATCCAGAGGCTCCCGAGTCCAAGATTCACGGCGGCCAGGGACATGTTTTCGATGGCAGCGCCTGCGGACTGGGCATTGCAGATTTCAGAAATATGGTCTTCTGCATTCAGGGGGCGGTCAAGGGGCAGAGCCAGCGGATTTACAATGAAAATCACGACAGGCGCCTGTCTCATGATTTTTAAGGTCTGTTCCGCTCCGCGCAGATGCATGGCGCTCCCTGGGAGAAGAGGCACTTCTTTTTCCCTGAGAAGCCCGGTCTCCATGGCCTGAAGGGCCTTTGCTTTTTCACTTCCTGCTGTGACAATGAATTTCCACGGCTGCCTGTTTTTTGAGGACGGCGCCAGCATGCCGGCCTTTATAATTTCTTCCAGCATGGTTCTTGGAACCTGCGTCTCTTTAAACCGGCGGATACTCCGCCTTTCTGTAATTTCACGTATCATCCGGATACTCCTCTCTTTTCTTTTTCCTGCGTTCCAAAGTCCGAGTCCTTGCCGTAGCATTGCTCCAGGAAGGCGATGTACCGTTTGGCAGCGGCCGGAAGCTCCCGCTCCTTTTGATAGATGTAGCAGAGGCTCTTTCTGTCCTCTCGGATTTCCCTCGGCGGGATATCGGACGGAAGGGGCAGGGAGACAATGCCGAAGTCTTTTTCCTGCTCGCGGGTGGCGGCCGTCCCCAGGGCGATGAAATCCGTGTGGGTCAGGATGTTGTGGAGCGCCGCCCGGCTGTACACATAGACCACCTGCCGGACGCGGTTCCAGTTGATGAGGTTCAGGGAGGAGTCGCCGTAGGCGCTCTGGAGCACATGGGTTTTGTCGTCCTGCATGTCCGGATACAGGACAAAGTTGTACTGGTAAATATCGTCCATGGTGAACGGCTCCTTTTTCTCAAGAAGCGGGTGCCCGGAGCGGACGACAAAATAGGTGCCCGAGTCGAACAGCGTTTCGCAGGCGATGCGCCTGAGCTGGAGAAGCTCCAGAACCGTATCGCGCGTGGAGCTGTTCAGAAGAATGACGCCGATGTCAGCCATATTGGTGCAGACGTCGTTTACAACGTCCATGAGGGTAGTCTCCCGGTAGCTGAACCGAAGGGAAGAATCCGGCGACTCCTCTAACATCCGGAGAAAGGCATCCATGGCATGCGAGGTGTTTGCGGAGCTGACGCGCAGACGGAAGCTGTCGCGGCGCTCGTCAAAGGCTTTCTGGAAGGCTTCGGCACTGGCGATGAGATCCTTTGCCATGTCAAGGAACAGCCGCCCGCTGTCGGTGACGGTGATGCCGTTTTTTGCACGGGAAAAAATGATGATCCGGTATTCTTCCTCTATCTCTTTTAAAATTTTGCTGAGGTACGGCTGAGAGACAAAAAGGGCATGGGCGGCACCGGAGATGGAACCGCGTTTCTCAATTTCTACGATATATTGAAGCTTTTGAAGGTTCATGTTCCGCCTCCATAACTAAATAGTTATAAGATGATAAATATAGGGAATTGGAAAGGCAAGCGCAGGAATGATATAATTATACGAAAATATACAGGGGGATGTCAAACACAAAAAGTTATGGATTCCCCCGGAACCAGGAGGAGAGGAATGGACAACAAAGAACTTGTAATCCGTGCTGTTGAAGAAAAACAGGATCTGATCGTGGATGTCAGCGACAAAACCTTTGATTTTGCCGAGACCGGCTTCCATGAATTCAAGACGGCAAAGCTCTATGAAGAAGTTCTGAAGGAAGAGGGCTTTCAGGTGGAAATGGGGCTTGCCGGAATGCCGACGGCCTTTAAGGCCGTTTACGGCGAGGGGAAACCTGTCATCGGCTATCTGGCCGAATACGACGCGCTTCCGGAGCTTTCCCAGAAGGGCGGCTTGACGAAGCGAGTTCCTACTGACGATGAAAATCCCGACGGACATGGCTGCGGCCACAACCTGCTGGGCGCCGGAACCTTTGCCGCCGCGCTGGCGATGAAGGCTTACCTGGAGAAGAATCCGGGAAAAGGAACCGTCGTTTTGTTTGGCTGCCCAAGCGAGGAAAAGGGAAATGGAAAGACCCTCATGGCGAGAGACGGGATTTTCGACGGCGTGGATGTGGCCTTCACCTGGCATCCGTCGGATACAAACCGTGTCGTGACGACGTCTACGCTGGCTAATGTCAGCGTGTTTTTCCGGTTTAAGGGCATCACGTCCCATGCGGCCGCCGCGCCGGAGATGGGCCGGTCTGCCCTGGATGCCGCAGAGCTGATGAGCGTCGGCGTCAACTACCTGAGAGAGCATATCATTTCCGATGCAAGGATTCATTATGCCTACCGGGACGTGGGAGGCATCGCTCCGAATGTTGTCCAGGGACATAGCTGCGTCCATTATTTCATCCGTGCGCCAAAGTCCTGGCAGGTGCAGGAGATCTATAAGAGAGTCATTGACGTGGCGGAAGGCGCCGCAAAGATGACGGGCACGGAAATGACGTATGAGCTTTACGCCGGCCTTTCCGATTTCATGCCGAACCATGTGGTATCCGGCGTTCTTCAGGAAGCCCTGGAGGAGATCGGCGCGCCTGCTTACGGCGAAGAAGACTTTAAGCTGGCCCATGAATTTTTCTATGACACCTCGACACCGGAAGAGATCGAGAGCAAGAAGGCGGCAATCCGCCGGATGTTCGGCGCGGAAATTGCCGAGGAATATTTTGAAAAGCCGCTGGATACGAGAATCGCCCCCCTGGCCTTTAACGGCGGGATTCAGGCCGGTTCCTCCGACGTCGGCGACGCGAGCTATGTGATGCCGACGGCCTGGCTGTCGACGGCCACGGCAACCCTGGGGACGCCGGGCCACTCCTGGCAGATGACGTCCCACGGGAACACGGAAATTGCCCATAAAGCCATGCTGACGGCAGGAAAAGCCCTGGCCCTCGCGGGAATCAAGATTCTCGAGAACCCGGAGCTTGCCGAAGCGGCGAAGAAAGAGCTTCATGACGAGACAAACGGCGTGTACGAATGCCCGATTCCAAAGGAAATCGGCCCGCGCCTCAATGAGTAAGGGAAGAGGGGGAAAACGAGTATGTCACATTTGGAAGCTGCCAACAGCTCGGTGATGGCGGTTCTTTGCGGAATCACCATCCTGATTGTCCTGCTCCAGCCGATTCTGTTTCTGGCTGCGGCAGTAAAGCGCGGAAAAGAACTGAATATGACGAAGGAGGAGATGAAGAATGCGGCCGTCAGCAGCGCCGTGTTCTCCATCATCCCGTCCCTTCCGATTATTATCAGCTACCTGATCCTGGTTCCGTCCCTCGGGCGGTATTTCCCGTGGCTGCGGTTAAGCGTCGTGGGTTCCGCCTCCTATGAGACCATGGTTGCCAACATGGCGGCCGAGGCCTTCGGACTGGAGTCCATTACGGTGGAAAACATCCCGTTAGATGTTTTCGTCAGCATCGTCTTTGTCGTTACCATCGGCATCCTCGGCGGAAACATCTTCAACGTGTTTTTCTTAAAGACCTACGACAAGAAGGTGGAGAAAATCAAGGGAGAAAACGCAGCCCTTGTTCCGATGATTACGACAGCCATGTTTTTAGGCCTTTACGGCACCATGGCGGCCCCGCACCTGACGAATTTTTCCAGCATCCCGGCGCTTTCCGCGATTCTTGTGGCAGGCATTGCCGCCCTTCTTTTAGGAAAGCTTTCGACGAAGGTGAAGCGGCTTAAGGAATTTTCCTTTGCGCTCAGCATGGTAATCGGCATGCTGGCATCCTGCGTCGTAAATGCAATGCTTGTATAGGGAGGAGACGTCAATGAAAGAAATGAGCTTTTACAATAAAATTCACCTTCTGGGAAGAATTACGGTAATTCTGGCGTTAATCTGCTTTATGGGAGTGCCTTTCGGGCTTTCCATCGTCTACGATGTGCCGCTGGATCTGCCGCATGTGCTCCAGAACGGAGCCCCGATCTTTCTGACCTTTGCAATTTCGGGCATCTGTGAGAACCTGTCCTTTACGCCAATCATCGGAAGCGGCGCCCTCTATATGGCATGTGTGACGGGAAATGTCAGCAACATGAAAATCCCGGCAGCCGTAAACGCCATGGAGGTTGCAGGCTGTGCGGCCGGAACCGACAAGGCCAACGTGATTTCCATCATTGCGGTGGCGGCGTCCACGTTCGTGACGACGGCGATTGTATTTCTGGGAATGCTGTTTCTGGCGCCGATTTTCGAGCCGGTGTACAACAACGAATTCCTTCAGCCGGCCTTCACCAACATGGTGCCGGCGCTGTTCGGAGCCCTGCTGTTCCCGAACATTGCGAAGGCGCCCAAGCAGGCCGTCCTTCCGATTGTGCTGCCGATCATCATTATTTTCATCGTTGGAAGAAGCTTTTTCTCCTCCAACCAGAGCTATATCATGATGGGCGTCATCATCCTGTCCGCCCTGTATTCGTACATGCTTCATAAGAAAGGGATCATCTGATCTCATTTTGTCGTAAAAACGTGAAAAATCTGTGAAAACCGGCAATTTCCATTGTCGAATCCGCAAAAACTGTGCTAAGATAAAAAACGCAGATTGCGGAAAAGAGAGAGGGAGCGTTTTTATGACGAAGGAAGAATGGATCAAGCGGTACGAAAAAATAAGACCAATTATCGGAATTCTGTGCCTGATTCTGGCGCCCTGCGTCAGCTACGCCCTGTTTGAATATGTGACGGGGAATCTGGCACAGATTTCCTTTTTTATGGCAGCGTTAAACGTGTGCTGGATCCTGGCGGTGTACCTTCTGCTGTTTGTGATTTCGGGAAGCACCAGGATTGCCGTGCCCATCGGGGCGGCCGCGTTCTACGCCATGTCCCTGGCGGAGACGTTTGTGGTGGACTTTCGCGCAAGGCCGATCATGATCTGGGACGTGATGTCCGTGGGGACGGCCATGAGCGTCGCGGGAAATTATACCTTTACCATCAGCCGTCCGATGGCGATGGCCGGTGTCTGCACTGTCCTTCTGGCGGCCGTTTCCATTGCCTGCCCGTTCCGGCTGAAAGGGAAAAAAGTCCGGCTTTCCGCGTTTTTCGGCGGGACAGCCGCGGTGTCTGCCTTCGTTTTCTGGTTCTATTCTTTTGCCATTCCCCACTGGAATTTTACCATCAATATGTGGGAGTTTACCGAAACCTACAACGAGTATGGCTACGTCCTTTCCACGGCCGTGTCCGGCCAGTATTTAGTGAAGAAAAAGCCCGAGGGCTATAAGACGTCCGTGGTGACGCAGCTTGCCGAAGAATATAAGGAGGCAGAGGAGACAGAGCATGACGGCCGCATCCAGCCGGTCAACCTGATCTGCATCATGAACGAAAGCTTTTCCGACCTCCGGTCCGCCGGGGATTTTGAGACAAACCAGGAGTATCTTTCCTTTTACAACAGCCTTTCGGAAAATACGGTCAAAGGAAAGGTAATCGTCCCGATTTTCGGTTCCATGACGAGCAATTCGGAGTATGAATTCCTGACGGGAAATTCCATGTCACAGCTTCCGACAAGCTGCATCGCCTACCAGTTTTTGGTACGAAGCAATACGCCGGGACTGGTGGAGACCTTAAAAAGCCAGGGCTACGAGGCCGTCGCCATGCACCCCTACCCGGCGGACAACTGGAACCGGCGGGAATGCTATGCCAACATGGGCTTCGATTTGTTTCTCGATGAGACGGCTTATGAGGGAAGCGAACAGCTCAGGAATTACGTCAGCGACAGGGGCGACTATGAGAAGCTAATCGAAATGGTGGAAAATAAGGAGAATCCGGAAGACCGGCTGTTCCTTTTTAATGTCACGATGCAGAACCACGGCGGCTACGAGGAGACCCACGACAATTTTAATCAGGAGGTCTGGCTCACCGGTGAGCTGGAGGGGAAATTTCCGAAAACAGACCAGTACCTTTCTTTAATGAAGGAATCCGATGAGGCCCTTGAATATCTGATCTCGTATTTTGAGGAGTGCGAGGAGCCGACGATGATCGTCCTTTTCGGCGACCACCAGCCGAGCGTCGAGGACGAATTTTTCGACATCATGGCCGGCCGGCCAAGCAGCGAGGTGCCGGTGTCGGAAAAGTTCATGTGGTACGAAACGCCGTATCTGATCTGGACAAATTATGAGAGCGAGGCGGAGGAAACCGGCCATTTCAGCGCCCTTTATCTCTCCTCTGAGGTGCTTTCCAGAGCCGGGCTTTCGATGACGCCTTACAACAGGTTCCTGCTGGAAATGAAGGAGGAAGTCCCGATTCTCCATCCCTTCGGCTGTGAGGACGCAGACGGCGTCTTTTATACATGGCCGGAGATTACGGCGGCGGGAAGCCCCCACGAAGAGCGGATGCTGGAATATGAATATCTGGTTTACAATTTTGTATATGCAAACGACACGGTCGATGCCATGTTCCGGCTGAATTAACGCCGGAACTTTTCTTATGCGGCGGTGCCCGCATAAGCCGCCGCGCACACTTTTTCCAGCCTGCCGGTTGACACAGGGGAACCTTGTGCTATAATTGGGCACAGGATTTACTGAATGAAAGGAAATGGGGATCGAGAAGTATGAAAAAGCTTATCACCTTTCTAAAACGGGAGACGGTGCTTGCGGCAGCCATTCTGCTTGCGGTTGTCTCCTCTGTTCTTGTCCGTCCGGACATGGAATACCTCGGCTACATTGATTATAAGACCATCGGGCTTCTGTTCAGCCTGATGACGGTCATGGCCGGCTTCAACCGTCTGGGAATTTTCCAGAGGGCCGGGCAGTGGCTTTTAGGGCGCGTTTCGTCCCCGGCGGCCATCGCCGGAGTCCTTGTGTACCTCTGCTTTTTCCTCAGCATGGCAATCACAAACGATGTGGCGCTCATCACCTTTGTGCCCTTTGCCGTCACGGTTTTATCCATGGCAAGGATGGAGCGGCTCATCGTTCCCGTGGTGGTTCTCCAGACCATCGCAGCCAACCTCGGCAGCATGATGACGCCGGTGGGGAACCCGCAGAACCTCTATCTTTACTCCCGCGCCGGCATTCCCTTTTCGGAATTTCTGGTGCTCATGGCGCCTTATACGGCAGTTTCCTTCGCCCTTCTTTTCGTGTGCCTGGTTTTTGTGGGGCGGTACTGGAGAAAGTCCGGTGAAACCACGGCGGCCGTGGAATTTAAAATGCAGGGAGACGGCGGGATGACGGCTTCCGGGAAGCTGGATTTCCTTATTTACCTGGCGCTCTTTTTCGTCGCCATGGCTAGCGTTGCGCGGGTGCTTTCGTGGCAGGCGCTCTGCATCGCAGTCCTGGCTGCTGTTTTCTGGCGGGATAAAAGCCTGTTTTTTGCCGTGGACTATTCGCTTCTTTTAACCTTTGCGGCGTTTTTTATCTTTATCGGGAACATGGGGCGGATCCCGGAATTCTGCGCCGTGCTTGCAGACGTGCTGGAAGGCCGGGAAGTCATCACAAGCGTGGCGGCCAGCCAGGTCATCAGCAACGTGCCGGCGGCCCTCCTGCTTTCCGGCTTTTCCGACCAGTGGGAGAAGCTCATCGTCGGGACAAACCTGGGCGGCCTCGGGACGCTCATCGCCTCCATGGCGAGCCTGATTTCCTATAAAGCCATCGCCGTTCGCTTCCCGGAAAAGAAAAAGAGCTATTTTTCACTGTTTACGGCTTTAAATCTTGTCTTTTTGGCGGTGCTTCTTGTGATGGCACTTTAGGCGGGGAAATCTTTCAAATTTCCTTGACATCCCCGTCCAAATTTGATATCTTTAAAGAAGTGTGAAGAGACATTATCGTTTTCATGCAAATAAGTGACCACTTCCTTCGGGGAGTTAAGCCCAGACGGACAGGCGGGTCAAGTGCCGGCGTGGGAAACCACATTATTGATTGAGTTAAAAGCTCAAATTTTATAAGTTGATTCCTTTATAATCTGTGTTTTCAAACACATCATCTTGTGAAACGGTCAATAAAAGCAGGGACAGTCTATTTGCGATTACAGACTTGAAAACGATAGCAGTCATGGGAATGCTGCCGGAAGCGGCCGGCATTCAGCCAGATATGATATGAATCGTAGAAGCGGATGATGGGAGACTGTCATCCGCTTTTTGATTTATGAAGAACGCTATGCGAGGACGCATATTTTTACAAATAAACATGAGAGGTACTGCCATGGACAGAGAGAGACAAAAGAGAGCCCCCATCTACGAGGCCCTGGAGGCATTTAAAAGAAAAAGGGTCGTTCCGTTTGACGTGCCGGGCCATAAGCGCGGGCGCGGGAACCCGGAGCTAGTACAGCTCCTTGGGGAAAAATGCGTGTCCCTGGATGTGAATTCCATGAAGCCGCTTGACAATCTCTGCCATCCGGTTTCCGTAATCCGTGAGGCCGAGGAGCTGACGGCCGAGGCCTTCGGCGCAGCCGGTGCCTACCTGATGGTGGGCGGAACCACGTCGGCAGTCCAGAGTATGATCCTTTCGGTCTGCCAGGCCGGCGATAAAATTATCCTGCCGCGAAACGTCCACAAGAGCGTCATCAACGCCATGGTGCTCTGCGGCGCCGTTCCGGTTTATGTAAACCCGGAGATGAACCAGAAGCTTGGAATCGCCCTGGGAATGGAAGTGGAGAAAGTAGAACAGGCCATCGAGGACAATCCGGACGCCGTGGCCGTGTTCGTGAACAACCCGACGTATTACGGAATCTGTTCCGACCTCCGCACCATCGTGAAGCTGGCCCATGGCCGCGGCATGAAGGTGCTTGTGGACGAGGCTCACGGAACCCATCTGTATTTTGGAAAGAATCTGCCTGTTTCGGCCATGGAAGCCGGCGCCGACATGGCGGCCGTCTCCATGCATAAATCCGGCGGCAGCCTGACCCAGAGCTCGGTGCTGCTTTTAAATAAGGGGATCAACGCCGACTACGTGCGCCAGATCATCAACCTGACCCAGACCACCAGCGCGTCGTACCTGCTCCTTTCCAGCCTCGATATTTCCAGACGGAACCTGGCACTTCGCGGTGAGGAGTCCTTTGCGAGAGTGGCGGAGATGGCGGAATATGCGAGAAAAGAAATCAACTCCATCGGCGGATACTATGCCTACGGGAAAGAGCTGGTGAACGGGAACAGCATTTTCGATTTCGATGTGACGAAGCTTTCGGTTTATACCCGTGACATCGGCCTGGCCGGCATTGAGGTCTATGACCTTTTAAGGGACGAGTACGACATCCAGATCGAGTTCGGCGACATCAGCAACATCCTGGCTTACATCTCCATTGGAGACAGGCTCCAGGACATCGAGCGGCTGGTGGGCGCCCTGGATGACATCGAGCGGCTGTACCGCAAGGACAGCACCGGCCTGCTCTCCGGCGAGTACATCAACCCGAAGGTTGTCATGTCGCCTCAGAAGGCCTTCTACTCCGACAAGGTGTCGCTCCCCGTGGAGAAATCCTCCGGGAAGGTGTGCGCGGAGTTTGTCATGTGCTATCCGCCGGGAATCCCGATCCTGGCGCCCGGCGAGATGATTACGGACGACGTGGTGCAGTACATCCTTTACGCAAAAGAAAAGGGCTGTTCCATGCAGGGAACCGAGGATCCGGCCGTCGAGCACCTGATGGTTCTTGCAAATATTTAAGGAGGTGCCGCAGATGGAATTCTGGTTTTCGGAGCTGCACACAGGAAATGTGAAACTGACGATCCGGATTGAAAAACAGCTTTTCTCCGGTGAGAGTGAATATCAGCGGATCGACGTGTTCGATTCGGAGGAATTCGGAAAATTCATTTCCCTGGACGGGGAGATCGTGTTTTCCGAGAAAGACGAATTTATCTATGATGAAATGGTGACCCATGTCCCCATGGCCGTCCATCCGAACGTAAAGGACGTCCTCATCATCGGCGGCGGCGACGGCGGCGTTGCCAAGGAACTGCTTCAGTACGGCTGCGTGGAGCGGATCGACGTGGTGGAGACGGACAAGATGTTCGTGGACGTGTGCCGCCAGTTTTTCCCGGAGGTGGCGAACGCCCTGGACGACGAGCGTGTCTCCGTCCATTACGATGACGGCCTGCGGTTCTTAAGAAATAAAAAAAGCCAGTACGACCTGATTATCAACGACTCCACGGATCCCTTCGGCCACACGGAGGGGCTGTTCACCAAGGAGTTTTACGGAAGCTGCTATAAGGCCTTAAAGGACGACGGCATCATGGTTTACCAGCACGGGAGCCCGTTCTACGACGAGGACGAGATGGCCTGCCGCAGCATGCACAGAAAGGCATACCGTTCCTTCCCCATCAGCCGCGTCTACCAGGCGCATATCCCCACGTCCCCGTCGGGATACTGGCTGTTCGGCTTTGCGTCAAAGAAGTACCATCCGATCAAGGATTTCAAGCCGAAGGAATGGAACGACAGGAAAATAGAAACCTGGTATTATACGACCCACCTGCACATGGGCGCGTTCATGCTGCCGAAGTATGTGGAGGATTTACTGGAAGAGGAGGAAAGATAACATGAGCAGATTATTGATTATCGGATGCGGAGGCGTGGCTTCCGTGGCAGTCCACAAATGCTGCCAGAACAGCGAGGTTTTTAAGGAAATCATGATTGCGAGCCGCACGAAGGAGAAGTGCGACGCGTTAAAAGAGAAGTTAGAGGGCACGACGTCCACGAAGATTTCCGCGGCGAAGGTGGACGCCGACAGCGTGGATGAGCTGGTGGCTCTCATCGAGTCCTACAAGCCGGACGCCGTCTTGAACCTGGCTCTTCCGTACCAGGATCTGACGGTCATGGACGCATGCTTAAAGACAGGCGTTCACTACATCGATACGGCAAATTACGAGCCGGAGGACACCGACGATCCCGCATGGCGCGCGATTTATGAAAAACGCTGCAAGGAAGAGGGCTTTACGGCTTACTTTGACTATTCCTGGCAGTGGGCCTATAAGGAGAAATTTGAGAAAGCCGGCATCACGGGACTTCTCGGAACCGGCTTTGATCCCGGCGTTACCAGCGTGTTTGCGGCCTACGCCTTAAAGCATTATTTTGACGAGATCCACACCATCGACATTTTGGACTGCAACGGCGGCGACCACGGCTATCCTTTTGCCACCAACTTTAACCCGGAGATCAACCTGCGCGAGGTTTCCGCAAACGGCTCCTACTGGGAGAACGGCCATTGGGTAGAGACAGAGCCCATGGAGATTAAGAGAGAGTACGACTTCCCGCAGGTGGGCATGAAGGATATGTACCTGCTTCATCATGAGGAGATCGAGTCTCTGGCAAAGAACATCCCGGGCGTAAAGAGGATCCGCTTCTTTATGACCTTCGGACAGAGCTATCTGACCCATATGAAATGCTTGGAGAACGTGGGAATGCTGTCCACAAGCCCGGTAACCTTTAACGGACAGGAGATCGTGCCGATCCAGTTCTTAAAGGCGCTGCTTCCGGATCCGGCATCCCTTGGCCCGAGAACCGTCGGAAAGACCAACATCGGCTGTATCTTTAACGGCGTCAAGGACGGAAAAGAGAAAACTATCTATATTTACAACGTCTGCGACCATCAGGAGTGCTATAAGGAGGTCGGCTCCCAGGCCGTTTCCTACACGACAGGCGTGCCGGCCATGATCGGCGCCATGATGGTGCTGACCGGCGCATGGAAGAAGCCGGGCGTCTTCAATGTGGAAGAGTTCGATCCCGATCCGTACATGGAGGCGCTTAATGCGTGGGGCCTTCCGTGGGTAGTCGACGAGAACCCGCAGACGGTAGCGTAAGGAGAACTGCATGAAAATTTATGAGCTGCCGACTCCCTGCTATGTGATCGACGAAAAGAAGTTAAGGGAGAACCTGGAAGTATTAAAAGGTGTGAAGGAACGGACGGGCTGCAAAATCCTGCTGGCCCAGAAGGCCTTCTCCTACTTCCATGAATATCCGCTGATCGGCCGGTATCTGGACGGCACCACGGCCAGCGGGCTTTATGAGGCAAAGCTTGGACGGGAGGAGATGGGGCACGAAGCCCACATCTTCTCCCCTGCTTTTAAGGAGACGGAAATCGAGGAGATCACGGACCTCTGCGGCCATGTAGTCTTCAATTCCTTTGCACAGCTTGAAAAATATTATGAAATCTGCAAAAGGAAAGGCGTCAGCGTGGGAATCCGCGTAAATCCCGAGTGCTCGACCCAGGGCGACCATGCGATTTACGACCCGTGCGCGCCCGGCTCCCGCCTTGGCGTCACGAAGGAGAATTTCCGCGAAGACCTGCTTTTTATGCTGGACGGGCTCCATTTTCACACTCTCTGCGAGCAGAATTCCGATGATCTGGAAACGACGCTTCATGCGGTGGAGGAAAAATTCGGGCCGTATTTAAAGCAGATGAAATGGCTCAACATGGGCGGCGGCCATCATATCACGAGGGCCGACTACGACATTCCCCGGCTGGAAAAGCTGATTCTCCATATGAAGGAGACCTACGGCGTGGAGGTGTACTTAGAGCCTGGAGAGGCCGTGGCGCTAAATGCCGGATATCTCGTGACCGAGGTCATGGACATCGTAAAAAACGGCATCGAGACGTTAATTTTGGACGCCTCTGCGGCCTGCCATATGCCGGATGTGCTGGAAATGCCATACCGGCCGCCCCTTAAGGACTCGGGAAAGCCCGGCGAAAAGGCTTTTGATTACAGGCTTTCGTCCTGCACCTGCCTGGCCGGCGACGTGATCGGGGATTACTCCTTTGATAGGGAGATCAAAATTGGCGATAAGCTGTACTTTGAGGATATGGCCATCTATTCCATGGTGAAAAACAATACCTTTAACGGCATGGCGCTCCCGTCCATCGCCGTCATGCACGAGGACGGGGAGTGCGAGGTGATCCGCTCCTTCGGTTACGAAGATTTTAAAATGCGGCTTTCATAGGAGGAAGCGGGACGATGAAGATGAGGACTGGATACCCGGCGGACGAAGGCTTTTTCATGCCGGGAGAGTTTGACGCCCATGACGGCTGCATCATGATCTGGCCGAAACGGCCGGGAAGCTGGAACTACGGGGCGAAAAAGGCCAGGGAGGCGTTCGCCGCCGTGGCAGCGGCCATCGCGGAGAGCGAAAACGTCTATATGCTGGCGGAGCCGGACGTGGCAGGGAACGCCAGGGAAATGCTTGGCGCTTTTGGAAACGAAAGAATCCATGTGATCGAGATGGAGTCCGACGACGCCTGGGCCAGGGACGTGGGGCCGACGTTTGTTGTCAATAAGGAAGGGCTTGTCCGCGGCATCGACTGGGAATTCAACGCCTGGGGCGGCGATGTGGACGGGCTTTACGCCCACTGGGAAAAGGACGATCTGGTGGCCGGGCGGTTCTGTGAGGCCATGGGATACGAGTGCTATGAGGCCAGGCCCTTTGTTTTGGAGGGCGGTTCGATCCACTCCGACGGCGAGGGGACGGTTCTCGTGACGGAAGCCTGCTTACTCAGCGCAGGGCGGAACCCGTCTCTTTCCAAAGGGGAGATTGAGGAGAAGCTAAAGGCATACCTCGGCGCAAAAAAGGTCATCTGGCTGGAGCGCGGCATTTATAACGACGAGACAAACGAGCACGTGGACAATATCTGCGCCTTCGTGCGCCCCGGCGAGGTGGTGCTTGCGTGGACAGATGATGAGGACGACCCGCAGTATGCCATGTCGGAGAGCTGTCTTCGGATTCTTAAGCAGGAGACGGATGCCATGGGGCGGAAGCTCAAGGTTTACAAGCTGCCGGTTCCGAAGGTGCCGGTCTGCGTGTCGGAAAAAGATCTTCTCGGCTATGATTTCGAGGAAGGCGAGGACGTGCGGGAGCCGGGCGAACGGCTGGCGGCCAGCTATGTGAATTTTTATATTTCAAACGGCGGCGTCATCGTGCCCCAGTTCGGGGATGAGCATGATGAGACGGCCGTGAAGATCCTTTCGGAGGTATTCCCGGAGCGGAAGGTGTACCCGATTGCGGCGAAGGAGATTCTCCTTGGCGGCGGGAATATCCACTGTATTACGCAGCAGATTCCGGCGGGAAGGAAAGCGTAGGCCGGAAACGGCCCGCGCCAGGAAAACGGCGGGCTGCGGGCCTTTGCCGGGCGGAGATTTTGCGGAGAAAGAAATCCGGCAGCCCTTTTCGGGCGGAGATTTTCTCAGAAACGGAGGCAACATTCGGATGCGTATGGTTAAGACGGCTGCGGTGCAGATGCGCTGCGGCAGGGATGTAAAAGAGAATATCGCCAGGGCAGAGGAGTTTGTGCGGGCGGCCGCTGCGGACGGCGCGCAGATTATTCTTTTGCCGGAGCTTTTCGAGCGGCAGTATTTCTGCCAGGAGCGGCGGTATGATTATTATGAGTTTGCAAAGCCGGTGGAGGAGAACGACGCCGTCCGGCATTTTGCGAAGGTGGCGGCAGAGCTTTCTGTTGTGATGCCCATCAGCTTTTTCGAGCGGGATAAGAACCGCCTGTTTAATACGGTGGCGGTTCTGGATGCCGACGGGACGAATTTGGGGATTTACCGGAAGACCCATATTCCCGACGACCACTATTATCAGGAGAAGTTCTATTTCGTGCCGGGTGATACGGGATTTCGTGTATTCGAGACGAAATACGGCACCATCGGCGTGGGGATCTGCTGGGATCAGTGGTTCCCGGAGACGGCGCGTTTCATGGCGGTAAAGGGCGCAGAGCTTCTTTACTATCCGACGGCCATCGGAAGCGAGCCGATTCTCTCTGTGGACAGCATGCCCCATTGGAGGCGCTGTATGCAGGGGCATGCGGCTTCCAATTTGATGCCGGTCATCGCGGCGAACCGCGTCGGCGTTGAGACGGTGGAGCCATGCGAGGAAAACGGCGGCCAGAAATCGTCGTTAAAGTTCTACGGTTCCTCCTTCATCACCGACAATACAGGTGAAATCGTATTGGCCATGGACCGGGAGAGCGAAGGCTTTATTGCGGCAGAGTTCGATTTGGAAAAAATGTTTTTGGAGCGGCTGGAATGGGGGCTGTTCCGCGACAGGCGGCCGGAGATGTATCGGGAATAAAAAGAAGAACAGAAAACAGTGCAGAGGGCAGGACGCGTTTGGATGGGCGCGGAGGTTCTCTGCACTGTTTTTTCTTTCTTTAAATGATTTTGCAATATTTCTTCAAAATAAAATATTTATATTGACTTATTCGAAGAGGTGCGTTATCATATAAGTATGATTTTGCTGATTTTTTGCAGAATGGAGGAATTGTATGCTGTTGGAATTCAGAACGTCGAACTACAAGTCTTTTAGAGAGGAAATGGTATTCTCTCTTGTACCGGCGCCGAAGCAGAAGGGCCTTGATTACAGCGTCCTGGAAGAGACGGCTGGCAAACGTATCTATCACGGCCTCTGCTCTGCGGTGGTTTATGGCCCAAACGCGTCCGGAAAAACAAATATTATTGGAGCCATGGACGCGTTTAAAGCCATTGTTTTGCGGGGACATCTTCGCAATGACGAGGGAAAGGTGTCTGCGAATGCCGCGTCCAATCTTCTGGAGCTGATCCCGAACCAGTCTCTGGAGACGCCGGAACCAGTCTGCTTTTCCATAAAATTCATTTCAGACGGGATTTTGATGGAGTACGGATTTTCCGCAGATCTTGGGAAATTTCTGGATTCCAACTGCCGCCGCAGGGTGATGTCGGAATTTCTGAAAGTGAATAATTCCCAAGTGTTTTCGCGGAGGGAAGGACTGGAATTCGGTTCCTTTGATGCAATCGGAGACTTCCTTGTAAATGAGTTTGCGCCCAATGAGGAAGGTGCAGTTGCCCTTGCAAAAAGCAATTTGAATGAGGAAGAACTGTTTTTGATGAACGGTTTTAAAACGATGTTCAGTGCCAAACTCGCGGCCATACTTGCGGAATGGCTGGAACATAAATTCATGGTAATTTATCATGCCGATGCGGTTCACCTGACGCGAAAGTTCAGTGATCCGAAAAGGAATTCCGTCTATGTGGAGAAGACGTTAAATGAGGCTGCCTCTTATTTTGGAATCAATTCCAATGCCCTTGGCTATGCCGTAAGGGGAGATGAGAGTGAGGCCAGGCTGTATTCCGTTTTGCAGAAAAACGGCAAAGGGACGGCAATTCCTGCGGAACTGTTTGAATCCTACGGGACCATCCGCTTTGTGAATATGTTCCCTCTGGTGGTAAATGCCATGTTAAACGGGGGAACGCTGGTGGTGGATGAATTTGATGCGTCTATTCATCCAATGGCGTTGATGGACATTATCAATATTTTCCACAACGACGAGATCAACAAACACCATGCACAGCTCATTTTTAACACTCACAATCCGATCTTCCTGAATTCCAGCCTCTACCGGCGGGATGAGATCAAATTTGTAGAGCGGGATGATGAAACGCATTTCAGCACTCAGTATTCCCTGTCGGATTTTGGGACAGCCGGAAAAAACGGTGTGCGGAAGAACGAAGATTATATGAAAAATTATTTTATCGACCGTTACGGCGCAATTAAAGAAATCGACTTCACGCCGATTTTTGAAAAAATCATGTCTGAGAATGATGAGGGGTAGCCTATGAGGAAAGAAAATCGAACCTATTATTTTTCCGTAGAGGGGGATACGGAACAATGGTACCTGGAATGGCTTCAGCGTTCGATCAATGCGGCACCTGAAGCCGCATGTACGGTAAAGCTGGACTGTAAAATCCAAAAGGATCCGTTTGCAAGAGTAAAGCGAATGAAAATCGTGAGAAAGACAGAAATAACGCACCTGTTTGATTATGAGAGCGGAGAAGAAGAATATGAAAGGGAATTTAAAACGGTAATCGACCGCATGAGGGAGGCGGAGAGCAGCGGAAAGGATATCCAGTACCATATTGGTTACAGCAATTTTACGTTTGAACTTTGGATGATTCTCCATATGGCGGACTGCAATGGCCCGTTGACCCACAGACGCCAGTACCTGCCTCTGCTCAATAAGGCATACGGCGAAAATTTTGGCAGTCTGGAGGAATATAAGCACGAGAATAATTTTAAGCGAATCCTGGGAAAGCTGACGCTTGCCAATGTCCGGCAAGCGGTTCAGCGATCCAGGACGATCATGCAGATCAATCAGGAATCAGGCCGCATACTTCAGCAATACAAAGGTTTTCCATATTACAAAGAAAACCCATCTCTCACTGTCTGGGAACAAATCGAAAAAATCTTAAAAGTCTGCAAGCTGTCTTAAACTTTCTATAACAAATACTCCATCTGTACATCACACGGCTCTTTAGCTGCCAGCACGGGATCGATTTCCTCTGCAAGTTTACAGCCCAGTCTGCGGTAGGCCTCCTGACTTTCTTTGGAGGAATGGGCGGAGATATAGAGCTTTTCTGCGCCGGCTTCCCTTGCCTTTTGAGCTGCCATGGAAAAGAGGCGCCGCCCGACTCCGAGTCCGCGGCAAGGCTCTGAGACATAAAAATGGACGAGATCTAAATACTGGTTCCGGCTTCCGAAGGGCGTTTCGTCGAGAATGCCAAAGCCGATCAGACGCCTGTTCTGCCATGCACCGAAGCCGCTCCAGCCGTTTGTAAGTCGGTATTCGATTTCGGAGGCCAGTTCTCTGAGCTCACTGAGATCCCAGTCCTCGGTAAAGGGATGCGGGATAAGCACCCACATCCCGTTTTGAATCCGCCAGCATTCCTTTACTTCCTGGTGCCGGATAAAAGAGTCCAGGGAATTTCTGTGAAAGTTACAGGGTGTCAGTTCTGAATAAATGATTTCTTCCATGCGGCTTTTTCGGCGCTAGTGCTGCTCCGTCTCCTTCTTTTTGGATGATTTTTTATTGAGCTTTTCCACAAGGGCTGCCGTCCTTGTCCGATAGTCGTCCAGCTCGGTCACAATGCCCATGAATGAGGAAACCATATCCAGAGAGGAGCGGAGCGTGCTCTGTTCACTCTGGTAAATGGCACGTTTGGTAAGGCGCATGGCCTGCTGCGGCGCATCAAGCAGCTTTTTCATGTAGTTTTCGACGTATTCATCAAGCTGGTCGTCGGGAACCGCATGGGTTACAAGGCCGATCCGCTCGGCCTCCGGGCCCTTTAAGGAACGGGTTGTCCAGAACATGTCGAGAGCCTTATCTTTGCCCACAAGACGAGGCAGGAAATAGGCGCCGCCGTCGCCGGGAACGATTCCGGCATTGAAATAGCTCTCGGATAAGGTAGCACTTTCCGCGGCAATCCGGACATCGCACATCAGGGCCATGTCCAGGCCGGCACCGACAGCGGCGCCGCGGATTTTGGCAACCACCGGCTTGTCAATCTCCTCCAGAATCAGCGGGATGCGCTGGATTCCTTTCCACAGGGAATTTTTTCTTGCAAGGGCAGTCGAGGTGATGTCATCGTGGCTTTCAAAAAATCCGTCTCCGGCAGCCATGGCCTTGACGTCGCCGCCGGCACAGAAGGCCTTGCCGTTTCCGGACAGCAGAACGGCATAGATGTCTTCCCGGTCCCGGACGTCCTCCAAAGCCTTTGCCCAGAGACGGATCATCTCCTCGCTGAAGCAGTTGAGCTGTTCCGGGCGGTTTAAAGTGATGCGGGCTAAATGGTCTTTTACTTCATAAATCAGATCCGGCATAGCAGGTACCTCCCATTTTTTATTTCCGCGGATATGCGTTCCCATCCATTCGATGTCTGCCGCGGGTGAACTGTCAATTATTATAAGAAATTTTCGGACATCTGTCAATTTTGGCGGCGGTTATTTACGAATATTTAACATAAAGTGCGCCCTTCTGCTGCATGGACTGCACATTCGATAACTGAGGGTTATGGGAAAAATAGAAAACTTGCATGTCCTTCCTGGCCGGCGTCGGTTGAAAAAAAGCGGGGGATCGTCTATGATGGAAGGCAGATAGAACAACAGAAAAGAAATGGAGGAAGTATTGATGGAATATAAGATTGCAGCGATTTCCGGCGATGGAATCGGGCCGGAAATCGTCGGGGAAGCAAAAAAAGTCCTGGAAAAGGTGGGCGCTGTCTACGGGCACACGTTCCATTTTGAGGAGGTGCTGATGGGCGGAATTTCCATTGACACCTATGGGGTGCCGCTGACGGATGAAGCGTTAGAGACAGCCAGAAACAGCGATGCCGTGCTTTTGGGCGCCGTAGGCGGAAACGTGGGAAATTCCAGATGGTACGACGTGGCGCCGAACCTCAGGCCGGAGGCAGGGCTTTTGAAGATCCGAAAGGAGCTCGGCCTGTTTGCGAACATCCGCCCGGCATATCTTTATGCGGGCCTTGAGGACGCCTGCCCCTTAAAAAAGGAAATTATCGGGGATGGCTTTGACATGGTGATCGTCAGGGAGCTGACGGGCGGCCTCTACTTTGGCGAACGCCATACGGAGACGGTTGACGGCATGCGCCAGGCCACGGATACGCTCGTTTACAGCGAGCATGAAATCCGCCGGGCAGCCGTAAAGGCCTTTGAGATTGCAGAGAAGAGACGGAAAAAGGTGACGAGTGTCGACAAGGCCAACGTCCTGGATTCTTCCAGGCTCTGGAGAGCAGTTGTGGAAGAGGTGGCAAAAGAATATCCGCAGGTACAGCTTGAGCACATGCTGGTGGACAACTGTGCCATGCAGCTTGTGATGAATCCAGGCCAGTTTGACGTGATCCTCACCGAGAACATGTTCGGCGACATCCTTTCGGACGAGGCCAGCATGATTACCGGCTCCATCGGCATGCTGTCGTCGGCCAGCCTCAACGAGGGAAAATTCGGCCTTTATGAGCCGAGCCATGGCTCTGCGCCGGATATTGCAGGAAAGGGAATTGCAAACCCCATTGCGACGATCCTTTCGGCGGCCATGATGCTCCGGTTCTCCTTTGATTTGGATAAGGAGGCAGATGCCGTGGAAAATGCCGTGCGGAAAGTGCTGGCCGAGGGCTATCGGACGGCAGATATCATGGCAGACGGAATGACGCAGGTGGGCACCGGTGCCATGGGCGACCTGATCTGCGGACATATTGGCTGATTTTTAAGGCGCAGGGAACCGGGCGGCGGAGGCGCCTTCCGGTTCCCTTTTTGCAAGATGGAATCTGGACAGGCAAGGCGTTCATATATTAGCTTCAGATGATGCAGGGTTCCCTTTTTCAGGAGGCGTTTGATGCAGCAGTTCATTCTGGAGTTCATTGGAGAATACGGCAGTTTTGCCGTGTTTCTTCTGATTTTAATTGAGAACCTGTTTCCGCCGATTCCATCGGAGGTGATCCTCACGTTCGGCGGCTTCATGACGACGTGTACGCGGATGACGGCAGCGGAAGTGATCGCAGCCTCAACGCTTGGATCGTTGGCCGGGGCGGTGTTTTTGTATTTTGCAGGCTATTTGATCCCTGACAGTCTGTTTAAAAAACTCCTTTCCGGCCCTGTGGGACGGACGCTTAAGTTCCGGCCGGAGGATGTGGAGCTGGCAAAGGGCTGGTTTTTGAAGAAGGGACAGAAAGCCGTGTTTTTCTGCCGCCTTGTGCCCATTGTCCGGAGCCTGATCTCCATTCCTGCCGGGCTTTCCGGCATGGCTTTCGGGCCGTTCCTTCTTTATACCGCGGCAGGAAGCCTGATCTGGAATACGGTTCTTGTTTTTGCCGGCAGGATTGCCGGGAATTCCTGGGAGGCGGTTTCCGGAGCCATGGGGGCATACTCTGATATATTCCTGATGGCGCTCGGCGCCGGCATGCTGTTTGCTGTTTTTCTCCAGAACATATGCAGAAAGAGAAAAGAAAGCTGAGAAGGAAACGCAGAAACATGCATGAATGTTTGAAAAGTACAGAAAAATTTGTGCGTAAAACAAAGGGAACGAGATAAATTATTTGAAAAATACTATACAATATGAAAATATAACAAATGTATCAAATTTATTTTAAAATTTTTAGAAAAAAAGTATTGACATTCTAAGCCTGATCGCATATAATAAAGACAACAAAAGAAAAGAACTTAACAAAATCTAAGAAAAGGAGGTACGGACCACCGAAAACGTAAATCTCGTTTAGCTTTTACAAAAGTAAAAGTCTAAACAAAGGAAAAACATGAAACCGGATAAAACGAACAAAATGGTTACCAACTATTCCATTCCTGATATGACGAGAAAGTATCAAAATGAAGAATATGTAATCAATATGAAAAAGAAAAGATCGTATGAATCGTTCGCAGAAGCCGGGGCAATGGAAAAACTTAATATAGATAAAAAAAGAAAGAGAGGTATTACTCCATTGGATGAAGTAGCATGAAGCGGGTATCGAAAAAAGAAAAAATTCGATACCCGCTAAATTTTTGCCTGCCGCCGTATTCTATACACCAGTCAAGTCAAAAGGCGGCGTGTATTCTTCTTTTGCACTGCTTTTTTCCTGCATATACCCATTTGTGAGCCCGAGGGCAAGGGCCGCGTCCACGACCTTCTGATATTCGTAGGAGGTGATCCGGCGGTTGATTTCCGGATACTGGCAGCTATGGTAAAAGGGCGTGTACTGACTTAACAGGCTTATGAGAAAGCTGCCTTCAGGAAGTTCGTCATGAAGCCAGGTAAGAAGGCGGATCGAGTCGTTTCTGGCGCCGGGGAGAACCATGTGGCGGACGACGACGCCCGTCTTTAAAAGTCCGGGTTCGTGTTCATTCCAGGAGAGGCCGCTGGTCTGGCGAATCATCTCCTTTAACGAGGCGGACGCATATGTAAAATAATCGGCAGCGCCGGAATATTTTTCCGACAGAACCGGGTCATAGTATTTGAGATCCGGGAGATAAATATCCACATAGCCGTCCAGTTCCCGGATGGTTTCCGGCCGTTCATAGCCGCCGCAGTTATAGACCACGGGGATTCGCAGCCTGTTTTTTACACGGTCGAGAGCGGAGAGGACGGACGGGAGAAAATGGGTCGCTGTCACAAGGTTGATGTTGTGGGCGCCCTGTTCTTCAAGTTCCAGGAAAATTTCGGAAAGGCGGGAAACGGAGACCTCTTTTCCGAAGTTTTCATGGCTTAAGCTGTAATTCTGGCAGAAGACGCATTTTAAGGTGCAGCCGGAAAAAAAGACGGTGCCGCTTCCGCGGGTTCCGCTGATACATGGCTCTTCCCAGTGATGCAGGGCGGCGCGGGCGATTTTCGGCTGATCTTTCTGCATGCAGAAGCCTGTCCCGGTGCGGCGGTCTGCGCCGCACTTTCTGGGACAGAGGGTACATGATTCGTATGTCATGCCCATGTGCTACCTCCGGTTTTCTGAATTTTTCGGACTGTCCGAAACTCCGTCGGGAGGTTCCGGGATAAAACGGTACATCTGGTTGTAGGCCTCCAGCTCTGCGTCAGACTGGGGCAGGGCGGGAATCAGGCCGGTGCAGTCCATGGCAGAGCAGGACTGGATGTCGATGTCGAAATCATCTTTTTTCATGTTCATCACCTCATCCCCAGTATGCCCTGGGGGGTGTTGCTGCCATACTGGATTATGATTCCTGGTTTTCCAGAATCACCGACCAGGCGGCGACGAGGCGGTCAAGCGTCCAGGCGGCGTTTGCCGGGCTGGTGGAAGGAAGCACTGCGGCCGGGCGGCCAAGTTGTTTTTCCTGATATTTCTTATAATAACGGCCCGATGTTCCGCCGTTGCAGAAAATCCGCCGGATGGGGGCTGCGTTTACAATCACAGAGAGGTCGTTGGGCACGGCATCGCGGATGGAGCTGTCGCTGGAGCCCTCGATACGGCAGGAGGCAATCACATCCCAGACGGCAATGCGGTGTTTTAGAAGGAACGCTTTTTTCTCTTCGATGGTTTCGGGGAGCGGCGCTTCCATGATGGCGGCCAGCACTTTCCAGAAACGGTTTTGTGGGTGATGGTAAAAAAAGCAGCCTTCCCGGGATTTTACTGACGGGAAGGAACCGAGAATGAGGATTTCCGACCGGCTGTCGTAAACCGGAGGGATCGGATGGACGGCTTGTTCCATGGTATTTTCCCTTCTTTTCTTGTTTTCCTGTCCAGTATCGCAGAAAAGGCGGAATTTGTCAAAGCTAAGCGAAATTTTTATATTTTTTTTATTGCCATATGGGGAAACTCAAACTATAATGGATTCGTATCGTGAAAATCTGTTCGGATGCAGAGCGCGGTATATGTATATAGAAGTGGAGAAAAGGAATGGATAACAATCAGAATCGAAATAACAATAAGAGGCCCAGCGGCCAGAGCATCGGCGTTCTTGTGGTTATCATGATCCTGACCCTGATTGCGGTCAGTATGATGAACAGTGCCATCAAGAAGAGCCAGACAGAGGAGCTGGGCTATGAAGAGTTTGTGCAGATGCTGGAAAATAATGAAATCGATACGGTACGTGAGTCCGGCAATCGGCTTTTAATCACACCGAAGGCAGAGTCCCGGTCGTATAATCGTTTCAAGGAATACTATACTGTCCGGATTCAGGACGCTGATTTCGCAAATCGGCTTCTGGCATCCGATGTGCATATCCTTGGTGAAGATGTTAATGCCGGGGCCAGCGTGTTAAGCTTCATCCTCGGATGGGTGCTGCCGTCGGCTCTGATGATTTTCCTGCTTTATATGATGTTCAGCCGGATGGGCGGCGGAGGCGGCGTCATGGGCGTCGGGAAGAGCAATGCAAAGGTCTATGTCCAAAAGGAGACCGGCGTCACCTTTGCCGATGTGGCCGGTGAGGACGAAGCCAAGGAATCCCTTGTGGAGATCGTGGACTTCCTCCATAATCCGGGAAAATATACGAAGATCGGCGCCAAGCTTCCGAAGGGCGCGCTTCTTGTGGGCCCGCCCGGAACCGGAAAGACCCTGCTTGCAAGGGCCGTGGCCGGTGAGGCGCATGTGCCGTTTTACTCCCTGTCGGGATCGGATTTTGTGGAAATGTTCGTCGGAGTGGGCGCTTCGCGTGTCCGCGACCTGTTTAAGCAGGCGCAGCAGTCGGCTCCCTGTATTATTTTCATCGACGAGGTGGATGCCATCGGCCGGAGCCGTGATTCCAGATTCGGCGGCAACGACGAGCGGGAGCAGACCTTAAACCAGCTCCTTTCGGAGATGGACGGTTTTGATTCTTCCAAGGGACTTCTTGTGATGGCGGCCACGAACCGGCCGGAAATTCTGGATCCGGCGCTCCTGCGTCCGGGCCGTTTTGACCGTCGGATTATCGTGGATAAGCCGGATTTAAAGGGCCGGATCAATATTTTGAAGGTACATTCCAAGGATGTCCATCTGGATGAGACCGTGGATTTCGAGGAGATTGCGCTGGCAACCTCCGGCGCCGTCGGCGCTGACCTTGCCAACATGATGAATGAGGCGGCCATCAATGCCGTCAAGCACGGGCGAAACGCCGTGTCCCAGAAGGATCTGTTTGAGGCGGTTGAGCTGGTGCTTGTGGGCAAAGAGAAGAAAGACAGGATCCTGAGCAAGGAAGAGCGGCGGATCGTTTCCTATCATGAAGTAGGCCATGCGCTTGTATCTGCTCTCCAGAAGGATGCGGAGCCGGTTCAGAAGATTACGATTGTGCCGAGAACCATGGGCGCATTGGGATATGTAATGCAGGTGCCGGAGGAGGAGAAGTTCCTCAACACGAAGAAGGAGCTTCAGGCGATGTTAGTCGGTGCGTTGGCTGGGCGTGCGGCTGAGGAGCTGGTGTTCGATACGGTGACGACCGGCGCCGCCAACGATATCGAGCAGGCAACGCGGATCGCAAGAGCCATGGTGACGCAGTACGGCATGTCCGAGAAGTTCGGGCTTATGGGGCTTGAAACCCAGGAGAACCAGTATTTAACCGGGCGGACGGTCTTAAACTGCGGCGATGCGACGGCAGGTGAGATCGATCAGGAGGTTATGCGGATCCTCAAGGAGGCATATGCCGAGGCGAAGCGGCTTCTTTCTGAAAACCGGGATGCGATGGATAAGATTGCCGAGTTCTTAATTGAGAAAGAGACCATCACCGGCAAGGAATTCATGCGGATTTTCCGCCAGGTGAAGGGAATTCCGGAGCCGGAGGAGGAAGACGAGGAGAAGAAGACGAGGTTTGCCCGCGAAACGGGAGCGGACCGCAGGAACGGCGGCCAGTATCCGCCGCAGGGCCAGGGCGGAGCTGGCGGAAGCCAGGGGTATGGCCAGAGCGGAGCTGGCGCAGGCCAGGGGTATCCGCAGGGCCAGAACGGAATGGCCGGAGGCCAGGGATACGGCCAGGGTCAGAACGGAATGGCCGGAGGCCAGGGATATGGCCAGGGCTATCCGCAGAACCAGGGCGCTCCTGGCGGGCGTCCGCCTTACGGATATCCGGGAAACAGCGGTCAGGTGCCGCAGGGTGCAGGCGGCCAGTATCCGCCGTATCCAGGCTACCCGCAGGGGCAGGGCTATCCCGGCCAGCAGGGAAGGTACCCGCAGGGCCAGAACGCACCCCAGGACGGCGGGATGACAGGCTGGAACAACGGGAATCCGTCCGGAGGCGCTGCCAGAGGGCAGGAGACCGGAAATGACTGGAGACGGCCGGAGGACAGGACGGATACGGAACGATAGATGGTACAGGATGTATTCTGATATGGAGTACATCCTGTTCGCATTTCGCAGGTCTTTCTGCGGCCGCCATGCCGCGGCGTACAGGCAGCCTGCGGGGAGAGGGAGCAGCCGGTCGGACGAAAGTTCACACATTTTCCACAGTTTCGCCACGATTTGACTATATTTCCCGTGTATAATTCCGGAAACGGCAGATTCGAGAAAGAAAGGGGATTTTTGTGAATAGAAGAAAGCTTTCACTTTTTATGGCAGTACTGCTCTGCGTTCAGGCTTTGGCCGGATGCGCCGTCCCAACTGCCGGTGCGGCAGAAATTGGGGCGGCTGAAGGCGCGGTGCAGGCTGCGGAAACGAAAGCGTCTGTGACAGAGGATGTGTCCGCCTATGAAAACGGGGAAATCCTGGCTGTTTTGGCGGACGGGGAACCGGAGGTTTATGCCTGCGGCTCTGAGGCAGAGTTAAAGGAGACCATTGCGGCCTTAAAGGAGAGGGACGACGTGGTGCTCGTCCAGCCCAATTATTCCTATGAGGCCCAGGGGCTTAACGTAAACGATGAACTGGCCGGGGAACAGTGGGCCTTGTTTAATGACGGCAGCTTTTATATCGAAGAAGAAAAGAACATGTATCCTGTGTACGATGATCCCTTCGGCGAGCCGGCGGAACCGGGACAGTGGAAGGACAGCGAGGGCTTTGGGCCGGGCTGGCAGAAGCCGGATATGATCGGTGTCCTGGTGGAAGTGGTGAGGCAGAATGCCGAGGCCGGGGTTGACATCAACATTTCGGACGCCTGGGCCAGGTACGGAAGCGGGACGCGGGATGTGATTGTGGCGATGCTGGATACGGGCATTGATTACAGCCATCCGGAGCTTTCCGGCTCCATCTGGGTCAATGCCGGGGAGATTCCGGGAAACGGCGTGGATGACGACGGAAACGGCTATGTGGACGACGTTTACGGCTGGAATTTTTACGACGACAATAACCAGGTCTTTACAGGCAGTGACGACAGCCACGGGACGCACGGAGCCGGAACCATCGCGGCGGCCGCAAACAACGGGGCGGGAATCACCGGGATCGTGCCGGGAAACCGTGCAAAGATCATGCCGGTGAAGATTTTAGGCGGTTCCAGAGGCGGCGGGAACACGGCCTCTCTCATTAAGGCCATCCGCTATGCAGAGGAAAACGGCGCTGTGATCTGCAACCTGAGCCTGACGACGACGGTCTATGACGCGGCCCTTTATCAGGCCATGGCAAACTCAGGCATGCTGTTTGTGGTGGCGGCCGGAAACGGCGACGAGCTTACGGGGCTTGGGGTCAACACGGACGAGACGCCGTTTTATCCGGCGGCCTTTGACCTCGACAACATCATTTCCGTGGCGAACGTGGAGTTTAACGGGATTTTGAATTCCAGCTCCAACTTCGGGGCGGCCACGGTGGATCTTGCGGCCCCCGGCACGTATATTCTAAGCACGACGCCGGGAAATTCCTACGGTTATATGACGGGAACGTCCATGGCGGCGCCGATGGTGTCCGGCGTGGCGGCGCTGGTGTATTCGTATTTTGACGGGATTGGGCCGGCCGATGTGAAGGAAATCCTGTTAAAGACGGCAAAGCCCCTCGACGGCCTTTCCGGGCTTACGGCAAGCGGCGGCATCGTGGATGCCGGGGCGGCCCTGGCCTTTGATTTAAGCGGCCTTTCGGGACAGGGTTTTTCAAACGCCGGAAGCGCCCCGGAAAGCGGGACGGCGCCGTATATTGAGACAAAGTTTTCTTCCAGGCTCGGGAAGTCCTATCTGACGGTCCGTGTCGTGGATGTGGACGGCGACCTGGAGACGTTAGCCTACAACCGGGGCGAGCTGACGGCTCCGGATTTTGCCGGCGGGACGGCCGGAGAGCCGTTTACGATCAATTCCAACGATGTGGCGACGTTCCGGATTGACAATGCAGGGACTTATACCTTTTATGCGAGGGATAAAAACGGGAACGAGTCGGTGAAGGTTGTGAAGATTACCGAGGAACAGGACGGGCCCGGTGCGTAAGATAAAAAGAACAGGGAATGCGGCAGGCTGAATGGAGGTCTGCCGCATTCATTTTAATGCCAGATGATAGCCAAAGTGGCGCATGGTGACAATTTTTACGTTGGCGCCCAGGCATTCCAGCTTTTTCCGGAGAAAGGAAATGTAGATTTCCACGTTGTTTTCCACGGCATCGGGGCGGTCTCCCCAGATTTTTGCAAGCAGCATTTCCTTGGAGACGACGATTTCCCGGTTGGCCAGCAGGATCCGCATGACTTCATATTCCTTTCGCCCCAGCTGGAGAGAAGTTTTTGGCCCTGACAGGCAGTAGGTAGTCTGGTTTAAGGACAGGTTCCCGTAGGACAGGCAGTCGGGGAGAAGCTCGCCGCGGCGTCTGGTTACGGTTTTTATGACGGCCAGGAGCTCGCCTGTGTCAAAGGGTTTTTCGAGGCAATAGTCAGCGCCTGCCTCCAGCCCGGTAATCCGGTCAGACGGCCTGTTTTTTTCTGTCAGGAGGACGGCGGGGATGGAGATGCCGCAGGAGCGGATTTCTTTTAAGAGAGCCGGCCCGTCTTTTCCCGGAAGCGTGAAGTCGAGAAGGACAGCGTCATACTGGCCTGTCTTAAGGGCGGCAAGGCCCGTGGGCCCGTCGGCGCAGACATCTGCTTCATACCAATGCTGCTTTAATAGCTCCTGTATGGAGGCGGCAAGCCGTTCTGTTTCATTTATGAGAAGAATTTTCATGTTGTCATGCCTCTTTTCTGGTACTGAACTGTTACTCATTTTCGGCCTTTCCACGCCCAAGGTCAAGGCATGGGATGCATAATTCATCAATTTTTCACAAAGCCGGGGCCTCGCAAAGAAGAGCGGGGCCCCGGAGCAGTTTTACCGGCTGCGGATTTCTTTCCGCATGAAGCTTATGTAGGAGGCCGCGAAGATGACGGCCGTCGCAGCCAGGAGCCCGACCATGTGGGGCCATACGAGAAGCAGGCTTTGTCCCAGGGACAGGTAGCCGTCGATGGCGCCGGAAAGCTGGTTGAGCGTGATGATGTTCATGGATCGCACGGATGGGTTCATGATCGTGGAGACGGCCTCGCTGTACAGATAGTACGGAGAGAGGCGGTTGAGCCCCAGGATCATGTCGTAGCTGTTAATGAGATCGCCCATTGTCGTCATTTTTTCGACAGGATATAAGAAGTCCACGACGATGCTTACGACGAGGCTCATGAACAGTGCGAAGAAGATCCAGATCCCGATGACTGCCATGGCCGAGGTGGCCGCGTGGCGGCAGAGGACGGAAAACAGGATCGAGAGGGCCAGCCAGAACGAGATGTAGATGCCTGTGAAAATCAGGTAGGCAAGGAGCCGGCCGGTCTCCTCTGTGCTTGGCGGGATTCCCGTTGTCAGGAGCCCGACGGCGCTGATAATAAGCCCCATGGAAAATACCATGATGAAAATAATCGTGGCGCCGGCCAGGAATTTGCCGTTGATGACGGCGTCCCGGTAGATGGGCTGCGAGACGAGCCGGTTTAACGTCCCTTCTGACCGCTCGCTGTTGATGGCGTCAAAGCCCAGGGTTACGCCCACGAAGGGGCCTAAGAGAGCGATGAAGGAGGTAAACGAGGGAATGGAATCCCCGCTTAAGGTAAAGAGCTTTAAAAAGATAAAGTCGGGATCGGCGGAAATGGCGTCTTTTAAGCCGGACAGCGCGCCGTAAATGCTGGCGAAGCTGGTGATGAGGATCAGGGCCAGGACGATGAGGAACCGCCGGCTCCGGATGTGATCCGCCATTTCCTTCCGGTAGAGGGCCATGAGCCCGCTGCCGGCGCTATTTCCTTTTGAGGGAAATAAATGTTTTATTTTTTCTTTCATGATCATTTCCATCTGTCTGCCCTGCTTTCTCAAAATAACGTCTGTAAATTTCATCCAGGTCGCTTCCGCGCTCCCGCAGGTGGCTTATGGTGTAGCCGCCGTCCAGAGCCTTTCTTAAAAGCTCCCGCTTCACGTCAGATTTCGAGTTTACCACATAGAAATCTCCCTCACGCTCGACGGACTCCACGTTTCCGAGGCTTAACAGCAGGTCGCGCCAGCCGGAGTCGTCCGGCACGGCGGCGGCTTCCAGGGAGCAGCGGCCGTCCGCCATGGTCTGAGCCGCCAGCTCGTCGATGCGGCCGCAGGCGATGAGGTTTCCGCCTACGAAGAGGCCGACGCGGTCGCAGATCTGCTGGATCTGGTAAAGCTGGTGGGAGGAGATTAGGATCGTGCGGCCGTCCTCCTCGGCCAGGCGGCGGATTAAGGTCATTAACTCCCGCATGCCTTCCGGGTCGATGCCCAGAGTCGGTTCATCCATGATGATGACCTGCGGGTCTTTCATGAGCACGTCGGCAATCCCAAGGCGCTGCTTCATGCCGCGGGAGTAGGTGCCTGTTTTCTGGTCAGCGGCATAGGTCATGCCGGTTTTTTCAAGAAGTTCGTCAATCCGCGCTTCGATGGTTTCCTCGGAGAGGCCGTTTAAGCGGCCGGTGAACCGCAGGTTTTCGCGGCCGGTCATGTCGGAATAAAAGCCCACGCTGTCGGGCAGATAGCCGACGATGCGTTTTACGGCGATGGCCTCCCTGGTGCAGTTTTTCCCGTCGATGAAGGCGCTTCCTTCCGTCGGCTCCGTGAGGCCTAAAAGCATCAGCGTCGTCGTTGTTTTCCCGGCGCCGTTGGGGCCTAAAAGTCCGAAGATTTCGCCTTTTCGGATGGACAGGTTTAAGTGAGAAACGGCCGTCTTTGAGCCGTAGGTTTTTGTCAGGTGTTCTGTCGTGATGATGATGTCACGGGTTTCCTCCATATGGCCGCCTCCTTACCGTCTCCCGTATTTTTTGAACACATAGCCGAGGCCGCCTGCGACGCAGACAATGATGACGATGGCGACAAAGCCCCAGATGGTGCTGGTCTTTACGGAGACGCGGAATTCTGCCGTATCAGAGGTGGAGGTCTCCGAATTCCTGGCCGTAAACGAGGTGACATAATCGCCGGTGATGGCGTCGGAGGACGGCTTCACATGGGCGATAACCTGGGTGGTGGCGCCGGCTGCGATGGAGTCGATGGAGTTGTCTTCGAGGTCAAAGGTGACAGTCCAGCCGCTTGGCGCCGATGAGGTTAAGGCCACATCTGTCAGATCGACGTTTCCCGTATTTGTCACGTTTAAGGTCACGTCGGATTCACTTCCGGCATGGGCGTCAAAGCTTAAGCGGCCGTCGGGTGTTTCCAGCTTTAAACCGTATGTACCGGTGATGACGGCCTTTAAGTCCACGGACAGGGTTTCCTGGGCGGAGACGGCGGAACAGGAGATGTCATATTCGCCGGAGGCGATGTCGGTCGGCGGGACGACAGACACGTTGATGCCCTTGCTTTCGCCGGATTCCACGTCGATGCCGGCAATTTTTGTGGATTCACCGGAGGGCGTGAAGGAGACGCTCCAGCCGGCCGGTGCGTTGGAGGACAGGCTGTATGACTGGGTTGTCAGGCCGTTGTTGATTAAGGTTGTGCTGAAGCTGAAGCTGGTGCCGGAGGCGCCTTCCTGCTGCGGGTACTCGGAGGTGAAGCTGCCTTTTCCCTCTTCCTTCTCAGAGATTGTGAAGGTGATCGGAAGGGAGGCGGACATGCCGGGCGCAGAGGCGTCGATGACGGCCGTGTACGTGCCCTCGGCCGTATCCTTCGGAACGGTCAGATGGAGCGTGAGCGTTGTCCCGCTTCCGTCTCCCGGCACATGGACTTTATTTACCTGGTAGCTGCCGCCCTGGAGATAGCCGTCCCAGCCCTCGGGGCTTTCGGTGAGGGCGACGTCTGCGTCGACGCCGGCCCCGCTGGCGTTTTCTAAGGTGACGGTGATGCTCAGGCTGTCGCCCGGCTTCACGGACATTCCCGGGTAGCTTGTGTGAAGGGAAAGCCCTCCGTCGGCGCGCGCCGGGAATGAAGAGAACAGAATCAGAATTGCGGCCATGAAACATGTCATGGCCATAAAGACTTTTTTCTTATGCAGTTGAATTCCTGCTGCTTGCATGATAGGTTTCCTCCTTTTTTCACGCCGATACGGCGTTCTTTTTTCATGATTCTCATTATAGGAGCGAAACCTTTAGTGAAGATGTAATAAGTTTGAAAGATGTGTGAAAGAACAGCCGTCTTTCACGAACCAAAACGGAGCAGGTCGTTTTTTCTGACAACGTAATAGGAAAGCCCTGCGATGTCAGCGAGAGCCCATCCGATGGGCACCGACCACCAGATCCCGACGACGCCGACGGCCGGGATGGCTGATAACAGGTAGGCCAGGGCCACGCGTGTCCCGAGGGAGATGACCGTCAAAACCACGGACATGCCCGGTTTTCCGAGGGCCCGGTAGAGGCCGTAGAGCAGGAACAGGCAGCCGATGCCGCAGTAGAAGGCGCCTTCGATGTGAAGGTAGCGGATTCCTTCGGCGACGATGGCCGTCTCGCTTTTGTCGATGAATAGAAGCATTAACGGCTCTGCGAACATCCAGACGGCGGCCGAGATAACGACGCAGAACAGGACGGAGGCGGCGACGGCGCCTTTTAAGCCCTTGCGGATCCTGTCTTCTTTTTTGGCCCCGTAGTTCTGGGCGATGAAGGAGGAGAAGGCGTTTCCGAAGTCCTGCACCGGCATGTAGGCGAAGGAATCAATCTTCACGGCTGCGGCAAAAGCGGCCATGACGGCGGGGCCGAAGCTGTTGACGAGCCCCTGTACCATGAGGATTCCCAGGTTCATGACTGACTGCTGGACACAGGTTAAAACGGAAAAGCCGGCGATTTCCTTCACGCAGGAAAGGCGGATCCGGCAGTGGGCCTTCGTGACCCGCAGATAGGGGCAGAAGATCCAGGTGTAGGCAGCGATGCCGATGCCGGAGACGTACTGGGAAATCACGGTGGCTTCGGCGGCGCCGGCCACGCCACGGTTTAACACCAGGACGAAAAATAAGTCCAGGACGATGTTTAAAACGGCCGACACGGCCAAAAAGGCCAAGGGAATCACGGAGTTTCCCACAGACCGAAGGAGCGAGGCAAAGTAATTATAGAAGAAGGTGGCTGCAATGCCGCAGAAAATGACAATCAGATATTCCCGCATGAGCCCCTGGATTTCTTCCGGCACCCGCAGGAAGTAAAGGATCCAGTCGATGCCGAGGAAGGCGGCCGCGTTTAAGATTACCGTCAGGGAGGCAATCAGGACAAAGGACGCGCACATGCCTTCTTTTAAGCCGTTTTCGTCTTTCTGCCCGAAACGGATGGAGAAGACGGCACTGCTTCCCATGCAGAGGCCGAGAAGAATCGACGTTAAAAAGGTCATCAGAGTATAGGATGAGCCGACGGCCGCTAGGGCATCGGCGCCGAGAAAGCGGCCGACAATCAGGGTGTCGGCGACGTTGTAGCACTGCTGGAGCAGGTTTCCGAGTATCATGGGCAGGGCGAAAAGCAGCATGGTTTTCATGACCGGGCCCCGGGTCAGATCTCCCTTCATTGGTTCACCAAACTTTCTTTATTTTTATGTGAAAATGCGTTCCGGGGACTATTATATCGGCGGGATGGGGGAATGTCAATGGGATGTGAACCATACTTGACAAACCGTCTATTTTCGATATAATGGAAATAGAAGAGGGCATTGCCGATAAGCGGTCAGCCCTGTTTCAGAGAAAGTTAATAATGCAGTGCATTAGAACCGTCACTTGGCAGAGTGGCGGTTTCTGCTTTTTACAACAATCGTTACGGTAAACCGCCCGATATGTAAAGTAATCCGCATGGCCTCACCCCCTTTCGGGTGATGTGGCTAACCGCCTACCGTATTTATCGCAATGCCCGTGCCCCTTATGGGGTAATGTTTATTCTACCTGGGACAAAGAACTTTGTCAATTGGGGCAGAAGAAAATACATGGCATAAACATAATTCTTTTCCCCTGTCTCGCTTCTGGCACCTGATTCATATCTTTTGTATTTATAATCCTACGGATCATGTGTATTCCCCAAAAACAAAGGTTTTATAACCTTCACTTATAATTCGGATTATGTAAAGAAGCATAGGTGAATTATAGCATTTACAAAAAGTGAAGTCAAGATTTTGTGACTGAAAAGACAAAAATCAGAGAAATTTGCATTAAATTATCGAAATAAGATAAATATAATCGTATATTTATTTTTAATTTAACTTCTCATAATCCGAATTATCTCATGAGAAATGCTTTTGTATGGAAATTTTTCACCGGGCATCCGGGTTATGAAGACAAAATTTTGAGGGAGGTTACATATGCAGACGTACAAGATACGCGAAATGAGCTGGACGGAGTTCGATGAGCGCAGAAGGCAGACGAACACGGTCATCATTCCCACCGGCGCATGCGAAATCTACGGGCCGCATCTGCCCATGGGCTCTGACGGGTTCGCCGCCGAGGCCGTCTCCGAGCGTGTGGCGGAGCGGACAGGGGCGCTCATTGCCCCGATGACGGAAATTGCCGATTCCGGCGCGCTTCTCGACTATCCGGGCACCATCACGGTTTCCACGCCGCTTTACCGGATGTGGATGGAAGAGCTCATTGACAACCTGATCGGCTACGGCTTCAAAAATTTCCTGTTCATCAGCGGCCATGCCACGAATGTGGGCATCATCACATCCTTAATGATCGAGAGGCAGCGGACGCGGGGCGTAAACTGGGCGCAGATCGACTGGTGGCGGTTTACGGCACAGCACGGCGACGACATTTTCGACTGCAAGGGGCGGATGGCTCACGGACATGCCAGCGAGTGCGGCACCTCGGTCATGCTGTATTTAAAGCCGGAGCTTGTGCACATGGATAAGGCAGCCTGCGTGGCGCCCCCGCCGGAGACGGCCGATTACGCGGACATCGTCCATTTCGTGCCCATGGCGGAGAAATCGCCGAACGCCATCGTCGGCGACGCCACATGCGCCACGAGGGAAAAGGGTGAAAAAATCGTGGCCCGCTGCGTTGACCGGATCGTGGAGTATATGAACGCCAAGTGGGACATTTAAAAAGGGGGCAGGAACATTATGATAAGAAAATACCAGATCGGCGTCGTCCAGATGGATACCAGGGACGACAAGGCGGCCAACTTAAAGGCAGCCTGTGAATTCATCGACGAGGCGGCGTCCAAGGGCGCAAAGCTCGTCTCGTTCCCGGAAGTCATGAACGTCATCAGCGACAATCCGCCGCCGCCCGAAGAGGTGCCTGGCGGGGAGACCATTTCTTTAATGGCCGAAAAGGCAAGGCAGCACGGCATCTACATTCACTGCGGCTCCATCGCGGAGGTCAATCCCGACGGCGACAGGAAATACAATACGACGGCCATGTTAAACCCGAAGGGCGAGTGCATCGCAAAGTACAGAAAGCTCCATACCTTTGACATCACCCTTCCCGACGGCACTGTGGCGAACGAGTCTGAGCGGATCAAGCCGGGCGATGAGATCGTGACCCTGGATACGGAGCTTGGCTGCTTCGGCTTTTCCATCTGCTACGATATCCGCTTCCCGGAGCTTTACCGCTACATGGTTTTAAACGGTGCACAGCTTTTGTTTACGCCGGCCAACTTCACAACGCCGACGGGAAAAGACCACTGGGAGGCAATTTTAAGATGCCGCGCCATTGAAAACAGCAGCTACGTGATTGCGGCGGCTCAGATCGGAAAGAAAAAGGGAGTCAGCAACTCCTTCGGCTCCACCATGGTGGTGGATCCCTGGGGAACTGTCATCAGCCGCGCTAGGGAGACGGCCTGCGTGATCATGGCTGATATTGACCTGGATTATCTGGACGATGTCCGCAGGCGTATGCCGGGGCTTGTGAACCGGAGAAGCGACGTCTACGACGTGATTAAGAAATAGAGGAGGGGTTTGTCATGGAATGGACAAAAGAGCTTGCCGAGCGGTTTTTAAAGACCGACCCGGCTACATACGGGCATTTTCTCGGAGTCGGATTTATGAATCCGAAGATGAAGCCCATCAACAAACATTCAAAATTAGTTGGGCCAGCTTATACGGTAAAGCTTTTGGGAAAGGACTCCTGTGCCCTTTATAAGGCCATCCAGGAGGCACCGAAGGGTTCTGTCCTCGTCATCGACCACAGCGGCGACGAGGTGTTTGCAAGCGTTGGCGAGATGGTTGCGCGCAACGCGAAGGCCATGGGAATTGCCGGCATCGTCATCAACGGCATGGCGACGGATTCTCTTCATATTGAAGAGATGGACTTTCCTGTATTCTGCACCGGCATTTCCGTGGCGACAACGAACGTATGGGGCGTTTCCGGCGAGTATGACATCCCTGTAAACTGTGCCGGCGCTGTCGTCCATCCCGGCGATATCGTGTTCGGAGACGCGGACGGCGTTGTGGTGATCCGGCCGGAGGGCATCGAGGAGATGCTTGTGAAAGCCGAGGCGGCAGCGGCCAGGGAAGTGGAGATGAGAAAGAAGTTTGCGGAAGGGATTCCCAGCTTAAAGAGTGTGGACGGCCTTCTGGCGGCCGATGTGCCGGCGTTTATCGCAGAGCACAGATAAAAACGGCAGGACATGCGCCGTCCCGGGACTCGCAGGTATCCCGAAAGACGGTGAAAAAAATCAGTAAAGGAGAATTGGTATTATGAAGAGACAGATTGCAGCCGCCCTCTGTGCGGCAATGCTTCTGACAGGCTGCGGCGGCGGAAATGCCCAGACCGCAGAGACAACGGCGGCCGGTGCTTCCTCCGGCGGAAGTACGGGTACGGAGACAACTGCCGCTTCTGCTGGAAGCGGGAAGGTGAAAGACACCATCGTCATTGCAAACCAGGAGGAGCCGGCGACCCTGGATCCCTGCTGCGGAAACGGCCTCAGCGTCAACCTGATCGACAACCTGATTTATGACAGCCTTGTGGATCGTGACTCCGAGGGCAATATCCTGCCGCGTCTGGCGACAGAGTGGGAGTTCATCGACGACACCCATATCCGTTTCAAGCTCCGTGAGGACGTGGTGTTCTCGAACGGAAACGCGTTTACGGCTTCCGACGTGCTGTTTTCTTTAAGACGTTCCCTGGATGAGCCGACGGCCCAGTCCACGATGGTTTGGTACGATCCGGACAATTCCTATGAGGAAGATGACCACACGGTTGTCCTTGCCATGTATGAGCCGTATGCAGCCGTCCTTTACGTGCTCGGCGGCGGCCGTACCTGGATCGGCGACGAGGAGACGATCACCGAGATGGGCGCTGAGAACCACGCCAGAATGCCGGTTGGTACAGGCCCCTACAAGATGGTTGAGTGGGTTTCCGGCTCCAGCATCAAGCTGACGGCAAATGAGAGCTACTGGGGCGAGCAGCCGGCAACGCCGAACATCGTCGTGAACGTCATCGCAGAGCCGACGAACCGTGTCATCGCTCTGGAGACCGGCGAGGCCGACCAGGCGCTTTACGTGAGCGGCAGCGACATCGAGAGAGTCAACGCCATCGACGGCTACCACATCGAGCAGGGCCCGTCGGAGAAATACTACCTGATTACCATGGCCATGGACTGCGAGAAGCTTTCTGACCTGCGCGTCCGCCAGGCACTCTGCTATGCCCTGGATAAAAATGCGCTTGTGGCCGGTTCCTTTGACGCTGGCGCCAACGTGTTAAACGGCTATTATCCGTCCATGGTGGAGGGCTTTAAGGACTTCGGCGAGTGGGATTACAATCCGGATAAGGCGAAGGAACTTCTCAAGGAAGCCGGATATGAGACAGGCCTTGAGCTTGAGCTCCACATCCTTCCGGGAACTGAGTACCAGAGAATGGCACAGATCGTACAGGCATACTGGGAGGCCGTCGGCGTCAAGGTCAACATCGAGCAGAGCGCCCTTGCAACCAGAGAGGCCCAGGGACCGTGGGAGACGTCCATCCGCGTTGCGACGGCAGACGAGATTTCCAACATCCTCATTATCTATGAGAAGGAATTCGGCTCCAGACTGGCGCCAAACGACGATCATCTGGATTCCATGCTAAAGGAATTAAAGACTCTCTACGATACGGACGAGAGAACTGCCCTTGAGGAAGAGATCCAGGATTACTTAGACGAGATACGCTTCTCCATCCCCTTTGCAGAGATCGACACGATCTACGGCGTCAGCGACAAGATCGAGAATTACGTCTATGACCGCCGGATCGACAGGCAGAACATCGTAGACTGGGTTGTTTACGAGTAAATGAGTAACCTTCATCGGGCGGGGGCCGGGCCGGTGTTTCGGTCGCCCGCCCGTTTTGTATATCTGGAAAGGAGATGAGTCCATGCTCAAATTCATCGGACGCCGGATCCTGATGATGATCCCGATCATGCTTGGAGTCGTCCTTCTCGTGTTCAGCATGCTGTATTTTTCCCCGGGTGAGCCGGCGAAGTACGTGCTTGGCGATATGGCGACGGAGGAAGACATTGCGATGTTCAACGAGGAAAACGGCTTAAACGACCCGTTCCTCGTGCAGTATGTAAACTACATTGCCGACGCCCTTCACGGGGATCTGGGCATTTCCTACACGACGAAGCAGCCGGTGATCGACGAGATCATTGCCAGGTTCCCGACAACCTTTAAGCTGACTATCGTGAGCACCCTGGTTTCCGTCGTTATCGGAATCACCCTGGGGATCATTTCGGCGGTCAAGCAGTATTCCATCTGGGACAACATCGTCCGCGTCATCGCCATGGTCGGCGTTTCCATGCCGAACTTCTGGCTGGGGCTTTTGTTAATCCTGCTGTTCTCCGTGCAACTCGGCGTTCTTCCGGCGGCCGGGATCACTTCCTGGAAGCACTGGATCCTGCCTGCCATCACCATCGGTACGGCGTCGTCGGCCGGCATCATGCGTATGACCCGCTCCAGTATGCTGGAGGCCATCCGTCAGGACTATGTGCGGACAGCCAGGGCCAAGGGACAGAAGGAAATGATTATCATCTGCGTCCATGCCTTAAGGAACGCCATCATCCCGGTTATGACGCTCATCGGCATCAACTTCAGCCGTATGCTCGGCGGTTCCGCCATCAGCGAGGTGGTGTTTGCGATCCCCGGACTCGGGAACCTGATTATCAGCGCCATCAACGTGAAGAATGCGCCGCTTGTGCAGGGCGGCATCCTGTTCATCGCCGTCGTCATGGCCTTCTGCAACCTGATCGTCGACGTGCTTTACGCCTATGTGGATCCGCGGATCCGCTCCCAGTACGTGAAACCAAAGGCTGCCAAAGCGGCTGTTAAGAAGGAGGCGGCATAGAATGAGCGATACGAAAAAGACGGCTCCGGCAGAAAATTACGCCGATCTCGGTGATTTTTCCATTTCCAGCCGGGGCATGGCAAAGGATATTATCAAGCGGTTCATGCGGAACAAGACGGCAGTCGTGGGACTTTTTATCATCGTTGTGCTGACGGTCTGCGCCCTGTTCCCGGCACAGATTTCCGACCCGGATTATGTGACGCTCCATCTGGACAATGCGTTTGCGGCCCCGTCGTCGGAGCACCTTCTCGGGACGGATGAGCTGGGGCGCGACATGTTTACGCGGATTGTCTGGGGCTGCCGGACGTCCCTCACCATCGGGCTTACGGCCGTGGCGGCCGCCTGCGTCATCGGCGTCGGCATCGGCTGTGTGGCCGGGTTTTACAGCGGCGTTGTGGACAACGTGCTCATGCGTATCATTGATATTTTCATGGCGGTTCCCAACCTGCTTCTTGGAATTTCCGTTGTGGCGGCTCTTGGAAGCTCCATGTCGAACCTGATTATCGCCATCGGCCTCGGCAGCATCCCGGCTTTCGCCAGGGTCGCCAGGTCGGCCGTCATCACCGTGAGGAACCAGGAGTACATCGAGGCGGCCAGAGCCACGGGGGCCGGCGACATCTGGCTCATGATTAAGTACGTGCTGCCCAACTCCCTGGCGCCAATCATCGTCCAGGTTTCCATGGGACTTGCCACGGCAATTTTAAACATATCGGGCTTAAGCTTCATCGGGCTTGGCGTCCCGGCGCCCACGCCGGAGTGGGGCTCCATGCTCTCCACGGGAAGAAGCTACATCCGTGACTATTATCATGTCATCACGTTCCCGGGCATCGCCATCATGCTTACGGTATTTGCATTCAATCTTTTCGGAGACGGCCTTCGTGATGCACTTGATCCGAGATTAAAGCAATAAGGAGGCTAAGAATGTCCGAGAACCTGTTAGAAGTGAAAAATCTGTCTATTCACTATACTGTCGACAAGTCGGTGGTGAAGGCAGTCAACGATATTTCGTTTACGATTAAAAAGGGCGAGGCTCTTGGCCTCGTCGGGGAGACAGGCGCGGGAAAGACGACGACGGCCCTCGGCGTCATGCGGCTTGTCCCCAACCCGCCGGGCAAGGTGGTTTCCGGCGAGGTGTATTATAACGGGGAAAACCTGTTTAAGAAATCAGAGGCGGAGATGCGGAAAATCCGCGGCGGCGAGATTTCCATGATTTTCCAGAACCCGATGACGGCCTTAAACCCGGTGCTCACCGTCGGCGAGCAGATTGCCGAGGTGATCCGGCTCCACAGCGATAAAAAGCTTTCCAGGGCGGAGGCGCTTATCAAGGCCACGGAAATGATGGAGATGGTAAACATCGAGGGACGCCGCCATTCGGAGTTCCCCCACCAGTTTTCCGGCGGCATGCGCCAGCGTATCGTCATCGCCATCGCCCTGGCCTGCAACCCGCATCTTCTTCTGGCCGACGAGCCGACGACGGCTCTCGACGTGACGATTCAGGAGCAGGTACTGGATCTCATTGAGAACTTAAGAAAGAAGCTGGGAACATCGCTGCTTCTCATTACCCATGACCTTGGCGTCGTGGCCGAGGTCTGCGACCGGGTGGCCGTCGTGTATGCCGGGGATATCGTGGAAAGCGGTTCCTTAGAGCAGATTTACAATGATACCAGACATCCCTATACCATCGGTTTATTCGGCTCCCTGCCGAACTTCAGCCAGAAGGTGCACCGGTTAAAGCCCATCGCCGGCATGATGCCGGATCCGTCACAGCTTCCGGACGGCTGTGCCTTCGCGCCCAGGTGTCCCCATGCGACGGACGCCTGCCGCCATGGCGTGATGCCGAAGGTGGAGGTGGCGCCGGGCCACATGGTGAAATGCATCATGATGAAGGAAGGAGGAAAATAAGCTATGGACAACATTCTTGAGGTGAAAAACCTGAAAAAGTATTTTTCTTCTTCCGGAGGGCAGCTTCACGCCGTGGACGACGTTTCGTTTACGATTGAGAGGGGAAAGACCCTCGGCGTCGTCGGCGAGTCTGGCTGCGGGAAGTCCACGCTGGGCCGTACCATCATCCATCTTTATGAGTCCACGGACGGGAAAATCCTGTTTGACGGCCGCGACATCACGCGCATCAGCCATTCGGAGATCAAGACGCTCCGTGAGGATATCCAGATGATTTTTCAGGATCCGTTTGCGTCGTTGAACCCGCGTATGTCGGTGGGACAGCTCATCGCCGAGCCGCTTCTCATCTACGGCAAGATGAAGGGAAGAGAGCTTGACCGCCGCGTGGCGGAGCTTATGGACACGGTCGGCCTTGCAAGGCGCCTCTCCAACTCGTACCCCCACGAGCTTGACGGCGGGCGCTGCCAGCGAATCGGCGTGGCGAGGGCTCTGGCGTTAAATCCAAAGTTCATCGTCTGCGACGAGCCTGTTTCTTCCCTGGATGTGTCGATCCAGGCACAGGTCATCAACCTGATGCAGGATCTTCAGGAGGAGCTGGGGCTGACCTACATGTTCATCACCCACAACATGGCCGTCGTGCGCCATATGTCCGACACGATCATGGTTATGTATCTGGGCATGATGGTGGAGTTTGCCGATTCGGAGGAAATGTTCCGCCGCCGGCTCCATCCCTACACCCAGGCGCTCCTTGCCGCTGTCCCGATTCCCGAGGTCGGCGAAAAGAAGGAGCGGAAGCTCATCAAGGGCGAGATCACATCCCCCATTGATCCGCCGGATGAGTGCCGGTTTGCGAAGCGGTGTCCCTATGCGAAGGACATCTGCTTTGCGAAGACGCCTGCGGCCGAGGAGGTGCTCCCAGGTCATTTCGTGGCCTGCCACAGGGCCAGGGAGTTAAACGGCCTGTAAGCTGTTGTTTTTCGTTCCTCCGAAAATGCACAAAGCCCCGGGCGGCGTTTGCCGGCGGGGCTTTTGCGGTATGGAAAAAGCTGCTGGGATTATGCGTAAAGAAGTTCTGGTGAATACATCTTTTTATTCGTAATAAGTTCTCTCTAAAAAATCATTTACAACACGTTCCATGGATTTTTGCAGTAATTCCCCCAGGAGCTGACGTGCCTGGTCTTTGTCCGAAAGCTGGGCGGTCTTACATTGACAAGGGCGGTTTGCCCAGGCATTTCCAAACTTCATAAATGAAGTTACCTTTGTCATGGTTTTTGCCCGGTGAATCCCTGCATCATATTGTATATGTTTGAGCGTTTTTGAAAGCTGAACATATTCATTCCACGTTACTATCTGCGCGGAAAATTCTAAGCGGGGAAGCAAACGGGAAAAGGACTGCTCGACTTGTGTTTTATATTCGCCAGCTTCATCTATCAAAAACGCGCATAGTTTATCAAATCGCACGCCTTGCTGTGGGTCATATAACGGACAGCCGAATTTAGACAGAATTGATGAAAACCGCTTCATATCGGCCCGCTCCATCGAATAACAGTCAAAACGAACCGTTTGTGGAGTTGCCGAAATCTGGAAAGAACCGCGCCCTTCTCTCTCGTAGTTGAATGGGTCAAGTGAAGTCCACTCGTGGAAGACTGCTGCTGTTTCTTTTAAGATGGCATCGATTGGAAGCTGTTCCAATCCCTCGACTTGCTCATTATCACAGCAGGCTTTTTGGTACACCATCGCATTATCCAGATATACGCCGCTTCGATATTTCCAAAAATTTAAGTCAATACTCATTTATATACTTCCTTCCATTCTTCGCTTATCACTAAATCTACAATTATAATTTTTCTATTGTCCTCACAATGATAGCAACATTTTCGTTAATACTTTTGGTTCCGTCCAATTTGACTTTGACACATTTCAATCTATTTGCACTTTCTTCGACCGTCTGATTACTTTTACCAGCTATAATATTTCTAAATGCTTTTTGTTGTTCATACATATCACCGCCTGGCATAACACGTGAACCGAATCGGATTTCTTCTCGATGCTGAACCCTTTTCACTCGTTCCTCAGTTGGTGCTTCCAAAATAAATGCTGCATCAACTGCCTCCAAAATATCTTTATCCCAGTTCATTGTTACACCAGATATAACAAACTGTGCATGCCTTTTTATTTCATCACGAATCATTTCTTGTACTTCTCTTTTTGAACGAGGCACAGAATACGGAATTTCTCCTAAATGCTCACATTCAACATCATATTGATGTTCAAGAATGGATTGCCGTGATTTCTTTTGTTCTGGGAAAAAATAATCCTCTAAATCAATTTCAAAGTAATTAAGATATTTACAGACCTCATGTGCAAGTGTAGATTTTCCACACCCATTTAATCCCATAATCGCAATTCCATGTACCATAAATTCTGCCCCCGATTTTTATTATAGCACTCATATACGAATTTCTCTATCATATTCCTAGTTGTCTGAATGGTATTTTCTCATATTTGGCCGTATCGCGTTACATCGCAAAGGGAAATGCAAATCTTGTTTTTTATATGAGAAACCTGCGGTATAATAACTGTGAGACGGTTATTGTACCTGTGCATTCTGGATTCTGCGTTCCCCGCAGAAATCCTGGTGCCAGGTTCCGCCGGAGGCCCATGGCCGCAAAGCGGACATAGTACAAGAAAGGAAACATATCAGGAGAGGAGTTAAGACTATGAAATTACTGGAAATGATGCAGAACCGGCGCAGTGTCAGGCAGTACACAAAAGAACCAATCCCGGAGAAACTTTTGACGGAAATTGTACAGGCGGGACTTCTGTCGGCGTCTGGCCGCGGGCTTCGCCCGTGGGAGCTTATCGTCGTGAGGGATAAGGAGATGCTGTTAAAGCTCTCAGAATGCCGGGCCGGCGCTGCAAAAATGCTTGCAAATGCCGCAGCCGCGATTGTGGTGATCGGCGATTCGGAGCTTTCCGACACATGGATTGAGGACTGTTCCATCGTCTTGTCCAATATGCACCTGATGGCTGACAGCCTGGGCGTGGGAAGCTGCTGGATCCAGGGACGGCTCCGCAGGACTCCGGAGGAGGAGACAACGGAGGAATACGTCAGGCGCTGCCTCGGTTTCCCGGAAAAATTCCGCCTGGAAGCCATTCTTTCCCTTGGAATGCCGGCAGCCCACGGGGCGGGGACGGAGCTTTCTGCCCTGCCAATGGAAAAGGTACACGACGGGAAGTTCTGAGAGGAGGTGCTCCCGGGTCATTTCGTGGCCTGCCACAGGGCCAGGGAGTTAAACGGCCTGTAAGCTGTTGTTTTTCGTTCCTCCGAAAATGCACAAAGCCCCGGACGGCGTTTTGAACTGCTTCCCGTCAAGTAGACAATCAAAAAAATATAATTTTTTTCTGCCAGTAGGTATCACCTGCTGGCAGATTTTTACGCTGCCTGTAAATATTTTTCGTGTTTCTCCATTGGTGTTACTATACCAAGCTTCCTCTGCAAACGTCTGTTGTTATAGTAATTGATATATTTCTCTATCATGACCACCAGTGATTCTCTGTCCATAAATCGTTTACCATAATAACGCTCCCGTTTTAGAATTCCCCAGAATCCTTCCATTGGTCCATTATCGATACACTTTGCTACTCTGGACATGCTCTGCATCATCCCTGCTGCTTCAAGTTTTGCATGAAAGGCTCTATTGGTGTATTGAAAGCCTCTGTCACTGTGAAACATCGGATGTGCATCAGGATTATCTTTGACTGCATCATCAAAGGTATCAAACACTAATGCATTACTATTACTGTCTCCAATACGGTAGGATACGATTCTTCGGTCATACAGGTCAAGAATTGCACTTAAATATACCTTGTGCTTTTCATTTCCGATATAGTAATGAAATTCCGTTACATCGGTCAACCACTTTTCATTCGGAGCTTCTGCCGTAAATTCACGATTCAGGATATTTTCGGCTATGTACTGTGGATTTGCAGCCTGTCTTGTACAGCTATCGTTTGCATATTTAATGGTGGATTTGATACCAAGTTTCCGGCAGATGCGCAAAACACGTTTATCATTTACATCAATGTCATGGTAACGCTCCAACTCATCACGGATTCTGCGATAACCCTTATCAGGTGATTCTATGTGGATTTTTTCTATCAGTTCCGCAATTTTTCGGTTTTCCTGTTCATTCTCTGACATTTCATGGTTCAGCCATTTGTAATAAGCCGCCCTTGAAACACCGCCAATCTTACAAAGCGCCTGTATCGGATAATCGTGTTCTTTCTGTTCTTCTTTGACAGCCTGATAGATATGCTCGTGGCGGATCAGGCTCAGCCCCGCCTCCTTTCGATTTCCTCTAATTTTTTTAAGAATGATAACTCCATTTCTGCACGTTGCCGTTTGGCTTTTTCCAGTTTCAACTCCGCTTGAAGCTTTTCCACCTCTGTAAGAGAATCTTCCGATTTTCTTTTGCCGCGGTTATCCTGTAATGCAGGAACTCCGCCTGTTTCGTATTTGATAGTGTAATTTCGTGCCTGCTGATAGGACACCTTAAAGTTTTCTGATGTTTCAGCATAGTTATGGCCATGGGAAATGCAGTAGGATGCAATTTCCACTCTTTCTTCAAACGTTGTTTTTCTTCCTTTGGTCATAAGACTACATCCTCCTGTTCTGGAAGCCTTCAGTTCCTTATGACCATTATACAGCGCAATCCATTGCCTGAGTGTACGAGTACTGGAAATTTTATATTTTTTACAAATATCACGTAGTGAACCAAGACCAGAAAGATACTCTTGTACGGCAATCTCTTTCTCGGCAGAAGTTCTTTTGGTCCATCCTTTGTTGTAAAAGGTTTCTGAACCCATAGACTGATAATTACGAATCCATTCTTCTAAAGTAGTAGGATGAATTCCTTCGCCTGTTGATACAGATGTAATACTATGTTTAGCTTCCAAAATAAGCTTTACCATTCGTAATTTATCTTCAGCAGAATATTTACGCATAAGAAATGCTCCCTCCTTGATAAACAGTTTTATTATTTCAACTGTCTACCTAGAAGGGAGCATATCATTTGCCGGCGGGGCTTTTGCGGTATGGAAAAGCTGCTGAGATTATGCGTAAAGAAGCCGGCCTTTTGGCTCAGGGATGGGCCGGCCAAGAGCCTTGGCGGTTTCAATCCATTCGGAGATGACCTGTTCCGCATTTTGCAGCGCCTCATATGGCGTACTGCCGTCTGCCATACAGCCGGAGAGCTCCGGGACATCGACCAGCCAGCGGCCGTCTTCTTCTGACCAGAAAATGATGCGTTCGTATTTATGCATATTTACACCTCCAGTTTGTATTTCAGTATTATATTTCTGACTTGCTTTACCTGGTAAGGTTTGGCGTTGCTGCCGTGGGGCTGAATGTTGATAATTTCATCTACTCCGTTTTTATAATAGATAAAATGATCCCCCTTTATGCGTACCTGAAACCCCAAGGACGAAAGGAGCTTTTGAAGCTCTGCAAATCGAATATTTCCATCTTTCGTACCGCACATGACTGCCATGTAAATTTTATCCAGTGTCGGCATTGGATGAATCACATCCTTTCTGTCAGGGCGCCGCGTTTTGTTAAACGCAATGTGTGAAGGATATTTGCAGGTATAATGTTCACGTTATGAACATTATACCACGTCTGCTGAATTTGCAAAAGTTTTTTATCAGCAAGAGAGAAGCTTCGGAAGCCGCGGCTGGGCCATGGTGTCCAGGGAACCGATGGCCTCGCCGCTGTCAGACATGGCCTGTTCCGTTTTTTCTATATGGGAAATCTTTTTTTGAGCCGGAGGCTTGCCGGGAGCGGATCGCAGGCATCTAAAAAAATAAAATTCCCTCTTGCATTTTAAAATATAGATGTTATAATACGGTTGTAACAAAAAGAAAGGTTACTTACCAAGACCTATCAGGAATAAAATCCCGCCTGCGGGTCTGCCGTCTGCGGCAGGCACTTCTGCCCGTCCCGCGCGGTTTTCCCAAAGGAGTTTGCGAAACAGGAACATAGGCCGATAAGCAATCCGTTATATCAGTTTGATGGAGGAAAAGATAAATGAATACTTTAAAAGCTGAAAAAAGAACAATGGATGTCAAGGCGAAAAAACTCAGACGAGAGGGATATGTTACGGGAATCGTATTCGGCAGGGAAATGAAGGAGTCTGTGCCGGTGAAGATGCAGAAGGCAGATGTGGAGCGCCTTGTGAAGACAAACAAAAAAGGAAGCCAGATCATGCTGGATGTGGACGGAGAGAAGAGGAACGTCCTGATTAAAGAGATTGACTACAATCCCCTTAAAAACCAGGTGGATGAGATCGACTTCCAGGCGCTCGTAAGCGGGGAGAAGGTACATTCCGTTGCGGAAATCCGCCTGCTAAACCATGATAAGGTGACGGCGGGCGTTTTGCAGCAGCTTATGGAAGAAATTCCCTACAAGGCTGTTCCGGCAGCGCTTGTGGAAAAGATTGAGCTGGATGTGGGAAATCTGCATGTGGGAGATTCCATTAAAGTCAGGGACCTGGCCATCGCCTCCGATAAAGACGTGGATCTGATGGCGGATCTGGACGCCGTTGTCGTGACGGTTTCTCCTGTGAAGAACGCGGAAGCTTCTGAAGCGGAGGACGCCGCAGAGGGAACGGCCGAATAAAGGCAGGAAAATCATAGAATAAAAAATTCAGACAGGCGCATCATCCTATTAGAGATAGAAGGAATGATGCGTCTTTTTTTCACTTCTCTCTTGACAACGGCCGATTTTATGATATGATATAGGCATACCTAGTAAGGGTATAAAAAGAGGCGCGAGGGGCAGTCCCATCCGGACTCCGCCGCAGGCCGGAAAGCGGCCGGGAGCAAGACGCGCGCCTGCGTGTAAAAGCATTGTCAGATACCAGGAGGGATCGAAAATGGAACAATATACAGTTACCGGAATGAGCTGCGCGGCATGCAGCGCCCGTGTGGAAAAGGCTGTTTCCAAGGTGCCCGGCGTCACGTCCTGTTCCGTCAGCCTTCTGACGAATTCCATGGGCGTCGAGGGGACGGCAGCGCCGTCAGATATTGTGGCGGCTGTTGTGAATGCCGGATACGGCGCGTCCTTAAAGGGCGATGAGGCCGTGGCGGCATCGTCGCTTTCCGCGGACGAGGAGGCGCTTGCCGATCATGAGACGCCGGTTTTAAAAAGACGGCTGATTGCATCGCTCGGCTTTCTTCTTATTCTTATGTACTTTTCCATGGGACATATGATGTGGGGCTGGCCGGTGCCGGGATTTTTTGCGGAAAACCATGTGGCCATGGGGATTCTCCAGCTTCTCCTTGCGGGAATCGTCATGGTCATCAACCAGAAATTTTTCATAAGCGGCTTTAAGGGCCTTCTCCACGGCGCGCCCAACATGGATACGCTGGTGGCCCTCGGCTCCGGCGCTTCTTTTGTCTGGAGTACCTACGCGCTCTTTGCCATGAGCAATGCCCAGCTTCACGGCGACATGGAAGGCGTCATGACCTACATGCACGAGTTCTACTTTGAGTCGGCAGCCATGATCCTGACGCTCATTACCGTCGGGAAGATGTTAGAGGCCAGGTCGAAGGGGCGGACGACGGACGCCTTAAAGGGCCTGATGAAGCTGGCGCCGAAGACGGCCGTGGTGGAACGTGACGGAAAGGAAACCGTGGTTCCCATCGCCCAGGTGAAGAAAGGCGATATTTTCGTGGTGCGGCCGGGGGAGAACATCCCGGTGGACGGCGTCGTCCTCACAGGAAGCAGCGCCGTCAACGAGGCGGCCCTCACCGGCGAGAGTATCCCGGTGGATAAAGAGGCCGGGGACATGGTTTCGGCGGCCACGGTTAACCAGTCGGGCTTTATCCGCTGTGAAGCGACCCGCGTCGGCGAGGATACGACCCTGTCCCAGATTATTAAAATGGTGAGCGATGCGGCGGCCACGAAGGCGCCCATTGCAAAGGTGGCCGACAAGGTATCCGGCGTGTTCGTGCCGGCGGTCATCGCCATCGCGCTCCTTACGATTGTTGGCTGGCTCCTTGCCGGCGAGACGGCTGGCTTTGCCCTGGCGAGGGGAATTTCCGTCCTCGTCATCAGCTGCCCCTGTGCCCTCGGCCTTGCGACGCCGGTGGCCATCATGGTGGGAAACGGCATGGGTGCGAAAAACGGCATCCTCTTTAAGACGGCCGTGTCCTTAGAGGAAACCGGGCGGACGGAGATTGTGGCCTTAGATAAAACAGGAACCATCACAAGCGGCGAGCCGAAGGTGACGGAGCTTCTCCCGGCTGCTGGGCTTTCGGAACGAGAGCTTCTCTCCCTGGCCTGCGCTCTTGAGAAAAAGAGCGAGCATCCCCTGGCGAAAGCGGTGCTCAAAAAGGCTGAGGAAGACGGCATTGAGGCCGGGGATGTGACAGATTTTGCGGCGCTTCCAGGAAACGGGCTTACGGCGAAGCTTTCCGGGGAAGAGCTGTTTGGCGGAAACCTTTCCTTCATCGGAAGCCGCGCAGACGTGCCGGAGGCCATGAAAAAGCAGGCGGAGGCCCTGGCGGAAGCCGGAAAGACTCCATTATTCTTTGCGAAAAACAAGACGCTTCTCGGCATCATCGCCGTGGCCGATACCATAAAAGAGGACAGCCCGCAGGCCGTAAAAGAGCTTCAGAACATGGGCATCCGCGTGGTGATGTTAACCGGTGACAACGAGAGGACGGCGAAGGCCATCGGCGCCCAGGCCGGTGTCGACGAGGTCATCGCAGGCGTTCTGCCGGACGGCAAGGAGAGCGTGATCCGTTCCTTAAAATCCAAGGGACGCGTCGCCATGGTGGGCGACGGCATCAACGACGCGCCGGCCCTGACCCGCGCAGACATCGGAATCGCCATCGGCGCAGGAACCGACATTGCCATCGACGCGGCCGACGTGGTTCTGATGAAGAGCCGCTTAAGCGACGTGCCGGCGGCCATCCGCTTAAGCCGGGCGACCCTCCGGAACATCCATGAAAACCTGTTCTGGGCCTTCTTTTATAACGTGATCGGAATCCCCCTCGCCATGGGCTTATGGATCCCGATCTTTGGATGGAAGCTCAACCCCATGTTTGGCGCGGCTGCCATGAGCCTTTCCAGCTTCTGCGTTGTTTCCAACGCGCTGCGGCTCAATTTCTTTGACATGCACCGTTCCGACAGGGACAAAAAAATAAAAGCAAAAAAGAAAAAGGAGACAAAATCTATGGAAAAGACAATGAAGATCGAAGGCATGATGTGCGAGCACTGTGAGGCGAGAGTGAAGAAGTGTCTGGAGGCTATCCCGGGCGTGGAGAGCGCAGCCGTAAGCCACAAGGAGGGAACGGCCGTCGTCACCATGAGCGAGGAAGTGCCCTTTGACACCCTGAAAAAGGCCGTGGAAGACCAGGATTACAAGGTCGTAGGCTAGAGGAGGAAAACGTTTGGAAGAGAGAGAGAAAGAGGAGTGCGCCTGCCGCCATAAATACCGGGATCCCGAGGAAGAAAAGGATCTGATCCGGCGCTTAAACCGGATCGAAGGCCAGGTGCGCGGCATCAAATCCATGGTTCAGGACGACCGCTACTGTACGGACATCCTGGTTCAGGTTTCGGCCGTTCAGGCGGCGTTAAACGGTTTCTGTAAGGTTCTTTTGTCCAGCCATATCCGCACCTGCGTGGTGGAGGACATCAAAAACGGCAAGGAAGAAGAGGCCGTTGCCGAGCTTTGCGAGACAATAAAGAAAATGATGTGATGATACCAGGGTAACAAAGACAGAAATCCGACGTAAGCTTGCTTACAGGAGGATTTCTGCCCTTGGTACCCGCCGTTTTTACAAAATTTTTACATTCCCCCAGGACGGCTATACACAGGCGGCTGCCATTTTACATGGTTTAGCCGTCTTTTTTACGGCCATTTATCGGAATCCTGATAGCTGCCAAGTGCTGCCTGCTGTTATACTGTTGGCGTACAGAAAAACGAAGAGAGAATGAATCAGGAGGAATGAGTATCCATGAAAATGAAGAAAAAACTGATCCGTACGGCGGCGTATGTATGTGCCGCGGCCACGCTCCTTACGGCATGCAGCAGTGCAGAGGCCAAGGAAACCGTCGATCTCACGTCCTTAACTCTGGATGAGATTGTGGAAGAAGCAAAGAAAGAGGGGGCCGTTGCCTCCGTCGGAATGCCGGATGACTGGGCGAACTGGGCAGGAAGCTGGCAGGCCATCACAGACACCTACGGAATTTCCCATACAGACAGCGATATGAGCTCCGCAGAAGAGCTTTCGACTTTTGAAAATGAAAAAGACGCCCCGACCAAGGACATCGGCGATGTGGGCCAGGCGTTCGGGCCCATGGCCGTGGAGATGGACGTGGTGCAGCCCTATAAGGCGACCACCTGGGACTCCATTCCCGACTGGGCAAAGGATCCCGACGGAAAATGGGTTATCAGCTACCTTGGAACCATGAGCAGCCTTCAGAACCTTGACAACATCGGTACGCCGATTACGTCCTGGGCAGATTTAAAAAACAGTGAGTGCCGCGTCACCATCGGCGACGTAGTCCGCGGCGCTTCCTCCCAGATGGCAGTGCTGTCCTGTGCATATGCCCTCGGCGGCGGCATCGACAACATCGACCCGGCCATCGAGTTCTTCAAGGAGCTGGCCGCGGCAGGCCGCCTGGATGCCGGCGATTACAGCCAGGAGAGAATGGCAAGAGGCGAGGTTGACCTTTACCTTCACTGGGATTATCAGACCCTGCGGTATAAAGAGCTGGTGAGCGAGATCAACCCGGATGCCAACCTGGACTGCCATATCATGCAGGACGGCGCCATCCAGTCCGGCTACTGCCTCTTAATCAACAAATATGCGCCGCATCCTCATGCGGCAGCTCTGGCTGTGGAATACCTGTTAAGCGATGAGGGCCAGATCGACAGAGCCAGAGGCTATGCCCGTCCGATCCGCAGCGATGTGGAGATTCCGGAAGAGCTTTCCGCCAAGATGATTGACGATGCCGAATACACGGACACCATCCCGCTTACGGACAACGACGCCGTATCGGAGGTCTGCACGGAAATCGCAACCAGATGGGAAGAAGAGATCATCCCGTTGATGGGCTAGGCCATCGGAGGAAAATATGAAAAATTTTAAGAAAGCCGGAGGCAGGATGTTCCTATTCCTGCCTCTGGGACTGATTGTAATCCTTTTTGAATGTGTGCCGTTATTTGGAATGATTACGAAAAGCTTCGGCGGAGACGGCGGATTTTCTCTCCGGTATTTCATGGAGATCTTTGAAAAGCCTGTGTACCGGACAGCCATCCAGAACAGCCTTTGGGTCACGTTTGCATCCACGTTTGTGGGGCTTCTCATCGACTTTTTCCTTGCCATGGCCTTAAGCCGCAGCAAGGGACGCGGGAAGGCATGGTATCTGTCCCTTTTAAACCTGACTTCCTCCTTCAGCGGGCTTCCCCTTGCGATTGCGTTCATCACGGTGCTCGGCACGTCCGGTGTCTTCGTGCTCATTGCGCGGGCCATCGGCTTTGCACCCCTTTCGGAATATAACCTGTATTCCATGGGAGGCATGTTCATCGTCTACGTGTATTTCCAGGTTCCCATGGGGACGCTGCTTCTTCTTCCCACTTTCGATAAGGTGCGGCGGGAGTGGAAGGAAGCTGCCAGGCTCATGAACGCCGGGAGCCGCCGGTTCTGGCTCCAGGTGGGAATCCCGGTCATGATGCCGGGAATTTTAGGAACCTTCAACATGCTGTTTTCCAACGCCGTCGCAGCCTATGCCACGCCGTATCTTCTGATTAACAACAGCATTTCCCTGCTGCCCATCAAAATCGTCGACATGTTCGTGGGCGACGTGCGGCAGAGGCCGGAGCTTGGAAGCGCCTTATCCATCGTGCTGCTTGCCATCGTACTGATTGAAATTGGCGCAACCAACCTTTTAAAAAGGCATTTTGAGAAAGGGATGAGATCATGAGAGAACATAAAGGCGCGATGTTTGCCATTAAAGCAGCGGCCGCGGTATTCTTAATTATGCCGCTCGCAGTCATGTTTGTTTACTCCCTGGCAGACAGGTGGATCTCCATCCTGCCCGAGGGCTTTACCATACAGTATTACATTTCGACGCTTACCAACCAGGCGTTCCTCATGGGCATCTTAAGGGGCATTGTGATTTCGGCGCTTCCCGTCCTCATCACAAACGTGAGCGTTTTGCTGGCGTTATACGTGGTGATTGTCTATCTGCCGAACATGGAGAAGGTGGTGCAGATCTTCTGCCTGATCCCTACTACCATAAACGGTATCATTGTGGCGACCTCGGTGCTTTCCATGTACGCCGGGTCGGGGACGGTCTTTGCAAACCGTGTGGTGATGCTGGCCTGCATTTACTGCGTCTTCGTCCTGCCGGTCACTTACCAGGGAATCCGCAACAGCCTCTATGCCGTCAACACAAAAGGAATCTTGGAGGCGGCCCAGATGCTCGGCTGCCGGAAGTTTTACAGCTATGTGACCGTCGTGATCCCGTCGATTTTCCCGGGGCTTGCGGCGTCGGCGCTCATGGGCTTTGCCGGGCTTTTCGGAGATTTCGCAATTATCAAGATCATCGCCTCGTCCCAGTATGAGACGGCGCAGGCGTTCCTTTACAGAAACCGGCAGGCGGATACCCAGGAGTTAAGCTCTGCCGTCATCATCCTGCTTTTGATCTCGCTGGCGATCAACTACGCCGTCCACAAGAGTCAGAATAAGCAGAAGGAGAGAAGGGAGAAATAATGGCTTACATAACCTTTCAAAATATCAATAAAAAATTCGGTTCCCTCCATGTATTAAAGGGAATCGACCTGGAAGTGGAAAAAGGAGAGCTTCTCACGCTCCTCGGGCCGTCCGGCTGCGGGAAAAGTACGCTGCTTCGCTGCCTTGCCGGTCTGGAGGAGGTTCAGGAAGGGAAGATTTTCCTGGAAGGAAAGGACATTACGGACATGGATGCAAGGCTCAGGCAGATCGGGATGGTGTTCCAGCAGTACAGCCTGTTCCCCAACATGACCGTAGAACAGAACCTGGCCTTCGGCCTTAAAATCAAAAAGCTTCCGAAGGAGGAAATCCGTCGGGAAATCACCGATGCCTTAAAGATGATCGGCATGGAAGACAAGATTCACGCCTATCCCGGCCAGCTTTCCGGCGGCCAGCAGCAGCGCGTGGCCCTGGCCCGCGCCATCGTGACGAAGCCGAAGGTGCTGCTTCTCGACGAGCCTTTAAGCGCCATCGACGCCAAGTTAAGAAAGAGCCTCCAGATTGAAATCCGCCGGATCCAGAAGGAGTTAAATATTACGACGATTTTCGTCACCCATGATCAGGATGAGGCCATGATTATGTCCGACCGCATCTGCCTGTTAAACGAAGGGCGCATCGAGCAGCTCGGAAAGCCCATCGAAATCTACACGGATCCGAAGACAAGGTTTGCAGCCGGCTTCATCGGAAACTACAATGTCTTAGGCCCGGCAGAGTTCCGTCTGCTCACAGGCCTCACGCCGGCCGCAGGCGATTCCATCGCCATCCGTCCGGAAACCATCGCCATTTCCAGGGAAAAACAGAACCCGGCAGGCTCCTACGAATGGGAGGGGACGGTGCTCGAGAGCCGTTCCAGAGGAAACGTGCTGCGGTACACGATTCTCGTAAACGGCATCCGGATTTATGCCGATACCCTGTTTCGGAGCTTCTCGATCTTCGAGGACGGCGCGAAGGTGTACCTGTCCGTGGAGAAGCGCAACTGCCTCCCGGTGGCCGATCAGGCATCGGGCGCAGCATAAGGAAATTATTTGGGGAAGCGCCGGGCGCGCCTCCCTTTTAAAAATGGAGGAAACCATGAGAAAGACAATGTTTTCGGAAAGCGGAAGCTGGTATAAAGGGAACCTGCATTCCCACACGACAAATTCCGACGGAAGACTTACGTCGGCAGAGGCAGCGGCGTTTTATAAAAATAACGGCTACCATTTCCTCTGCCTCAGCGAGCACGACTATTATACGGATCTCAGGGATCAGATCGACGGGGAAACCTTCATCCTGCTCCCGGGCGTGGAGGCATCGGTGAACCTTTTGGATGAGACGGGAAGCTATGTGAAAAAGACCCACCACATCCACGGGATCCTGGGAAATGAGGCCATGCGGAAGGCGGCAGGGGAAAAGCTCCTAAAGCACGGGGAGAGGCTCATTCCGCCGCGGTTTTACGGAGAATGGGACGGACTTAAGGCGGCCCAGGACATGATCGACACCTTAAATGCCCGTGGCTGCTTTACCACCTACAACCATCCGGCCTGGTCGCGGGTAGAGATGGATGAGGTGGCAGACTTAAAGCATGTGTGGGCCGTGGAGGTCTACAACTACGGCACCGTCGTGGAGTGCGGCGAGGGTTACGACAGCGTGTTCTGGGAAGCCATGTTAAGGAAAGGGACGAGAGTCGGCGGCTTTGCCTCCGATGACAACCACAACCCGCCGAAATTTTTTGACAGCTTCGGCGGCTTCGTGATGGTGCGCTCCGAGGAGCTGTCCCACGAGGCCATCGTAAACCACCTGATGGCCGGCGACTATTATTTCTCTGCCGGGCCGTCCATTTACCAGTGGGGCATCGAGGACGGAGAGGTGTTCGTGGAATGCTCCAAGGCAGAGCGGATCAACTTCATCGTGGGCGGCCCAGTGGGGCGGAGCGAGACGATTCTCCATCATGTGACGCCGCTTACTGGCGGGCGCCATGTGTTGAGAGGCGATGAAACGTATGTCCGGGTGGAGTGCGAGGACGCCATGGGCAGGAAGGCGTGGACGAACGCGTTCTTTTTAGAGGGGGAATCAAAATGAGTCTCAGGGCAGATTTCCACGCCCATACCGTCTACGGGGACGGGCGGAACACGCCGGCGGAGATGGTGAAGGCCGCATGGGATACGGGACTTACGGATTTCGGGATTTCCGAGCACGGCTTCCTTTCGGGCTATGCCTATTCCGAGGACGGCACCTTTGGGATGAACGACGGGAAATACCGTCTTTATATGGAAGAAATGGAAGAATTAAAGGAACGGTACCGGGGACGCTTGAATCTCCACATCGGCATCGAGCGGGACAGCATGGGGCCGCTCCAGCCGGCGGAGTATGTGATCGGCTCCGTCCACCAGATCATAAAGGACAAAGAAGCCGTGATGGTGGATGAATCCGAAGAAATCCTTAAGGACGCCGTAAACCGCCTCTGGGGCGGGGACTGGTACGGGATGACGGCAGATTACTACGCCAGGGAGGCGAAAGCAGCGGAGCTTACGGCCTGCGATATCATTGGCCATGTGGATCTGATTACCAAATTCAACCAGGACGGCCATCTCTTTGACGAGAACTGCGATGCCTATCTGGAACCGGCCATGGCGGCCGTGAGGGAGCTCTCCAAATCCGGCGCACTGTTTGAGATCAACACCGGTGCCATGTCCAGAGGATTCCGGCGGGAACCCTATCCGTCTCCGGCGCTTCTGAAAGAAATCCGGAGACTGGGCGGAAAGATTATCATAAACTCCGACAGCCACCGGACGGATACGTTAGCCTGGCAGTTCCAGGCGGCCGTGCGGCTGGCGAAAGAATGCGGCTTTGACGGCTCCTACATCCTGGCGCCGGAAGGCGGCTTCAATAAAATCATGTTTTAACCGGGAAAGGCCGGGCATGGCGGGAATCTTCGCTGTGCCCGGCCTGAATTGTCGTTAAAATGCCCATGTTTTCTCATTTTCTTCCGGCTTTTTTGTGCTGAGTGCCGTTGTTTTTGCCATGGGAAGCTGTTATAATGAATGCTCAGATTGAGAAAATATTTAGAGAAGGAAATTTGGAGGCTTATCATGAAAAAGTTCGTCGCTTTTTGCGGGAGCCTGGGGCTGTTTTTGCTGAATCATCCGATGACAGCCCTGGCGGCGGAAGAAGCAGCCGGGGAGACGGCGGCCGTGCCCCTGTGGCTCTGCGTGCCCTTTGCCGGGCTCCTTTTATGCATCGCAGTCCTGCCGCTTTTAAAGGCAGAGTGGTGGGAAGCTCACCAGCCCCACGCCGTTGTTTTCTGGTCGCTTTTATTTATGCTGCCCTTTGCGGCCCTTTTCGGGGCGGGAGAGGCGGCGGAAACGGTGCTGGAATGCCTGGTGAATGATTATCTGACGTTTATTATTTTGCTGTTCGGCCTGTTCTGTGTGTCCGGCAACATCACCATGTCCGGCGACCTGGCCGGCTCGCCCAGGATCAACGTGGGACTTCTGGCCCTCGGCACGCTGCTTTCCAGCTGGATCGGCACGACGGGCGCCAGCATGTTAATGATCCGCCCGATCATCAAAATGAACGCGTGGCGGAAAAAACGGCGCCATATTATCATCTTTTTTATTTTCATGGTGTCCAACATGGGCGGCTGCCTGACACCCATCGGCGACCCGCCTCTTCTCATGGGATTTATGCGGGGCGTGCCGTTTTTCTGGAGCCTGCACCTGCTACCGGTGCTGCTCTTTAACATGGTAATTCTTCTTTTCATTTTTTATAAGCTGGATATGCGTGCCTACCGGTCGGACGTGGCGGCAGGGCTCAAGCCGGATATCTCAAAGCCTGGTACGGAGGTAAAGCTGAAAGGCGCCCATAACCTGCTCTTCCTCGTGATGATCGTGGCGGCCGTGATTTTGAGCGGTACGCTTCCGGGCATGCCCATGTTCCAGGATGCCGAGGGGAATGTGCTGGGTATCCGGATTTTCGGCGAGGTGGTGCTCGGATGGCCGTCGGTGATTGAGATTGCGATTATCCTGGCCGCAGCCTGGCTTTCCTTTAAGACGACGAATGTTTCCATCCGCAGGGAGAACCACTTTACCTGGAGCGCCATCCGGGAGGTGGCCGTCCTGTTCGTGGGAATTTTCATCACCATGCAGCCGGCGCTGATGCTGCTTCAGGCGAATGGCTCCGAGCTTGGGATCACAGAGCCGTTCCAGATGTTCTGGGCCACGGGACTTCTGTCAAGCTTTCTGGACAACACGCCGACGTACCTGGTGTTTTTAACGACGGCCGGTTCCCTTGGATTCTCAAGCGGAATGGCCACGGCGCTTGGAACGGTGCCGGTGAAGATGCTCCTTGCGATTTCGGCGGGCGCCGTGTTCATGGGAGCCAATACATATATCGGAAACGCGCCGAACTTCATGGTAAAGTCCATCGCCGACGAGAACGGTATCCGGATGCCGTCGTTTTTCGGCTACCTACTGTGGTCGATAGCGGTTCTGATGCCTGTGTTTCTGATTGATATGTTCATATTCTTTTTATAGGAAGGGGGAGGTCATATGTCAATCAATCGTGACGAAATCAAAGAGCTGGCAGAGCATATTTATGATCTGGACGCTGAGGTTTACTGCCATCTTGGCTCCTCCCTCGGCCGTGTTTTCAATCGTGACAGGGAGCGGTGCGTCAATGAGCTGACGGATCTTCTGCTCACAAGGCCCCAGGGAAACCTGGTGAGAAGCGAGCTGGCGTTAATCGCCAACATGGCCCGCACCATCGAGGACAAGGAGGAGCGGAAGCTCTGCATGACCGAGTACAACAGGATCATCAACGCGGTCATGGAGCTTCCCACGAGCTTTGCCGGCGGCGATGTCATCGACCCGAAGCTTGCAAGCCTCAATGCCTTCAACCTGAAAAACAGGTTTGCCGGCGGCGAGCACCTGATTATCTGCATCAGCTGGACGTACGGCAGCGGCGGAATTGACGTGGGCTTTAAGCTGTCCGACAAGCTTCACATCAATTTTTACGACAAGGAAATTTTCGAGGCCGTTTTAAAGCGGCTCGACGCGGAAAAAGACTCTGTCCAGGAAAAGGCCGGCTACGGCCATGTCCATGAGGAGATCAACAAAAGCCCGGCGGAGGCCTTCCTTCCGGAAAAGAGGCTGACATTAAAACAGAGGATACGGGAATTCAGCCGCTATCACGGGCTTCCGAAGCAGGACGCCGTCTTCTTTAACTTGAGCGACCTGGTCTGCGAAAAGGCGAAGACCGAGGATTTTATCCTCATGGGCCGCTGCGGCGACGCCATCATGACAAACAACAACATCCCCCACATCAGCATTTACCTGACGGCGCCTTTTGAACAGCGGGTGCACCGCACCATCGAGGTCAACAGCGGCTTAGACGAGAAGAAGGCGCGCCGCTTCCTTCACCGCCTGGATCACGAGCACGCCAGATATTACAACTTCTATACAGGAAGGGCATGGGGCAATGCCAATAACTATGACCTTTGCATCAACACGGCGAGCTATGGGATCGACGGGACGGTGGACTTTATTTTGAGGATGATTGGGAGAGGGGAGAATGGTGGGTGATGCCTGCCGAAGAAAACACGCGCCATAATGCTGCAGAGGCAGATGGCGCGTGTTTTTTCTGTCCATGTGAAAGAAAAGGATATACAAAGAAGCCCGGAATGGCTATAATATTGAGTGAAAGACAGGAAGCGATATTGCTCTAAGGAAAGGACGCATATACATGGAACTCAGGACAGAAGAATGGATGAAGGTATATCATAAACTGGCAGAACAGCTGAAGATGATTTATCAGGATCATTTAAAAGCGGTGATTCTCTATGGATCCGCAGCAAGAGGCACAGCCACAGAAGATTCCGACATTGATATTATGGTTTTGGTAGATTTATCTCCGGACAGGCTGAAAGATTACGAAGAAAAGTTATGTGAAGTTTCAACGGATTTTGCACTTGAATATTTTAAAGTTTTTTCGATTGTTGATATCAGCTATCAGGAATATGAGGAATGGAAGCATATTCTGCCGTTTTATCAGAATGTATCCAGAGAAGGAGTAACATTGTATGCAGCATAAGCATCGGGATTTATCTCAATATCGTTTGCAGCGAGCCCCAAAAGCGTCATATTTAAGGGTATTGCTGCTCCCAATATGTGAATACACATAATTTAACTGTTTTTTGCCGCCCAAATATGATACAATATCCGCATAACCAAAGTGCTGTGCGGAAAAGACCGCGTCGGAATTTGCGTCATGCCGCATGCATGTTGGCAGATTTCGGCGCGTTTTTATGTCAGGGTAAACCATTCCCGCAGCATAGTCCGCAGAAAACAGAAAGGGGTATAAGTTATGAGCGATGTTTTGGAGAAAATGAAAACAAGAAGAAGTATCAGGAGCTTCAAGCCGGATATGGTTCCGAAGGAAATCCTGGAAAAAATCGTCGAGGCTGGCACCTACGCGGCCAGCGGCATGAACAATCAGAAGACAGTAATTGCGGCAGTGACAGATAAAGATCTGCGTGACCGTCTTTCCAGGATGAACGCCGGAATCATGGGATCGGACAAAGATCCGTTCTACGGTGCGCCAGTGGTGCTCATCGTCCTGGCAGATAAAAGCTGCGGCACGCGGGTTTACGACGGAAGCCTTGTGATGGGGAATCTGATGCTGGCAGCTCATGAGCTGGGAATCGGAAGCTGCTGGATCCACAGGGCGAAAGAAGAATTTGAGTCGCCGGAAGGAAAGGAGATCTTAAAGAGCCTGGGACTGGAAGGGGAGTACGAAGGCATCGGCCACTGCGTCTTAGGCTATGTGGACGGCGAATATCCCGGAATTCCGGAGCGGAAGCCGGGGAGAGTTGTCTGGGCGGAATAAGCAAAGGAAATTAAGAGGGTGTACAGGAATCCCGCAGGGGAGAAATGTACACCCCTTTTTGCATAGAAATAATGCTAAAAAATATTTTGTAAATTGAACATGGGCTTATAAATCATGGAAATAAGGACTATTTTGAATAAAAATGGAAATTATACGCTTAATCACATAACTTTTTTTTAGCAAAATAGAAGATATACTATTTACAAATAGTGCATAATGTGGTATTATTCGACTATAAAAAAGAAAAAACAGTATAAAATAACCATAAAACAAATAAAATAGAAAAATATTTTTTTGAAAAGAGGTGAATGCAAAAGTGGAAAAACAAAAAGTTTGTGTAATTGGATCTGGAAACGGTGCGTTTACTGTTGCGGCAAAACTTGCGCTGGCGAAATATAAGGTAATCCTATGGGATAGGGAAGAATTTAAAGAGAACCTGAATGCTCTTGGCGCTGAAAAAAGGATCTATATAGAAGAAGAGGAAGATTGCCAGTCTGTTTGCTTGTATCAAGTTACATGCAATTTAGAGGAAGCTTTGGAGGAAGCAGAAATTATTTTGGTGGTGATCCCATCATTTGCATTTCAGGTCACCGCACGAGATATGGCTCCTTATGTAAAAGAGGGGCAGTACATATTTCTATGCGCAGGAAGTACAGGAGGCGCTCTGGAATTTGCAAAGATTTTTCATGATGCCGGCGTATATGGGAAAGCAAGGCTGGGAGAATATTGTACACTTCCTTACGGGTGTAAAAAGACAGAGAAAAACAAAGTCAGGATTGCGACTTCTTTAAAGTATAATCTTTTTTCTGCTTTTCCGGCGAAGGAGAATCCGAAGGTATATCCAGTTGCCGCTTCTCTTTTTGAGAATGTACATCTGGCAAAGGATGTGATGGAGTGTTCCTTAAATAATGGTAATATTTTGAGCCATGGCCCGATTATGATTTTGAACGCCGCCCATACAGATGGTAATCCGGATAATTACCATTACAGGGATGGTATTACACCAGCAGTCGCCGACCTGCTTGACAGGATGGACGAAGAAAGAATGTCTGTCGGAGATGCATTAGGGCATCCTCGCGTTCCACTGGCAGAATCTTATGTACAGAAAGGATATTGCCCGCGTCTGGAGGTTACGACGTATAAAACCCTGAGAGGCAGCCGGGATTTCATGAGTTCGGCTGGCCCGACATCGTTAAACCACCGGTATATGACAGAAGATATTCCCTTTTCTGCGCTGCCGGTTGCAGTCATGGGAAAACAGATAGGAACCCCAACACCGCTTTTCGATGCGCTCATCACACTTGCCGGGGGACTGATGGGAGTTGATTACTGGAAAACAGGCAGAACGGCCGAGTGTTTAGGAATACAGGGAAAAGGAAAGGAGGAGATCATAAACTTCCTTCAGAACGGATACTAAAATCAGAGATTACTGGAATAGTTGACTGCTGTGGAGAAACAGGCTGTTTGGCCTGTTGCAATAACAAATTTACGATACCAAAGGAAAGGGGAAGAACTATGAGAAAATTGAAAAGAACTTTAGCATTGGCCTGCACGCTGGCGCTTGCCGGCAGTTCCTTATTCGGATGCGGCGGAAACCAGTCGTCAGAAGAAGAGACGGAAACAGCAGCAGTAGCTGAGGAAAAGACCGAGACAGAAGCTGCAGTTGAAACAGAAGATGAGGTGACGACGATCCGGATCGCATTTCCTGAAGAACCGGCTACCCTGGACACGATGCTAAATACCGTAGACAATGCAGTCCGTCTTGGGCAGCAGATCTTTGAATGTTTATATGTCTATGATGCGGGAATGAATCTTCAGCCGATGTTGGTGGAAAGTGATGAGGTATCGGAAGACGGGCTTACAGCTACCATGCATTTAAGGCAGGGGGTTTTGTTCCACAACGGGGAAGAGATGACTTCCGAGGATGTCAAGGCGTCGCTCGACCGCTGGATTGCCAACGGTGTGAGAGCCAGCCTGATCCGGGACTATGTAGATGAAATTGTTACAGATGGGGATTATACCGTCTCCATTAAATTCAATAAGCCCTACGGCCCGTGGAAAAACATTTTTGCCTTTTACTGCGGATGCTGCTACATTATTCCCAAAGAAGTGGCAGAGGCTGCAGGAAGTGAGGCGTTGAAAGAAGATCAGTACATTGGTACAGGCCCGTATAAGTTCGCGGAACACAGAAACGGGAACGCCTACATTTTTGAAAAATTTGATGAATATTCCGCACGTACAGAGGAGGCAAATGGCCCTGCCGGAAAACGTGAGGCTTTGGCCGATTATCTGGAATTTTATGTTGTGAAAGATGTCAATACCAGAACGACCGGTTTAAAGGCAGGCGACTATGATTATGCCTACATGTTAAGCGGAGATATGTTCGATTCGTTAAGCGGCGAGGAAAACATTGTAACGACTGTAAATGACGGCGCGATGAACGGCGTTGTGTTCCTCAACAATACGGCAGGTATTCTGGCAGATAATTATCCTCTTCGCCATGCCCTTCAGACAGCGATCAATTCAGAAGAAGTGCTTATGGCCGCTTTGGGTGCGGAAGAGCTTTACAGTCTTTGCCCGGAAATTTATCCGGAGGGATTCTTCTATCACAGTGGGATCGAATGTCAGGATTATAACCAGGGTGATCCGGAAAAAGCTGCGGAGATGGCAAAAGAAGCAGGATATAACGGAGAGGAAATCACGTTTTATGTAAACACGAATTATCAGAATTATGTAAATATGTGTACAGTCATCATTGAGCAGCTTAAAACTGCCGGGTTTAATATCAATGCTCAGTATTTGGAAGGAACGACCATGATGGAACAGAGAAAAGACCCGGAAAACTGGGATCTGTTTTTTACCCACATGTCCATGAACCCTCTGCCTCTCGTATATGATGTCATGAACACTTCCTATGCAGGCTGGTGGACAACCCCGGAGCGCAATGAATTATTCGATGCATTTGTGGCAGAAATGGACGATAATGCGAGACGGGAAATCTGGGGACAGATTCAGGAGCTGATTTATACACAGCTTCCGATCATTGATATTGGTCATTTCTTTGATTACGATGCGTATTCCGACCGGATGACGGGACTTCCGGAACAGGTCAACGTGTATCCTTACTTCTGGGGGGTAGAAATCCAGTAGAAAAAGAAATACCTGCGGGCGGTGGAAAACAGAAGCTGCCCGCAGGAAAAGATAGAAACCTGGTTTTCAGGCAGGGGACTATTTTGAAGAAGGGTGGGGAAATATTATGCTGCAATACACATTAAAGCGGTTGCTATCTATGATTCCAACGCTTTTTATTGTATCTCTTCTTATCTTTTTTATCATCCGGCTCATTCCGGGCGACCCGGCACGAGTTATGCTTGGTGATGCGGCACCGGAAGAGAAGGTGATTGCTCTTCAGGAGAAGTTAGGCCTTAATGAGCCCATATACAAACAATATTTTGTCTGGATTATGGATGCCTTAAAAGGCGATTTGGGAGATTCCATCATTCAGAGAAAGCCTGTGGTAGAGGTGATTTCTTCCAGGGTAGAGTGTAATTTGATTTTGGGTATTATGAGCAGCCTGATTATTATTCTGGTGTCCATACCGGTCGGTGTTGTCAGTGCTGTAAAGGCAAATACATGGACGGATCAGATTCTATCCAGCATCGCTATGTTTTTTGCGGCAGTACCGACATTTTGGCTTGGTCTGACGTTAATGCTGATGTTTGCAGTTGCCCTCCCGTTCTTTCCGTCGTCCGGTTTCTCATCGATTTTGGAAAGCGGGGATCTTTCAGATTTAAGATACCTGGTGCTGCCGGCAATCACAGTCGGAATTCCCAATACGGCAATCGTGATCAGGATGATCCGGTCGGGAATGCTGGATCTGATGAAAGAGGATTATGTCAGAACGGCGCGTTCCAAGGGACTTTCCAACATGGAGATCAATATCAAGCATGTATTCCGAAACTCTCTGATCAGCGTAGTTTCTTCTTTTGGCTTTATTTTTGCCGCGTTAATTTCCGGTTCTGTTATTACGGAAAACGTGTTTGCTCTGCCAGGATTAGGAAAATTATTAACGGACTCCATTCTTCAAAGGGATTATCCAACCGTACAGGGAGTAGCCCTGCTTTTGGCCCTGGTGTTTATGGTAATCAATTTCCTTGTGGACATTTCTTATGCAAAAATAGACCCCAGAGTCCGCTACAACGATTAACTGAGGAGGGGTGCTATGCTTAAAATATTAAAGAAGCGCAAAATTACATTGGGTGCACTGATATTTCTTCTCATAATTTTGGTATGCGCCCTGTTTGCCGGTATTTTGTCCCCATATGATCCAAACACACAGGAAATATCGGCAAGACTTACTTTTTTCAGGAGTGATCATCTGCTCGGCACCGATAATTTTGGAAGGGATATTCTGTCAAGAATTATTTATGGAAGTCAAATGAGTCTTTTGGGTGCATTGGGGATTGTGATTTTTTCTATGTCCTTAGGCTGCCTTCTCGGGTTGATTGCAGGATATATCCGTTCCATGGAAGCTGTTATTATGCGGCTTGTGGATTCGATGATGGTGTTCCCACCGATTCTTCTTGCGATGCTTTTCATTACAATCCTGGGTTCTGGTGTCATGAACGTCATCATTGCCGTTGGAATCTACTATACGACCCGAATGGCCCGTGTGATTTATGGATTGACCCTGAAACTGAAGGCGGAGGTTTATATTACGGCCTGCCGGTCTCAGGGAGCGGGGACAATACGGATTTTATGCCGCCATATTCTTCCGAACCTGATTTCTCCAATCATTGTCCAGGCGACGTTTACATTTTCTGGGGCCTTACTCCAGCTTGCATCCTTGGATTACCTGGGACTTGGAATTCCGAGAGAGATCCCGACATGGGGAAATATGCTGAATGAAGGAAGCCAATTTATGACGAACGCACCGTGGATCGTTATCTACCCAGGGCTTGCCATTGTGCTCACTGTACTGGCAGTCAATATGCTCGGTGATGTGCTGCGTGACAACGCGGATCCCAAATTCCGGGATTTGATGAAGGAGGGCTGATATGGGTGATGTAATCTTAAAAGTAGAAGATCTTCATGTTACGTTTGCCACGGATCATGGAATTGTTACGGCGGTGCAGGGGATAGGATTTTCCCTTCACAAAGGCGAGACACTTTGTATCGTCGGGGAGTCAGGAAGCGGAAAATCTGTTACCTGCCTTGCAATTATGGGACTTCTCCCCAAGCCCGGTGGACGCATTGCTGGAGGAAAAGTCGAGTTTGCCGGCCGTGACATCACGAATCTGGATGACAAGGAAATGCAAAAAATACGTGGAAATCGAATATCCATGATTTTTCAGGAGCCTATGACTGCCCTGAATCCGGTATATACAATCGGATATCAGATTAACGAGGTGCTGATCCGCCATAAAGGGATGAAGAAAAAACAGGCGACGGAGTATGCTGTTCATCTGTTGGAAAAAGTGGGGATCACGGAAGCGTCCAGACGGATTAAGCAGTTTCCTCATGAACTGAGCGGCGGTCTACGGCAGCGCGTCATGATCGCCATAGCTCTGGCATGCAACCCGGATATCCTGATTGCAGACGAGCCAACGACTGCATTAGACGTTACGGTTCAGGCGCAGATTTTGGAACTTCTTTCTTCTTTAAAAAAGGAATTCAATACGTCTATTATTTTTATTACTCATGATATGGGTGTGGTGTCCCAGGTGGCGGACACGATTATGGTTATGTACGGAGGAATGAAGGTGGAAGAAAACAGTGCAGATGCATTTTTTAAAAATCCGGTGCATCCATATACCGTAGGGCTTTTAAATTGTATTCCCCAGATTTCTTTGGACGATAAAGTTCTGACACAGATACCAGGGGTTATTCCCCATCTGTGGGACATGCCTGCCGGATGCCATTTTAATAATCGCTGTGTATATGCCATGGAAAGCTGCCGTCAGTCTGTTCCGGCATTTCGTGAGATAGAGCCGGGACATTATGCGGCATGCCACATGCTGAAAGGGGGAGGAGCTTAATGGATGCGGTTTTGGATCAGAAGAATAAAGAAGTTTTAGTCCATGCAGAGAATCTGAACAAAACATATTATGTCAAAACCGGTTTTTTGAAAAAGACGCCCCTTTGTGCAGTCAACAATATTTCTCTGGATATTTATAGAGGAGAGACCTTAGGACTTGTCGGAGAATCCGGATGTGGTAAAAGCACGACAGGGTTCATGCTTCTTTCCTTATTAAAACTGACAAGCGGGCAGGTTTTTTTTGAAGGGGATCGGATTGACCATCTATCTGATGCAAGGTTGAAAAAGTACAGAGCAAAAATGCAGATGATTTTTCAGGATCCGTATGCGTCTCTGGATCCGCGGCTGCGGGTTTTAAATGCGGTGGCAGAGCCGTTGGAGATTTATCACCGCATTAGAAATTCCGGCGAGAAAAAAGAGATCGTCGGGGAACTTTTAGAATCTGTCGGTTTAAGGGCAGATGATATGAATAAATTCCCTTATGAATTTAGCGGCGGCCAGAGACAGCGGATCTGCATTGCGCGTGCGCTGGCACTGGAACCAAGCTTTATTGTGGCGGATGAGTCGGTTTCGGCTCTGGATGTGTCAATTCAGGCGCAGATCCTGGCTCTTCTGACAGAGATTAAGAAAAAGAAAAATCTGACGTATCTCTTCATTTCCCATGATTTAGCGGTCATCAAATACATTTGTGACCGGATTGTCGTCATGTATCTCGGAAAGATTGTAGAGATTGGTTTAAAGAAGCAGCTTTTTTCCAAACCGCTCCACCCCTATACGCAGGCACTTTTGGAATCTGTCCCGAGTATTGGGAAAAAAAACGGCGCCTCCGCTCTTCAGGGAGAAGTTCCGAGCGCACTGAACCCGCCGTCCGGATGCGTATTCCACACAAGATGCCCGCATGCGACCGCGCAGTGCCGGGAAAAAGAACCTTTGCTGCATGACACAGACGGCCGGCAGGTGGCCTGCTGGCTATATACATAAAAAATATTTATGTTATAATTCAGATATACGTTAATGATAAAGCAGCCGGCATTTCCATTGCGTATATCGGAGACGTCTGATTATGGAACATGGCTGTGAAGCTGCAGAAGGGTGGAAAGGAATGCGTAATTTAGCCGAAGAAAAAAACTTTTTTATTACCATGTTTGACATGCTGGAGGCACATTTTGGAGCAGATGTGGAGCTTGTCCTGCATGATTTGACAAATGAATACGAACATTCCATCGTGGATATCCGCAATGGGCATATTACAGGAAGAAAAATCGGGGACTGTGGCGATGACCTGGGACTTGAGGTTTTAAGCGGTTCAACAGATGACGGTAACTCGTATAATGAAATTCTGCGTACGGAAGACGGGAAAATCCTGCGCTGCTCTACCATTTTTATCTATGGGGACGACGGTGCTGTGATTGGGAGCATCTGTATCAACCAGGACATTACCCGCACGCTGGCGATGGAAGAATACCTTCGGGCACACATCAATAAAAGCAGTACGGAGGCAAAAGAAACATTCACAAAAGATGTGAACACGCTTCTGACAAACCTGATTGAAGATGCTCACCGGCATGTTGGAAAAGAGCCGGAAGATATGACGAAAGAGGACAAACAGGAATTCATCCGCTATCTTGATGAGCGGGGGGCGTTCCTTATTACAAAGTCGGGAACCAGAGTATGCAATTATTTAAGTATCTCAAAATATACGCTGTATAATTACCGGGATATCGGCCGCGAGCTTGTGGTTCAGGAGGCTGACTAGGTAAACAGGCGGGAAAAGGAGTCATAATGAAGATTACAGATATCAAAGCAACACCGGTTGCAGTTCCTTTAAAGCCATCGAAAACAAAATCGAAAATGAGAAAAGGGCCGAACGCTGTGATCGCCGTTATTGTACAGGTGTTTACGGATGAAGGCTATATGGGGATAGGAGAGACACCGGCAGTCCTGGGACTGGATCTGTCCAGTGCAATCGTAAATTCAGCCAAACCGATTTTGGTTGGAGAGGATTGCGCGAACATCAATCTGTTGATGAAACGGCTTTATGTACAATACAACGCCAATCATCTGCATATCCATACGGCAAGCTGGGCCTTTTCTGGAATTGAACTGGCGCTTTGGGATATTATGGCTCAAAAGGCGGGAATGCCGCTTTACCAGATCTGGGGCGGTGCGTTCCGAAGCCGCGTGGAAATTATCGGCGTCATCGAGAGACAGGAGAGCGCCGGGATGAAGGAGATGGCGCGGCAGATGGTGGCAGAGGGCTATCGTACCCTCTATACAAAAATCGGAATGGATCCTGAGGATGACATCCGGGCGATTGCCGCCATGCGGGAAGGTGCTCCGGAGCCGCATGTAAAAATCTGTGGAGATGCCAATCAAGCCTGGTCTACGGGTGAGGCAATTAGTATTATCCGGCGCATGGAGCCGTATGGGATCGGATGGATCGAGCAGCCAGTTATGATGTATAATCTGGATGCTTTGAAGCATGTGAGGAGTCATGTGAATGTGCCGATCCTGGGTCATGAGTCAAACTGGACCATGTATGATCTCGTGAATGTGATAAAAAAAGACTGTGTCGACTATGTGAAACTCGATGGGCGGTTCGATGCCGGATATAATGGCGTCCGCATCAGCGCAGGCATGGCGGAAGCAGCCGGAATTCAGTGCGTACATCATTCCTTCTTCCAGCTTGGGATTGCGCTTGCAGGCAGCCTGCATGTGATGGCCTCCTGCCCCAATTTTTCCATGGCATGTTCGATGTCCGAATATCGCAGCATGCTGGATGACGTAATCGAAGGCGGGCCGCTCCAGATGAAGCAGAGCCCATATATGGATGTCCCGCAGGGGATTGGGCTTGGGGTAAAGCTTGACGAAGAAAAGCTTCAAAAATATCATGAGTATTACGTCAGGGAAATCCTGGAGCCTGGCTATGAGCGTGAAACGGAAAATCCATACTATACGGCGATGTTTATGCGGCCTTACTTAAGGGATACCTACGGTTCCAGATAAGGGGGGAAGCGCTTATGAACAGGATTGCAGAACGGATACAGAGTCAGGGCATGCTTCCGGTAGTGCGCGCAGCATGTGCAGAGCAAGCCGTGGAGACAGCCAAGACCTTGGCCCAGGAAAATTTTCATGTGATAGAGATTCCCAGTACCTGTCCGGATGTACAGGATATTTTAAAGGCATTATCTTTTTGCTGTCCGCAAACAGAATATGGCTGTTCCATGATATCAGATACAAAACAGCTCCATATGGCTCTGGAATCCGGAGCGCGGTTCGTTTTTATCAATGCCACGGATAAAGAGGTAATTGACGAAGCGGTGAAAACAGAGGCGGCCGTATTTCCCGTGGCAGGAACCATGTCGGAAATTGATGCCGCAGTGAGAAGGGGATTTGACCGGATCAGCATTTCGCCGATTAACTTTATTGGAGGGCCGGATTTTGTGCTGAAGCTAAAACGGAAATATCCGGGAATCCGGTTTATGCCGCGCGGAGGAATTGCATCAGAGACAGTGGAGGACTATCTGTCATTTGGCAATGTTTTTGCGTGTGCCGGGAGCTGGCTGGCGCCGAGGGACCTCATGGAAAAAGGGGCCTGGGAGGCACTGCGGATCCGAGCGCAGGAAGCCGTCTACGCTATGATGGGCTTTCAGATAGAAAGCGTGGATATTGAGAGTACCGAAACAGCGGTACAGGATATATACAGGTTTCAGGAAATTTTCCATCTGAGCGCGGAAACAGGCGTTTTAAAATCGGTTGGAGGATTCCTTAATTTTACAAAAGAAAGCTTTCCAAAGGAGACAAAAGTACGCCTTACGCTCAGTACCAATCATATAAAAAGATCTGTGGCATATCTCGAAAGCAAGGGATACCTATTTATAAAAGAAACAGCTCCGGTTGATGAAAATGGCCGATATCCCTATATCTATTTCAGCGACCCCATAGGTGGGATTTCTGTAAGGCTCCTGCAAAAAGACAGCAGGAAGGAACAGTAAATGTATGACCGTGAGAGAGGAGATTTCTATTCTCCCTTCTTACGGTCTTTTCTCATCCCCCCAACACCACCTCATCCATATACCTCTCCGCCTCCTCATTCTGTCTCCCCATCTCCCTCTCCAAAAGCCGGATAAAATACTTCATATACCCGGTCAAGTGGAGATCCCTGTGGTACACAAGCTGGACGCTCAAAGAGCTTTTAAAATTCTGGATCGGAAACACAAGGAGCCGTTTCTCCCAGGGGAGCGTCATGTTCATGGACTTCACCTGGCTGACCGCAATGGCAGGGCAGACCGTAACCATCGTATTTTTCGCGCAGAGGGCAAAGTGTGTCTCATAATCGCTGATGGAGATGGAATTTTTCAGATAGATATTCTGACGGCTTAAGGCGTTGACGATCATCTGCCTGGTTGTGCTTTCCGGCAGGCAGAGAAGAAATGGGACATCCTGGAAGCTGGCGAGGTCGACGCCGTCCTTGCAGCCGGAAAGCGCCTCCTCAGACAGTTCACTGAAAAGCAGCCGGAAGGTATCCGCAGAAAAAACACAGAACAGGGGATTTTCACAGATAAAATGGGAGGCAAGCAGCGGTTGGACAATGGTATCCACACCGAGGAACATGTCGAGCCGCCCGTTTAAAAGGAGAGACTGCATGGAGCGCGTCTCGTTGAGACGGATGTTTAACTCCACATGGGGGAAGCGTCTGTGAAAGTCCGGATAAATCTCCGGAAGCAGGATCCTGGCCCTGGTGGCATTGATCCCGAAGGTAAACACGCCGCGTTCCTCCCCGGAAAGTTCGCAAAAATCGTTTTCCAGGTTCGTTTCGATCAGTTTCATATTCTGAACCGCAGCCAGCAGGACGGCGCCGTATTCCGTCAGGGAAAGCCGCGGCTTCCTGTAAAACAGCGGAACGCCGTACTGCTGTTCCAGCCGCTTGATGTGGTCGCTTAAGCACTGCTGCGTTACATAGGCCCTCTGGGCTGCCTTGCTGAAATTCAGTTCTTCTGCCGCAATCAAAAACAGCTCAAAGCCCTGCTGCATATAAATTCCCCCTTACAGACAAAATTCCCGGCTCCTGCACTTAATTATAGCACAAAAAACGACAAAAAGGCACAAGTCCTGACTTGTCTCCAACTGTATCTTATATTGTTTTACTTCGGCGTAAAAACTATGTATTCTGAAGAAAAAGGTATTATTTTTTCAGAAAGGGGACTTGTCTATGAACGTAATGCTGATACCTGTTTTTATCTGCCTTTTCAGTTTCCTGGCGTATAAGAAATGGAGCCCGATCCTTTTGGGGCCGGCCATGGCGCTTTTGCTCGTCATCGTTTGTCAGATGCCGGTTTTAGACGCCATGCTCGGGCCGTATCTGGAATCCTCGGCCAGCTTCGTAAAGTCAAATTTCTTCGTCTTTTTCCTGGGCGCGATTTTCGGCGGGATTATGGAGGTCACGAACGCGGCAAAATCCATTGCCGTCTGGATGTCCGGCTGGACGAAAGGAAAATTTGTCCTTCCCTTAATCATGACAATCACCGGAATCCTGGCTTTCGGTGGCGTCAGCGGCTTTGTGGTGTACTTCGCCATGTACCCGATTGCCCTTCATCTCTGCAAGGAAGCGAACATTTCCAGAGCTTTAATCCCCGGTGCCATAGCAGCCGGCTGCTGGACATGGGCCATGACGGCGCCCGGTTCCCCGGCCGTCCCGAATGTCCTTGCGATGAAGGCCCTTGGGACGAGTTCTACGGCTGATTTTGCCGGCGGCTTCCTTTTCGCCGGCGTAATCCAGTACATCATGGTTTTTGCCTATCTGGAATGGCAGAAAAACGTCTATGCGAAAAAAGGTCTCGGTTTTGTGACGGATGCCTATGTGGAAGAGGAGATGAAAAAAGGACAGGATAAGGCCCTTCCGAACCCGGTTCTCGCTCTGGTTCCTCTGCTCGTGATTATCGTCCTTTTCAACGTCCTGCACCTTGCCGTGGAGATGGCACTGCTGGCAGGAGTCCTTTTGGGCATGATTCTTTTGTGGAAATACGGCGGAAATGCCGGAGAGTGGCTTCAGATCTGCAACAAGGGCGCTAACAATTCGGCAACTGTAATCTTAAATACAGCCATGGTTGTGGGCTTTGCCGGTGTTATGAAGGAGACAGCCGCATTCTCAGCCCTGGTGGATGGACTCGGAAGTATTTCCATGAACCCGCTTATCTATGTGGCCGTGACCTCCGGTCTCTGTTCGGCCGCTGCTGCGTCTGCTTCCGGCGGAATGGGCGTGGCATTAGAAGCTTTTAAAGACACGTATTTATCTTTGGGAATCGCGCCGGAAGTCATCCATCGGATTGCCGTCATTGCCGGCGGAACCTTCGATTCCCTGCCCCATACGGGCGGCCAGATTACACTTTTAAACATTTGCCGCCAGAGCCATAAAGAGGCGTACATCCACATGTTCATGACAGAATGCGTGATCCCGTTAATCACTGTGGCGCTTCTGATCGTATGGCACAGCCTTGGATTCTAAAATAGGAGGTATCACAAAAATGACAGAATTATGGAGCGGTGCCTATGACCTTCATGTCCATTCGGCGCCAGATGTGGTAAAAAGAAGATTTTCCGATATTGAGCTTGCAAAGCGGTACCAGGCAGCCGGAATGAAGGGCTATGCCATTAAAAACCACCAGCTCTGCACAGCGGGGCGGGCAGCCCTGATCCGGGAAATGTTCCCGGGCTTTTCCGCCATCGGAACCGTTACCTTAAACAACGCCATGGGCGGCCTGAATCCCATGGCCGTGGAGATGGCAGGCCGCATGGGCGCAAAAATCTGCTGGTTTCCCACGGTGGATTCAAAAAATGAATACGATTTCCTGAATAGAAATCAGGATGCGCCTCAGCCGTACGGCGCCGTCGCCGACAACCAGACACTAAAAAGAGAGCGGATTTCCATATTCGATGGTGAAAAAATCAAGCCGGTGGTGTATGATATCCTTGAGATCCTGAAAGCGCATGACATGGTGCTGGCGACGGGGCACCTCTCGCCAAAGGAGTCCCTGGCACTTATAAAAGCGGCCAGCGAAAGAAAGCTTGAGAAAATGGTTGTGACCCATTGCGACTATCCGGCCACGTTTATGCCTGTTGAAATGCAGAAGGAATGCGCGCGGTACGGGGCATTTATCGAACATAATTATCTCCAGATTGCTACCGGAGAATCAAGCTGGGAGCTGGCGCTCTCTGAGATCAATGCCATTGGCCCGGAGCACACCATTGTATCCAGCGACGGCGGCCAGACTACATCCATCCCGCCGGATGAAGCCATTATGGCCTGGTGCAGAAAGCTTGCCGAAACCGGATATCCGGAGCGGGAGATCCGCCGCATCGTCTCGGAAAATACCGCATTTCTTGCAGAAAGCTTATAAGGAGGAATATCATATGCCGCACATTGATGAAAATGCCGAGGCCTATTACATGGGCCTTATGAACGCCGCCGGTTTCCGTGATAAGGACATCCGGAAGCCGATCATTGGAATCGTAAATTCCTGGAACGATGTAAACCCGGGCCACAAACCGTTAAAAGAGCTGGCTCAGTATGTGAAGGAAGGCGTCTGGGCAGCCGGCGGTACGCCAGCGGAATTCTGTGTCCCGGCGCCCTGCGACGGGATGGCGCAGCTTCGCGGCATGCAGTACATTCTGCCTTCAAGGGATTTGATAGCCGGGGCCGTGGAGGCCATGTGTGGCGCCCACCATTTTGACGGTCTGGTTTTCCTATGCGCCTGCGATAAAATCGTGCCGGGAATGTTAATGGCGGCCGCTTCCATTGATGTGCCGAGCATCTTTCTGACGCCCGGTTCCATGCTTCCTTACGAGGAAAATGGTGAGACCTTTGTGACGCCGGATTTAAAAGAAGCCATCGGAAGTTTCCGCGCCGGTACCGTCGACGAAGAAACCTTCGGAAGATACAAGCAGAACATCTGTTCCTCCTGCGGTACCTGTTCCATGTACGGGACGGCCAACACCATGTGCGTATTTGCCGAGGCCATCGGTATCTGCCCGCCGGACTCCGCGACGATCCCCTTCTGCGCCTCCGCTAAATTTAAGCAGGCGCGGGACGTGGGCGAGCGGATCATGGAGCTGGTGCGGGAAGGAAAGACCACCAGGACATTCATTACGAAAAAGTCCCTGGAAAACGGCATTCGCCACGTATCGGCCACCGGCGGTTCCAGCAATTTCGTCATGCATGTGCTAGCTATCGCAAAATGTGCCGGAATCCCTCTGGATTTAAAAGAATTCGATGAAATCCAGAAAGATGTGCCGGTCATCGCAAAATTCAAACCTTCGTCGAAATACAACCTGATCGACTACGGAAAGGCCGGCGGCTCCGGCGCCTCCTTAAAAACCATCCGGGAATATCTCCACACCGATGTCCCCGTTGTCATGGGAGGTACCCTTGGGGAGTATCTGGATCAGTACCACCGGGCCATCGACAGGGAAGTGATCCATACGGCTGATGATCCGCTCCATGCTGACGGCTGTTTTTCCGTCCTTTACGGGAACCTGGCCCCCAAAGGCGCCGTCGTCAAAAAAAGCGGCGTGGATCCGTCCATGTATTACCACCGCGGCCCGGCCGTGGTCTTCGATTCGGAGGAAGAGGTCATGGACTGCCTGATGAATTCAGACATCCGTTCCGGTTCTGTCCTTGTGATCCGCTACGAAGGCCCCAAAGGCGGCCCAGGTATGCGGGAGCTTTCGATTCCTGCGGCGATGTTGGTGGGAATGGGGCTCCATAAATCCGTAGCCATGGTGACGGACGGCCGGTTTTCCGGCGCCTCCCGCGGGCCCTGCGTCGGCCATGTATCGCCGGAGGCCTGGGACATGGGCCCCATCGCCTGTTTAAGAAACGGCGACATCATCACTATCGACCTGGAAAACCATCTGCTTCAGGCGGAACTTTCCGATGAAGAAATAAGCGAGCGGCTAAAGCATGTAAAGCGTCCGCAGCACGACGCTCCCGGGATTCTCAAAAAATACAGGAAAATGGCCGACGGTGCAGACGAAGGCGCCGCCTGGCTCTACTAAAACCCCACAAGGAGGAATCCCCACATGAAAAAATTCGCATTCATCTTAATGGCCCCGGCCTACGACCCTCAAAAGCACCAGTGCCGCTTTGAAAAAGGCCAGTCCGTGACCTGCATCTTCACTGTCCGGAGCTTTGAGGAGGCAGAAAAAAAGGTTCTGGAGCTTTATAGAGACGGTTTTGGCGCCATCGAACTCTGCGGCGCCTTCGGAAAAGATAGGGCGGAAAAGCTCACGGAGCTTACCAACCACGAGGTAGCCATCGGCTATGTGGTGCATGAGCCGGAGTTAGATCCCCTGTTCGACAAGTTTTTTTCCTGAACCACTCCCCCGCAGCAGACTGCGGGGGTTCTGTATCCAGGGGCGAGAAATTTTTGCAGTATTCTGCTGTTTCATCAGGATTTCTTCACTGCAATCCCAAAAAGAACCATATCGAGGACTTCTTTGGAAACAGCCAGAAGGGAGCGGTAATCCGAGGCCGGACGGCCAGCCTGATACTGCTCCGTCAGATTCCAGAAAAAGGCCTCCACACACTCGAAGTACCGAATCACCTGCTCCTGGCTCAAATCAGGGCGAAGCGGGAGCCTGGATATGGCATGGTGCAGGAATTTAAGATTCATGTCCCGCACAGGGGCGCGGAGCGCGAGAATCTGTTCCTTTAAATGTTTTGGCGGATGGAGCATGGCATTTTCAAAGATCTTCTTATAATCCGGATGTATCCGGAAAAATTTTTCACGCATCAGAAAAAAATCCTGGACAGCTTCCAGGGGATCAGAACTGACTGGCTGCTCCTGCATATCAAGAAAGTCCCTGAGTTCCTGAAACATGCGCCCAATGCATAGAAGGAACAGTTCATCCTTTCCGGAATAATAATGGTACATCATGCCCTTGGATATCCCATGGCCGAAGCAGATGCTGTCCATGGTGACGGCGTCGTAGCCGCGGTCTCCAAACTCCTTCGCCGCGGCCTGCAAGATCTTTTCCCTACTGAGCTCCTGCCGTTCTTTCTGCGTCATGAAGAAACGTCTCCTTTCCTTCGGGCAGTTCTCCCGCCCATTCAAATCCCTTTTTCGCCATGATGACGGCGATAATCTCATTGATGACAGCCGCTGCGGCAATGGTACCCTGGATAACGGGCACGCATTCCGGCGCCGGTTCGCGAAGCACCGAGACGGCAATCCCTGTAAAAATAAGGGAAACGCCGGAATGGGGAAGAAGCGTGAGTCCAAGGTACCTGCGGACAGTTTTGGGCGCATGGGTAATGGCCGCCCCAAACCAGGCTCCGCCGTATTTCCCGACAGCCCGGGAAAGAATGTAGACGGCCGTATAAACACCGGCGCCCAGGACAAGATGGTAATCCAAGGGAGCGCCGAGATTCAGAATCATGACAATCAGGCAGAATCCAATAACCGGGGTCATGAATTTCATGATTCCGGCGAGCTGCCGTTCAGAAATCATATTGGCGAACACCGTGGAAAAGCCCATGCCGATCAACAGGAAATTGAGGGTTGGCGACGGCAGAACCATGTAATTCAAGTACAGTCCGATGATGGAAGAAAATAAGAGCATAGAGGCCAGGATTAAAAGGGAGCTTCTGGTATCCTTCCTCTTTTGGAGCATTTTTCCGGTCAAAAAGCCGGTGGCAATACCGATAAGCACAGGCAGGAAAACAAGGAAAAGAATGAAAAAAACGGAAACCTGTTCTGTGGAAACATGGGCGGACACCAGGGCTATTACAACAAAAAATACAAGGGCACCCACCAGATCATCCAGAGCGGCCATGGGAATGAGCGCATTTGTGACAGGGCCCGAAGCTTTCATCTCATTGACAATGGAAAGAGACGGGGCCGGAGCCGTAGCCAGAGCAATGCCCCCAAACATAAAAGCCAGATAGACAGGAAGTCCGGCAAAATGAAACAGCACCGCGAACACCAGGCTTACAACAAAAAATGTCCCCAGAGATTCGGTGACAGTCGTTATCAGAATCTGCTTGCCCGTGTGCTTTAGATTCCCCCACAGAAGTTCCGTGCCGATCATCAGGCCGACCGTACACTCCAGAATACTCTCGGTTATGCGGTACCAGCCGGAATCAAGCAGGGAATCACTTAAAAGATTGAAGGCATGAGGGCCGAGGGCCATTCCGGCAATCAGCCAGCCAAGAATGGCAGGGAGCTTAAGTTTGGCCGTCAGCTTTCCTGCCGCAAAGGCAAAAATGATTGCTGCCGCCAGCTTTAACATATCTGTAATCCACATAAAAAACCACTTCTTTCTGATAAAATTAACTGCATCCGCAAAAACAGACGAAACCGTCTGCAAATATAAAATACCATAAACAGACGAAATCGTCTACAAAAATATTGTGAAATTTTTTTGAACCCTCAATCCAAAACACTGTCGCACGCTGTCGAAATTTGCGACCGAATCACATTGCGCCTCCGTTCCCAAAGATACTATAATTGAACTACACGTTCCCGTCTTTTGGGAGAAAATGGAAAACGGGAGCGAGGCAACATTTTTTGTGACAGTTCAGGAGGGAGAATTATGGCAGAACTGAATATTGCGATTGCGGATGACAGCAGACAGACCTTGAAGCTGCTTGATGAAATACTAGAGAAAGAAGAAGGAATCCACGTAGTAGGAAAGGCCGACAATGGCGAAGATGCGTACAACATGATCGTGCGAACAAATCCTGATATTGTCCTGATGGATGTGATCATGCCGAAAATGGATGGAATTTCTGTGATGGAAAAAGTAAAAAACAACACGCAGATGAAGGGAAGCCCGTCCTTTATCATGATAACGGCCGCCAGCAGCCAGTATGTGACAGAGGACGCCTTCCGTCTCGGTGCAAACTACTATATCATGAAGCCCTTTAACCGGGACGTGATCCTCGATAAAATCTGGCGTGTCGGAAACAGCAGGAACCGCGCCGCTTCGTCACTCCAGGCGCCGGAGCGGAAGGTGCAGCCCTACGTGGACAAAGCAGCCTACATGGAGCAGAACCTGGAGACCGACGTGACCCAGATGCTCCATGAGATCGGGATCCCAGCGCATATTAAGGGCTACCAGTATCTCCGCGATGCCATCATCATGTCCGTCCAGGATGCGGAAATGCTTTCCTCTGTCACAAAGATCCTGTATCCGACCATTGCAAAAAAGCACCAGACGACGCCGAGCCGCGTGGAGCGTGCCATCCGCCATGCCATTGAGGTGGCATGGAGCCGCGGGAAGATGGACACCATCAACGACCTTTTCGGCTACACGGTCAGCAACGGGAAGGGAAAACCGACCAATTCCGAATTTGTGGCCCTGATTGCAGACAAGATCCGCCTGGATTACAAGAGGATTTAAAGAAATTTTTTGGGCACCCACTTTCTAATTCCATGGGAATGTGCTATACTGGTATCATGGTGAGAAATACCGAAGGATGGGGGTTCAAAATGAAAAAAGTATTGTTTATTGCATCAGAAGCAGTTCCCTTCATAAAAACAGGCGGTCTGGCTGACGTTGTCGGCTCCCTGCCGAAATGTTTTGACAAGAGATACTTTGATGTGAGGGTTATGATCCCGAAATATCTCTGCATCAAAGAAGTATTCCGCAACCAGATGACCTACATCGACCATTTTTACATGGATTACCTTGGCCAGAGCCGCTATGTGGGAATTCTCCAATATGTCTACGAAGGGATCACCTTCTACTTTATCGACAACGAGAGCTATTTCTGGGGCGAAAAGCCCTACGGCGACTGGTACTATGACCTGGAGAAGTTTTCCTTCTTCTGCCAGGCTTCCTTATCGGCGCTTCCTGTGATCGGATGGCAGCCGGACGTGGTTCACTGCCACGACTGGCAGACCGGCCTGATCCCCGTATATCTGAAAGACCGTTTCCATGAAGGCGAATTTTTCCGGAACATGAAGACCGTCATGACGATCCACAACCTGAAATTCCAGGGCGTGTGGGACGTAAAAACCATCAAGCGATTCTCCGGGCTTCCGGATTACTATTTCACGCCGGATAAGCTGGAGGCCTATAAAGACGGCAACATGTTAAAAGGCGGCCTTGTCTATGCGGACGCCATTACTACCGTCAGCGATACGTATGCCGAAGAAATCAAGACGCCGTTTTACGGCGAGGGCTTAGACGGCCTCATGCGTGCGCGTTCCGGCGACCTGCGCGGAATCGTAAACGGCATCGACTACGACGAATTCAACCCGGAGACAGACTCCTATATTGTCCAGAACTATAACGCCCGCACCTTCCGCAAGGAAAAGATCAAGAACAAGAGGGCGCTCCAGGAAGAACTTGGACTTGAGAGGGACGATAAGAAGTTCATGATCGGCATCGTTTCCCGCCTTACGGACCAGAAGGGCTTTGACCTGATCCAGTGCGTCATGGACGAAATCTGCTCCGAGGATGTTCAGCTTGTGGTTCTTGGAACCGGCGAAGACCGGTATGAAAATATGTTCCGCCATTATGAGTGGAAATATAACGGCAGGGTTTCGGCGCAGATTTACTATTCCGAGCCGATGTCCCACAAGATCTATGCGTCCTGCGACGCGTTCCTGATGCCGTCCCTTTTTGAGCCCTGCGGCTTAAGTCAGCTTATGGCGCTCCGCTACGGCACGGTGCCGATTGTCCGCGAGACCGGCGGCCTGAAGGACACCGTATGGCCCTACAATGAGTACGAGGGGACGGGAACCGGATTTTCCTTTGCGAACTATAACGCCCATGAGATGTTAAATATCATCCGCTATGCAAAATATATCTATTACGACAAAAAGCGGGAATGGAACAAGATCATCGACCGCGGCATGGCAGTTGACTTTTCCTGGAATGCTTCTGCAAAGAAGTACCAGGAGCTTTATGACTGGCTGATCGGCTATTGATTCTGTCCATGCACGACGGCATAAGGCAGCAGAGGAGAAGGACAGGAGAAAACCATGAATATTTGGAACGAGATACTGGGGAACAGGGTGTTAGTCTGCTCTGTGGCCGGCTGGACCGTGGCGCAGGTGTTAAAGACAATCATCGACGTAGTCTTAAACCGCTCCTTTAACCCGGAGCGCCTGGTGGGTTCCGGCGGGATGCCCAGCTCCCATTCGGCGACGGTGTGTGCCCTGACGACGGCATCGGGCCTCGAATACGGAGTGGGGAGCTTTGAATTCGCCATAAGCTTCGTGATTGCCATGGTAGTCATGTACGACGCCATGGGAGTCCGGCGGGAGACGGGAAAGCAGGCAAGGCTTTTAAACAGCCTGTTTTCAGAAAATATCCTGAACCTGGATGGCTTTATCATCCAGGAAAGGCTAAAGGAGTACGTTGGCCACACGCCGGTGCAGGTGGCGGCCGGTGCGATTCTCGGGATCGGAATGGCATTCGGCATCCTTGCCCTGTATTAAAGAAGAAAAGTTATAAAACTTTTACAGAGGGATGTTGCAATATTTGGCAACATCCCTTATAATATTACCAGACCGTTTTCGGGCTTTTGTTTTTGTGTGCCAAATTTTGTCCTGTGTTCTTCTGGCAGCGAAGAACAGGGCGCACGGCGCAGACGGGAAGCGGGAAAATGGAAAAACCATGAGACGTAGACAGGCTCTACAAATTATAGGAGGAAAAAGAACTTATGGCAAAATGGGTTTATAAGTTTGAAGAAGGCAGTGCTGCAATGAGAAACCTTCTCGGCGGCAAGGGCTGCAACCTGGCTGAGATGACAAATCTTGGCATGCCGATTCCGCAGGGCTTCACGGTAACGACCGAAGCCTGCACCGAGTACTACAACAGCGGCAAGCAGATTACCCAGGAGATCCAGGATCAGATCTTCGAGGCTTTAAAATGGCTTGAGGGCGTAAACGGAAAGAAATTCGGCGATACCGAGGATCCGCTGCTGGTTTCCGTTCGTTCCGGTGCCCGTGCATCCATGCCCGGCATGATGGACACAATCTTAAACCTTGGTCTCAACGACGTAGCCGTTGAGGGCTTCGCAAAGAAGACAGGCAATCCGAGATTCGCATACGATTCTTACAGAAGATTTATTCAGATGTACTCCGACGTCGTTATGGAAGTTCCGAAGTCTTACTTCGAGAAGATCATCGACGAGATGAAAGAGGCAAAGGGCGTACATTACGATACCGAGCTGACCGCAGACGACTTAAAGGAACTGGCTGAGAAGTTCAAGGCTGTTTACAAAGAGGCCATGAACGGCGAAGAGTTCCCGCAGGAGCCGAAGGAGCAGTTAATGGGTGCCGTTAAGGCCGTATTCCGTTCTTGGGACAACCCGCGTGCCATCGTTTACCGCCGTATGAACGACATCCCGGGCGACTGGGGAACTGCCGTAAACGTACAGACTATGGTATTCGGAAACAAGGGAAATACTTCCGGTACAGGCGTTGCCTTCACACGCAATCCCTCTACTGGTGCAAAGGGAATCTTCGGTGAGTACCTGATCAACGCACAGGGCGAGGACGTTGTTGCCGGTGTCCGCACACCGCAGCCGATCTCCCAGCTTGAGAAGGACATGCCGGACTGCTACGCTCAGTTCATGGATCTTGCCATGAAGCTTGAGAACCATTTCCACGACATGCAGGATATGGAGTTTACCATCGAGGAAGGCAAGCTCTATTTCTTACAGACAAGAAACGGCAAGAGAACGGCTCCGGCCGCTATTCAGATTGCCTGCGATTTAGTAGATGAAGGACAGATCACTCCGGAAGAGGCTGTTTGCAGAATCGAAGCAAAATCCCTGGATCAGCTTCTTCACCCGACCTTCGATCCGGCTGCATTAAAGGCTGGCGAAGTCATCGGTTCTGCTCTTCCGGCATCCCCGGGCGCTGCTGCCGGTAAGGTTTACTTCACCGCAGAGGAAGCCAAGGCTGCTCACGAGAAGGGCGAGAGAGTTGTTCTTGTCCGCCTTGAGACATCCCCGGAGGATATCGAGGGCATGCATGCATCCGAGGGTATCCTGACCGTCCGCGGCGGTATGACCTCCCACGCAGCCGTTGTTGCACGCGGTATGGGAACCTGCTGCGTATCCGGATGCGGCGAAATCAAAATCAATGAGGAAGAGAAATACTTCGAGCTTGGCGGATATACCTTCCATGAGGGCGATTACATCTCCTTAGACGGTACCACCGGCAAGATTTACAAGGGCGACATCAAGACCCAGGAAGCTTCCGTAGGCGGAAACTTCAAGAGAATCATGGACTGGGCAGACCAGTTCAGAACCTTAAAGGTTCGCACCAACGCTGACAACCCGGCTGATACGGCTAACGCTGTGAAGCTTGGCGCAGAGGGTATCGGCCTTTGCCGTACCGAGCATATGTTCTTTGAGCCGGACAGAATCCCGAAGATCCGCAAGATGATCCTTTCCGAGACTGTCGAGGCCAGAGAGGCTGCATTAAACGAGCTGCTTCCGTTCCAGAAGGGCGACTTCAAGGCTATGTACAAGGCCCTGGAAGGAAAGCCAATGACCGTTCGTTACCTGGATCCGCCGCTTCATGAGTTCGTTCCGAAGACAGATGAGGAGATCGCTGATCTGGCTAAGGATATGGGACTTACCTTCGAGCATGTAAAACAGGTTTGCGACGATCTTCACGAGTTCAACCCGATGATGGGCCACCGCGGATGCCGTCTTGCTGTCACCTATCCGGAGATCGCAAAGATGCAGACACGTGCCGTTATGGAGGCTGCTATCGAGGTTAAGGAAGAGTGCGGCTATGACATCATTCCGGAGATCATGATCCCGCTTACCGGCGAGAAGAAAGAGCTCAAGTTCGTTAAGGACATCGTTGTTGAGACGGCAGAGCAGGTTAAGAAAGAAAAGAATTCCGACATGCAGTACCACATCGGTACCATGATCGAGATCCCGCGTGCAGCCCTGACGGCCGGCGAGATCGCTGAAGAAGCAGAGTTCTTCTCCTTCGGTACCAACGACCTGACCCAGATGACCTTCGGCTTCTCCCGTGATGATGCCGGCAAGTTCCTGGATGCTTACTACAAGGCTAAGATCTATGAGTCCGATCCGTTCGCAAGACTGGATCAGACAGGCGTAGGCCGTCTTGTTGAGCTGGCAGTGAAGGAAGGCCGCGCAACACGTCCGGATCTGAAGTGCGGTATCTGCGGCGAGCACGGCGGAGATCCGTCTTCCGTTGAGTTCTGCCATAAGGTAGGCTTAAACTATGTATCCTGCTCCCCGTTCCGTGTGCCGATTGCAAGGTTGGCTGCGGCCCAGGCTGCTATCAAGAACCCCCGCAAGTAAGAGTTCTGTCATTCACCATTGGATTTGATGAAGCGCAAACCTTCTATAAATCCCATGGATACGGCATAAAACCGTCAAAATGGCATGATTTGACCGTGGAGGTTTATATCTAATCGCCAAAACCCCCGTACATTCCCAATTGGGCAATGTGCGGGGGTTTTTTGTTGTTATTTTGGGCTGTTTGTACAAATCTAAACGGGAACGCAAAAATGTATTCTGATTTCAAAAATACATTTTGTCCATGCTCGCTGCTATTTTCACAGCAGCCAATTCCGTAATTTTGGACGAATTCAGCTTTCAGTAAAGGAGGCCATTATGAGACGAGACGATCAAAGGCAAGCAGTAAAAAACATTCCCTTGGAACAGCTGAAGCCATTTAAGAATCATCCCTTTCAGGTACGAGACGATGAGGAATTTCGGCGTCTTGTTGAGAGCATTGAAATTCACGGTGTAATTCATCCAGCGGTGGCTCGCCAGATTGGTGAGGATTGTTATGAACTAATTTCTGGTCATCGACGCAAAGCGGCTTGTGAAGTATTGGGTTACTCTGAGATGCCTGTTTTAGTTCGGTCCATGACGGATGATGAGGCAGTTGTAAACATGGTAGATGCAAACCTTCAGCGTGAGACGATTCTCCCAAGTGAAAGAGCCTTTGCATACAAAATGAAGTTGGTAGCTATGAGCCATCAGGGGCGCAAAGGATTTACTTCCGCCCAACTTGGGCGGAAGTGTGTTGGAAAAGAATCCAGAGAGTTAATTGCTGAACAAGTCGGTCAAAGTCGCAACCAAATTTCTCGCTATATCCGTCTTACTGAATTGATACCAGAAATTCTTGAAATGGTTGATAATCGAAAAATGGCATTGAATCCAGCAGTATCTATTTCCTACTTGGACAAGAAGCAACAGAAGCTACTATATAAGGTAATGGTAGCGCTAAAAGCAACCCCATCTATTTCTCAGGCAAAAGCCATCCGAGAAAAGGCCAGTGAATCAGACTTTACAGAAGATTACTTGGTTTGTATCTTATCGGAAAAGAAACCAAACCAGAGAGAGCCGATGATTGTTGAAGAAGAAGAAATCAAGCAGTATTTCCCCTCGCATTACAATAGTGAACAGATGCACAACACGATTTTACTGTTGATTAGAAATTGGAGTAAAAAGCGTGGCTACACACAATAAAAGGTTGTTATACCTTGTCACAACAGGGAGCAGAAAAATTTTCTGCTCCTTTTTTTATTTTTTGCGCAACAAACGGCCTCTGCCGTGGCCTACAAGTGAGAGTTACATCTCATGGACCTTGAAAATTCAGAAGAACATCAGGTACAACCGTCCCTCGGAGAGCCACTCCGGTGATACGCCATGACGCCTACGGGTCGAGCGACTTCCCTATCGCCGGTAAAGAGCTTGATAACTTGAGGCCACGATCCAGGGACAGGGGGAAAACTTACACTTAGCCACAGTCCGAGCGTTAAAAGCGTCGCAGGCAATGGGAGTGTCCGGTACAGAACCGTGATAAATGAATCCTAAATCAAAAGGATGCCGAAATGTTCTTGATTTTAAGAAAACCCAAGGGGATAGTTTACCCTCTTTACATTCCATCTTCTGTTCAAGATACAGGAGGAAACTGAAATGAACACACAAATTATCGCCATCGCCAACCAGAAAGGCGGCGTTGGCAAGACAACCACCTGCGCAAATCTGGGTATCGGGCTGGCGCAGGCGGGGAAGAAAGTTCTGCTGATCGATGGAGACCCGCAGGGCAGCCTGACCATCAGCCTGGGCCATCCCCAGCCGGACAAGCTGTCCTTTACTCTGTCCGACGCGATGGGCCGTATCCTGATGGACGAGCCGATGCGCCCCGGCGAGGGCATCCTGCACCACCCGGAAGGCGTTGACCTGATGCCTGCCGACATCCAGCTCTCCGGCATGGAGGTCTCCCTGGTGAATGCCATGAGTCGTGAGACCATCTTGCGGCAATACCTGGACACGCTCAAGGGACAGTATTCCCATATCCTGATTGACTGTCAGCCCTCCCTGGGGATGCTTACGGTCAATGCGTTGGCGGCTGCCAACAGGGTCATAATCCCCGTCCAGGCGGAGTATCTGCCCGCCAAGGGCCTGGAACAGCTGCTCCAGACGGTCAATAAGGTGAAACGGCAGATCAACCCCAAGCTCCAGATCGACGGTATCCTGCTGACGATGGTGGACAACCGCACCAACTTTGCCAAGGAGATTGCGGCTCTGCTGCGAGAAACCTACGGTAGCAAAATCAAAGTGTTCGGAACCGAGATTCCCCATTCTGTCCGAGCAAAGGAAACCAGTGCCGAGGGCAAGAGTATTTTTGCCCATGACCCCAAGGGCAAAGTGGCCGAGGGTTACAAGAATCTGACCCAGGAGGTGATGAAACTTGAAAAGCAGCGCGAAAAAAGTAGAGCTGGCTTCGGTAGATGATCTGTTTTCCACCGAGGAAAGTCGAGCCGATGCCCAGCGGGAACGAGTAATGGAAATTCCTCTCTCTGAGCTGCATCCTTTCAAGAATCACCCTTTTAAGGTCAAGGATGACGAGGCTATGATGGAGACCGCCGACAGTGTGCGGCAGTACGGGGTGTTGGTCCCGGCGATTGCTCGCCCTGACCCGGATGGCGGCTATGAGCTGGTGGCCGGGCACAGACGACACCGAGCCAGTGAGCTGGCTGAGAAAGAGACCATGCCGGTCATTGTCCGTGATTTGGACGATGATGCTGCCACTATCATCATGGTGGACAGCAACTTACAGCGGGAAAGTCTCCTTCCCAGTGAGAGAGCCTTTGCATATCGCATGAAACTCGATGCCATGAATCACCAAGGAAAACGGGCCGATTTAACTTGTGGCCAAGTTGGCCACAAGTCTGCTGGCCAAAAAAGTCGGGATTTGCTGGCAGAGCAAACTGGAGAGAGCGCGCGGAATATCCAAAGATATATCCGTTTGACGGAGTTGATTCCCGAACTGCTGGATATGGTGGATGAACGGAAAATCGCTCTCAATCCGGCTTATGAGCTGTCCTTCCTCAAAAAAGAAGAACAGCGGGATTTGCTGGATGCGATGGACAGCGAACAGTCTACCCCCTCTCTTTCCCAGGCCCAGCGGCTCAAGAAATACAGCCAGGAGGGACATCTGACCCTCGATATGATGCGCGTCATCATGGGCGAGGAAAAGAAAAGTGATCTGGACCGGGTAACTTTCACTTCCGACACCCTGCGAAAGTATTTTCCGAGGAGCTACACACCCCAGCGGATGCAGGAAACCATTATCAAACTGCTGGAACAGTGGCAAAAAAAGCGCCAGCGAGACCAAGAACGATGAAAGGAGCCGCCTATGAGGGATATTTCAGCCCGTGAGCTGAAAGGGCACAACATTCTTGCCGTAGAGCGTTTTCAGGATAACACCCGCTGGATGATCGAGTTTTCCGTTCAGCGTCCCTGTTCTTACGGCAGCCCCGGTGATGAAATGCGGCTGTTTCTCACAGAGGACGGGTATCAGGCCGCTCTCCTGAGTCAGCAGCGCCGGGAAATCAAAATCAAGCGGTATGCCCGTGTGATCGAGGGCCATGTCCTCGACTTCAAGCCTAAAAGAAAGCATCACCCTTGATATGTTGTATGTTGGAAGAAATAGACCATTGCGAGATTGGGGGGATATATATGCACACAGTTGAAGATTTGGAAAACACACTGAAGGATATCTTTATAACTACTGAATCGACTTACAACCAGCAAGTCGAACTGGAAAACCTTTTGGAAGAAGTTGATCCGCAGTCTCTTATTCGTGCCATCTGGGAAAACTCCGAGACCATATACTCTTTTCGCACTGAAAAAAACAGAGAGCAGTGCATGGAGTATTGTGAATCAGAGCTTTTCAAGAAGTGGGTAACGCTTCTATATTCTGAAAATGGTTCCGGTAGCCCAATTGATGCTCAAACGATAAATCTTTGGCTATTACATGATGCAGGATTTCTTATCACCGCTGATTTTTATCTCGCCTTGGATGGCAATGAGTATGTTACAGAGTGTCGCCTCTATAAAGGGGGCAATTGGGAATGCAGTGAGGTCAGTTCGCAGTTAGATGCATTGATTGCCGATCTCGACAAAACGGTCAGAGGCGTTTCAGTGGATGATGTGTTTTATGACCTGTAACACGATTAAATACGAACGGCAAGGCAGGTGATATAGCATGGCTGTTTTTCGTGTGGAACGCACAGGTGATTACACCGTCATGAGTAACTTCCATCTGAAAGACAAACGGTTGTCGTTGAAGGCGAAAGGACTGCTCTCTCAGATGCTGTCTTTGCCGGACGATTGGGACTACACCTTATCTGGTCTTTGTTTTATCAACCGGGAAAGCAAAGACGCCATTCGTTCTGCAATCAACGAACTGGAACGTGCGGGGTATATCCGACGCAGGCAGACTATAGATGCCACCGGAAAATTTGGGGCCAATGAATACAGCATCTATGAGCGCCCCATTACAGATGTTCCGTCATCGGAAAATCCGACAACGGAAAAACCGATAACGAAGAAACCGTTGCCGGAAAATCCGACACAATTAAATACTAAGAAATCAAGTACCCAAAAACAAAATACTCATAGAGCAAGTACCGATTCCATTCCCTTCCGGGAGCCAGCGGCAGCACAGCTGCCGGAACGGAAAGGAAGGGATGCGATGTCTGTCTCAGAGATAGAAAATTATCGGGAATTGATTCTGGAGAACATCGAGTATGACTATCTGTGCAGAGAGTTTTCGACCTACCGTGAGGACCTGGACGAGATTGTGGAGCTGATGGTGGAGACCGTTTGTGCCAAACGTAAAACCACTCGGATCGCTGGCAGCGACTTTCCCCATGAAGTCGTGCGCTCCCGGTTCTTGAAGCTGGATAGCGAGCATATCCGATTTGTCATGGACGGTATGCAAAAAAACACCACGGAGGTCCGCAATATGAAACAGTATTTGCTTGCAGTGCTGTTCAACGCGCCCACCACGATCAGCAATCACTACACCGTACAAGTCAATCACGATATGAACGCAGGCGGCTGGTAAACAGCCGCTTTTCTGTTGCCCGGCAATACCGGGAGAAAGGATTTTGCCATGAAACGACCTCTTGCCTACATTACGGCTCCCTGGAGCAACAACCAGTATGAGAACGCCGAGAACGCTGCCACCTACTGCCGCCAGGTGTACGACGCCGGGTATTCGCCCATCTGCCCGGTTCTGTTCTTGTCCACCTTCCTCAAGGACGAGATTCCCCAGGAACACAAGGACGGGCTGGATATGGCGCGAGACTATCTGCGCCGGTCCCATGTGCTGGTGGTCTGCGGCCACGGCATCGACGAGACCGTGAAGAATGACATCGCCACCGCTGAGCGCCTGCGGATCACCGCTACCACCCTGGACGGTATCCTGACTGTGAAAGGCCAGGGACGCGGGAAAGGAGGTGCGCGCCATGCCTGAGCGTAAGACCGTGGGGCAGCTGATGGATGAAATGCGGCTCAAGGCCGGGGCGCAGAACTACCACGGCCATGAGTACATGGATTTGCAGCGGTTTGCCGAGGACACCCGGCACATGATTATCTTCGATGTACTGACCCACGAGTCCCCGGTGGGCTGGAAAGGCGAACGGACCCGCCTGTTTCTGACGGAGGCCGGATACCAGAAAAGCCTGGAGAGCCAGGAAAAGGGCCATATCAAGATTCTCAGTCATGCCAAGGTGCGCCAGGGGCATCTGTACTATGACCGTTCCGACCAGCTGCGCTGAAAGGAGATTCCAACCGTGAAATATCTACTGCGGCGGCTGGTGGTCCCGCCTTAGTATTAAGCGCCACCCCTGCAAAATCCGCGGAAAGGAGGCGATGACCTATGCAGGAAGAAGTAGAAAACAGAACTTTGACGCTGGTAGTCAGCGGTACAAAGTTCACTGGGCGTCTGTTTAAGGCTGCCATTTGCAAATATCTTGCCCACCGCAAGGAAAAGAAGCTGCGAAAGCAGAGAATCCGGGACGCGCCTGTGAAGCCCCAGGGCAAGCAGACGGTGAAACAGCTGATCGGCCAGAATCAGGGCGTTTCCAACATCGAGATCACCGACCCCTCCATCAAGGAGTTTGAGAAGATCGCCCGGAAATACGGCGTGGACTATGCGGTGAAGAAGGACCGCAGCAGCTCCCCGCCCAAGTACCTGATCTTTTTCAAGGGTCGGGACGCGGATGCCCTGACCTCGGCCTTTACTGAGTACACCAACAAGAAGGTCAAAAAAGTGGAGAAATCCGAGCGCCCGTCCGTGTTGGCAAAGCTGAGCCAGTTCAAAGAGCTGGTGAAAAATGCTGTGGTGGATCGCACCAAGCGAAAGGAGCTGGAACGATGAAAAAGCAATTTGACATCAAAAAGCTCCTTTTGCTGAATATGCCGTACATCCTGATGGGCTTGTTTGCCACAAACTTTGGAGAAGCGTGGCGGACAGCTGTGGGAGCGGACGCTTCGGCAAAAATGCTCTCGTTCTTTTCCACACTGCCGGTGGCACTGGCCAGCTGGTGGCCCAGCCTGCACCCGCTGGACCTGCTGGTGGGCCTGTGTTGTGGTGCTGGCCTGCGGTTGGCCGTCTATCTCAAGAGCAAGAACGCCAAAAAATACCGGCATGGCATGGAGTATGGTTCTGCCCGCTGGGGGACCCATGAGGACATTGCACCCTACATCGACCCGGTATTTCAGAACAATGTGATTCTGACGAAAACGGAAAGCCTGACCATGAACAGCCGCCCGAAAGACCCTAAGACCGCCAGAAACAAAAATGTTCTGGTGATCGGCGGCTCCGGTTCCGGTAAAACCCGGTTCTGGCTGAAACCGAACCTGATGCAGATGCACTCGTCCTATGTGGTCACAGACCCCAAGGGCTATACTTGGAGAGGATAGAGAAAGGGTGTGTCACACGAGATAAAAGTACATAACGAAGGGAGGTTAAAACCGTGGCAAAGAAAGAAGAAATCAAAATCACAGCGTTGTATGAGCGACTGTCCAGAGATGATGAACAGGTCGGAGAATCCAACAGTATCCAGAATCAGAAAATGTACCTTGAAGAATATGCCCGTCAGCACGGCATGAGAAATATCCGGCATTTTTCGGACGATGGGTACAGCGGTACGAACTTCAATCGTCCCGGCTTTAACGCCCTTCTGGAAGAAATTGAAGCAGGTCATGTGGCTGTCCTGATCGTAAAGGATTTAAGTCGTTTTGGCAGAAACTACCTGCAAGTCGGTTACTATACCGAGGTTGTTTTCCCGAAAAAGGGCATCCGGTTTATCGCCATCAACAACAGCGTGGACAGCGCAGCCCCCTCAGACAATGACCTTACCCCGTTTTTGAACATCATGAATGAGTGGTATGCGAAAGATACCAGCAACAAAATCAAGGCGGTATTCAAAGCCCGGATGAAGAACGGCATGAGGTGCAGCGGCTCTATCCCCTATGGCTACAAGCGCACCAAAGAGGACAAGCAGCAGCTGCTCGTGGATGAACCGGCTGCCGAGGTTGTCAGGAAAATCTTCCGTCTGGCTTGTCAGGGCATTGGAGTAACTACCATTGCCGAAATGCTGTCAGCGGAAAAGATACTAATACCGTCCGCTCATGCCGCCAAGTATTTTCCTGAAAATTGCAGACATAGCGAGGTTGCAGACCCTTACCGCTGGAGTGCAACCACCGTAGGGTACATTCTGGACAGGCAGGAATATCTGGGACATACGGTGCTGGGCAAATCTATCTGCGAGAATTTCAAAACGAAGCAGCGCAGAGCCGCCACAGCCGATGAACTGATGATTTTCCCCGATACCCATGAAGCCATCATTGAACAGGACACATGGGATATTGCCCATAAACTGCGGTTGCAGAAGCGTCCGAAAGCAGCCAACGGAACCTATACCCACCGTCTGTCCGGCTTGATTTACTGTGCAGACTGCGGCGCAAGGATGAATTTTTGCAGCCCGGACAGGGTGAAAAGCGGAAAACGGTTTGATTCAGATTCAGCTTTTCAGTGCGGAAATTATCGGAATACTGCCGGTCAATGTGTATCCCATTTTGTCAAAACATCGGTTCTGGAAGCGGTAATTTTACAGGCAATCCAAGTGGTCAGCAAATATGCCCTTGAAAATGAAGCCGAGTTTGTTTCCCATCTCAAAAGCATCTGGAATGAAAACCAGAGCAAGAACACAGACAGCGGACAGCGGGAACTGGAAGAAGCCAGAAAGCGCATGGCAGAGCTGGACACCATGATCCAAAACCTGTACGAAAGCTCCGTAAAAGGTGTGCTGCCGGAACGACAGGCGCAGCGCATGATTCAGCAGTATGATGAAGAACAAATCCTTCTGGAACGGCGGGTACAGGAGCTGGAAAGCCAGATTCAGCAGGAAACCGTAAAGAAGGCGGATACTGAGCGTTTTCTGGCACTGGTCAGGAAATACCGTGACTGTACAGAACTGACCGATGCCATGCTCTACTCTTTCATCGACCGGGTGGAAGTTCACGAAGCAACTGGTGGGCGCACCATCTACCGCCAGCAGAACATCGACATCCACTTTAATTTCATCGGCAGCTACTACCCGCCTGTTGAAACTGTGTCCGAAGAAGAACGGATTGCCGCCATAGATGCGGAGCAAAAACGGAAGAAGAAGGAAAAAGGCAGACGAGCCAATGAACGCAGGAAACAGAAAATAGAAGCTCTACGGCTGGCATCAGAAGCCGGTGATCCGGAAGCCATTGCCCAATATGAACAGCATTTGAGCAAACTGCGGGAGCGAAACCAGAAGTACCGCCAGAAGGTTCGGGAAGCCAGAGAAGCTGACCCGGAATATCTCCGGCAGCTGGATGAAAAAGAGCGTATCCGTCAGGAAAGGCTGCTGGAAACCGAGCGTAAGCGTATAGAACGAGCCACCCGGAAAAAGAAGCTGTCACGAGCAGAGCTGAAAGAAAAAGTCAAAACTGACCCGGAAGCTGCCGAGCAATGGGCGGCAATGAAAGCCAAAGAAGCCGAAGCCCGGCAGCGCAAAAAGGAGCGTGAAGAAGCCCGGATAGCGTCAGACCCGGAGTATGCGGCTATGATAGCAGGGCGTAAGGCTGAATATACCCGCACACGGACAGCCAAACGCAAGGCTGAACACGATGCACTGGTTGAGCTTGCCAGGACTGACCCGGAAGCTGCCCGGCAGTTGGCTGAAAAGCGGAAATACCAGAGCGAAGCAACCACAAAATCCCGTCAGAAAATGAAAGCGGCGGCAGAAGCCGGTGATCCCGATGGTATCAGGCGTTATGAAGCCTACCTTGCCATGCGCAGGGAGGATTATCATAAAAAGAACCAAAGTAAGGAGGAAATTTCAGCATGAAAGAGTTAAAACCGAGAATCCACGAAAACGGCATGGACTATGTGCTGGTGGGCGATTACTATGTGCCGGATTTGAAGCTGCCGGAGGAACACCGCCCCATTGGTCACTGGGGACGGCTGCACCAGTCCTATCTGAAACAGTTTCGCCCGATGGTTTACAGTGACCTGCTTTTGTCCGGCAAGCTCCACACTGTCCTTGCCGATCTGAACGAACAGGCAACGGACAGGCTAAATCTGATGATCCGTCAGATGGCAGAAGCCGAGGGTGTGACCGAAGCCATGAAAGCTGAAAATCAGATGTTGTGGGTGCAATCCATGAACTCTATCCGCAGCCGGGCTGAGGAAATCATCAAGGCAGAGTTAATCTACTGCTGAAGGGAGGTGGTGTCATGATTTTGGAAGAAATGTACAGCGGGAGGTTTTATCCATGTGAAACAGTTGTCCCTACATCGGAAGTATACCGCAAGGCGGTCAAAGCCTGTGAGAAACTGATGGAGCAGCTGTCCCAGCGGCTCAGTAAAGAGGACTATGAGCTGGTGAAGGAACTCCGGGCGCAGACAGCAATCGCCCAATGTGAAGAAAGCGAAAGCCACTTCAAATACGGCTTTTCCGCTGGGTTGATTGTTCAGCATGAAGCCTATGAACAGGTCAATGGGGAGAAATAGCCATGTTTCTGATAAAGCTGTTGGTATTGCCGCTGGTGGCAGTTGTGACCCTGATTCAATGGGTGGCAATCTTCCTGACTTCCTTTTCTGCTATCATTTTTGACCTGCTGGCAGGAATGATCTTCATGATTACGCTTGCAGGGCTGCTGTTCGGTGTGTGTACCGGCATGGAAGCATTGAAAATGCTGGCAGTCAGCTTTGCAATCTTCAGCATCCACCAGATAGCGGAATGGCTGATTGAAAGAATTGTAGACATAAACTACGGACTGCGTGATTTTATCAAGTCCTGACCCGACAATTTCATATCGTTCACAAAGCGACAGGTATTCCTATGGGAACTATCTGCCGCTTTTATTTTTATCAACTTCAAGGAGGACTATTTTATGAAAATGAGCATTGGTGAAAAGAAAATCCTGTTTGTCTTTGGCTGCCCCAACCGTGAAGCAACGGTGGATCGTCTGTATCAGGTGGCAGACCTGATTCCCGACCCTACCGGAAGGAAAGCTGTGGAAGCTCTGGCTGACAAGCTGGACGGCGAGGGCGTAGAAAAGTGGTATCGCTGCTTCTTCTACAATATGAAGTTGGAGATGGAAGCCTATTACCGGCACAAGGCTATTTTGAATCGCATCGTGGGCGGCAGTATGGAGGTTGACAATGACGAGATTGACGAAGGTTGAGAAAGAAACCATCATCCTGTTCAACGAGGGAGAAAGCACTGCCAGCATCTACACCTACAATGCCGGGCTGAAAAAGCGGCTGGCAGCGTTCAGCAAAAAGTATCCTGACCTGTGCCAGCTGGAAAAGCCGGAGCATCTGGGCGGCGTGTCCTATCTGATCGACAAGTCCCGGCTGTCCATCCGCTTGCAGCCGCCGTACAGCGAAGAACGCAGGCAGAAAGCCAGCCAGTACGCCCGGCAAAATGGTTTCAGCGGTAAGGCGAAGTAATGTAGCGATAAGGGGCGATTTGCGGTCAGAATGTCGGGTCTGCACCCGATGTTCTGACTGCTACATATTGCCAAAGTACAAATAAACCTATCAAGTTTAAATCACACAAGTCGCTTAATATGTAAACATTCTTATGTATCTTGAAAAAGCGCTATAAAAGCGCTATAATATTTAGGCTGTATTCTTACACAGAAAGGAGCTTGGTACATGGACTGGAATAGTTTCAGATTCATTGACCTATTCGCTGGAATTGGCGGAATAAGATTGGGATTTGAATCTGTTGGCGGTCACTGTGTGTTTTCATCAGAATTTGACGAGGATGCTTGTAAAACATACGAAGCAAATTTTGGGGAACATCCATCTGGTGATATAACAAAAATAGATGCAAAAGACATTCCCGATTTTGAAATTCTTTTGGGTGGATTTCCTTGTCAGGCGTTCTCAATAATTGGAAAAAAAGAGGGATTTGCAAATGAAACTTGTGGAACACTTTTCTTTGATATAGAAAGAATATTGAAAGAAAAACAACCTCCGGCTTTCATGCTTGAAAATGTAAGAAATTTGACGGCACATGATAATGGAAATACATTCAGAATAATCAAGGAACATCTTGAAAAATTAGGATATCATGTTTATGCGAAAGTTCTGAACGCCTTAGATTATGGTGTGCCGCAGAAAAGAGAACGAATTATTATTGTTGGCTTCATTGATGATGTTGAATTTTCTTTTCCAGAGCCAATTTCAGAATCAGAGAAAACCACTCTTGCAGATATTTTGGAAGATAATGTGGATAAAAAATATTATGTGCGAGATGCCATTCGTGAATCTCGTATTGAACGATTGAAAGATAAAAACTATCCAAAGCCGTATATATCTCATGAAAATATGGCAGGATCTATCACTCCACATCCTTATTCATCAGCACTGAGAGCTGGTGCATCTGCAAATTATATCTTAATAAATGATGAGCGCAGACCAACTGAGCGTGAGTTACTAAGAATACAAGGATTTCCAGATGATTTCAAAATTGTTGTTCCGTATGGAAAAATTAAAAAGCAGACCGGAAACTCTGTAGCTGTACCTGTAATAAAAGCTGTTGCACGAGAAATGATTGCGGCATTAAAGAATTTTCACGAAAACGGAGGAGTAAAAGATGGAAAATCGACCAAGATTGAGGGATTCCAAACATCTCACAACACAGACTCTATACCCGCTAAATGTGTTTCCTGAAGAATTAGTAAATAAGATTGGTGGTTATCTCATTTACTTGATTTACATAGGAAGAAAAGATGTTTCTGGAAACGATTGGGGAGATGCTTTTGCAGATGCAATAAATGGCACACATCTGGATTCACCTGTTGGTATTGCAGATGTTGTTCTGGATAAGAATTGCTGGTCTGTAAAAACTGTAAAAGTTAAGGATCCTTTCGCAAGCACAAGCGTTAGACTAATAAGTGGAAGGTGCTCGCCTGATTATTCCTATGGGATAACCGATCCTCACAAGGATATACAAAAAACAGGTGAAGCTGTTCTTAATATCTGGAATGAGCGAATCAATATTGCTACTGACCATTATAGCCGTGTAAGAACAGCTGTTTTGGTCAGAAGCTATGATTTGCTTTCCTACAGATTATTTGAAGAAGAAACTACAAGGTATAGAACAACTGATTACCATTGGAAAGTTAATAGCAATGGTAATTTGATAGGATTAGATCACAACGGGAAAATATGTTTTACATGGCAACCACATGGATCACAGTTCACAATCCATACAGAAGTTCCGAAAGAAGCTGTGAAATTTCAAGTGAAGCAACCGCCAACATTGAGAAAAAATGATGTTCTTAAGGGAATCAATTTTGATGAAAGTTGGGTTACCATCTTTAAAGATTGATGGAGGTTGTCAATATGCGCAAAGAGGAATTCAAAGAGTGGCTGTCAACAAGAATTAAGAAAAAACCAACAAGTGATTGTATGAGCAGATGCAAAGCAGTTGAAATTGCTTTACACACTGATTTGGATGCGGAATATGCTCTTGATAAAGGGAAAAGATTATTACAAAAAATGCAATACTCTATCTCTGATGAAAGAAAGCAAAAAGCGGCACCTACAGAATTTCACTTTAAAGATAATGCAAATATTAGATACCGTATGGCAAATTTGAGATCCGCAGTGAATAAATACTTTGAGTTTTGTAAAGAGAATATTGCATAAGCTGAAAGGCGACCAACTCCAACGAGTGGTCGCCTTTCAAAGCAACAAGCTTTTTTATAATAATATGAACAAACTACGACGCAGTAGAGATGAACAGAAAATGAATCTTCGAGAAAGTTTCGACAAACAAAGGGATTTGCTGCGACAGAAGTATTGAAAAATACGCAAGGCAGTGGTATAATGGAAAACGGAACAGAAAGGAGGCGAGCAAAGTGATTGATTTGACGAATTTTAAGGCGTTTGATTTCAACGAAGGATTGCCTTATGTGTCTATCACAAACAATGGACTTACATTTAACAAGTCGGTTATTATGAAGATGAGCTATCCGGCATATGTCAGATTGCTGATAAACGAGAGCGACAAACAAATGGCGATTCAAGTCTGTGATGAAAAAGACGAAAGATCAGTGCAATTCTTTAGAGAAAAAGCCAACGGAGTATTGTCTGTCAGATTAAACTCCAAAGACTTAATCAGTACGATTGAAAGGATTTGTGAGTGGGATCTAAAGAAGGCATCGTATCGTGTTAACGGCATCCTCGTTCCAGAAGCATCATTGATGCTGTTTAATTTTTCCGATGCTGTTACAATGGCTTAAGCTCGCCGAACCCCTGTTTCCAAAAAAAAGAGCTTATATGAGGGCTCAATCTCATATAAGCTCTTCGAGAAGAAGCAGAGACAAATGGTCACCTACTAAATCTCTTGTCTATTTATTAAGTTTAGCATTTGTCTCTGCTCTTTTCCATACTTTCGCAGATTCGTCTGTGAAAAATCTTTTGGAAAGGAGTTTTGCTGTATGACAAAAAGCAATGAAGTAGAGCTTGTGTTTACGCCTTACATCACACTGAAAAATGGGCATCGCATCTATGCTCGTCAGTATGGTAAGAAGGTGTTTTGCTTCCCTAAAAAGCGAACTGAAAGCACAAAAAAATAATCTGTAAGTCCAATAATTCAGAGGATGTCAGGTGACCACATCCTCTCTTTCGAAAGAGAGGTATCGTCATGAATAAGAAAACCAGCAGTCCTAAAATGTCTTCTAATGCATCAGCGATATTGAGTTCAAATGGAAGCTCTAAAATTCAAAAGTCCCTTGCTGCAAGTGTCCTGTCCCAGAGCAATCCGGGTAAAGTTACTGGAAAGGATATGGAAACAAAAGCTTCCAAGGTTCTCAACAGCGACAAATACTCCGATACTACAAAGAGTTTGGCAGCAAGTGTTTTGTCTCAATCCGATAAAAAAAGATAATTGAATAGTGTATAAGCCAAAGGCGATCAACCGTAAAAAGTTGGTCGCTTTTGTTTTGCCCATTATTCAGAAAGGAGCCTGACCCCATGAATGAAAAACTGGAAAAACTGAGCCGCCAGAAAGCCGCAGCCGAGAAAAAGCTGATCGCTGCCCAGCACAGGGAGAAGCAGCTGGAGCATGAACTGAAACGCCTGACACGGAGCGAGAGAACCCACCGGCTCTGCACTCGTGCCGGTATGCTGGAAACTTTTCTGCGAGAGCCTACCCTGCTGACCGATGATGATGTGATGGAGCTGCTGACCTTCCTCTTTCACGGCGAAGCCGCCCAAAAGAAACTGGACACGCTGATTGAGGAGCGGAGAAAAACGCTGACAACGGACGGCAGCGAGAACCCCTTGTTTTAACAAGGGCGCAATTATACACCGCCTAAAGGTGGTGCATTGCGTTCTGCCGAAAGCCCCTTGCAGGGAGCTGATGATTTCCACTCCGAGCAAGCTCTTCGTGCCCATCATCCAGAGGACGCTACGCTTCCCCTGCGCTGGCTAAAGCCAGCTACCCATTTTATTCACAAATTATTCCCAGCAATTACAGACGAGTGTGGTATAATGATATTAAATTATTAACGAACCGATTATAAGGAGATACAATGGATATAAATGCTTTAATTCAAACATTACAAAGTGCCCTTCCACAAATAGCAGAATCGTGCTGTATTGTGAATGGAGCACTTATGAATCTTACCGAAGTGCAGAACATGGGCTACGATGAATTTAGTATGCGTGCTAAAATGAATATGCCCTTAAAGTTATACAAGTACTTTCCCAACCGGCTAACTGAGTTAGTTGATAAAAAAACAGGGAAACCTATCGTAGATGAAACTACTGGAGATAAAAAAACCGTAAATTATAGCATACAAGCACTAAGAGATAATACGGTTTTCATGCAATCCCCAAGTTTGTTTGACGATGTGTACGATTCCGATATTAGTTTGAATTATTCAGAATATGAAAGGGCTCGGTTGCTTGAATACTGCATTCGTTGTGAAATAGATGTAAAAGAAGCAATGGAAACACCGGAGCTTGCAAATGCGCTGATGCAGACCATAGCAGACATGATTAACTCTACTGGTAATATTGATTCCTTGTTCAAAAGCGCCCCTGCTACAAAAAATGAGGATTTATCCAACCAGTGTTTTCTCCTCGAGTTAAAAAACCAATTATACAAAGGCAAAGATTTAGGCGAATCTTTAAGAAATGCCATTGTTTCGGATTTCAATAGATATTTACAGTATCTACAGGATTCATTTAGAGCGACTTGTTTTGCAACGACTCCATACTCTCAGTTAATGTGGGGTGGTTCTTATGCGGATTGCCACAGAGGGTTTTGTGTTGAATATACAGTGCTTCCTAATGATCCGCAATACCAGAAGTTATTCTTAAATTTATTCCCGATGATTTACTGCAAAGTGCGACCGAACATGACTGAAAAACTTGTGAAATTCCAAGATAAAGAACCAACGATGGAGTTATTATGGGATATTTATTTTCATGGGGCATTGAGAAAAAGCATTGATTGGGCGTTTCAGAATGAATGGAGATTATTGCTCCCTATGGAGCGAAATCGGGAAGAAAAAGACTACTGTGTTTCATTTTTTCCAATTACCAAAGTGTTTTTAGGTAACAGGATGTCACACGCTGCACGAAAAGAAGTAATCGACATATGTCATGCAAGAAATATCCCTTACATTGGAGTTACGAGAAATCCTAATGTTTTTGAAATGCAGGAATGTGCTATTAAGTGTGAAGAGTGTCCTCACTACACAAATAATATACCAAAGTAATTGAATATATTGCATCTAAGCAGGAAACCTACATGGTCTCCTGCTTTTCTTTTTTCCAAGAACTTCAAAAGGAGATGATGAAGTGGCAAACCCTCATTTTGAAATCAAAATCACGAAGCGAAGTAAACGGCAGTCAGCTGTTGCCGGAGCTGCCTACCAGAGCGGCGAGAATCTGTTTTCCGAGTATGACCAGAAGCACAAAGACTACCGGAAAAAGGAAGGTGTGGTCTACACGGAAATCATGCTGCCGTCCCATGCCCCGCCGGAATACGCCGACCGGGAACAGCTCTGGAACGCAGTGGAAGCCGTTGAAAACCAGTGGAACTCCCAGCTTGCCAGACGGTTTGTGCTGGCACTGCCCAGAGAAGTGCCGGAGGAACTGTATCCCCAGATGGTGCAGGACTACTGCAACCAGTTTTTTGTTTCCAAAGGCATGATTGTTGATTTTGCCATCCATGACCCCAAGCCACCGGGACACAATCCCCATTGTCATGTGATGCTGACCATGCGGGCAATGGACGAGCATGGGAAATGGCTTCCCAAAGCCAGAAAGGTTTACGACCTTGACGAGAACGGTGAGCGTATCCGGCTTCCATCAGGGAACTGGAAAAGCCATAAGGAGGACACTGTTGACTGGAACGAGCAGTATTATGGGCAGGAGTGGCGCACCGGCTGGGAAACAGTGCAGAACCGTTATCTGGAAATGGTGAACAGCCCTGTCCGTGTCGATCTCCGTTCCTATGAAAAACAGGGGCTGGACATCATCCCCACCGTCCACATGGGAGCTGCTGTCACCCAGATGGAACGCCGTGGCATCCAGACCAATATCGGCAATCTGAACCGGGACATCAAAGCCGCCAACCGCATGATGAGCGTGATCCGCAGCACCATTCAGAATCTGCGTGACTGGATCAGCGATATTCTGGAAGCCCGGAAAGAGCTGCTGGCAGAGAAGAAGCCGGAAACTGCATCCCCCGACCTTATCAATCTTCTGCGGGATTATCTCAATCTGCGAAAGGCAGAACGCCGGGACTGGTCAAGATACGGTCAGCAAAAAGGTACAACGAAAGATTTACAGTCCTTTGTCAACGCCACCAATTATCTGAAAGCCCATGAGATTTTTACGCTGGAGCAGCTGGACAGTGTGCTGGAGGAAGTGAAACAGAAATCCGGCAGCATCAGCACCGGCATGAAGAAAGCCGAGAGCCGCATGAAAGTGATTACCGGCATCCAGAACGCCGTTGCCGATTGTCAGCAGCATAAAGCTATCCATGACAAGTATGTGAGAATCGGCTGGAAAACGGTGCAGTCCGTTTATGCGGAAAGCCACCGAGACGAGCTGGACGCATACAACAAGGCATACCGTTTTTTGAAAAAGCATGGTGTTGACTTGAATGTTGATCTGGAAGCCCTGCAAGTGGAATATGAACAGCTGCAAACTTCTCACGCAGAATATACCGGGCAGCTGGTGGCAGTGCAGGAGGAATTGAAGCCGCTGAAAGAAATCCGTTACTGGGTCAGCAAGGTACTTGACCCGGAACAGGCAGAGGTCAAAAAGAAGCCGGAGCCGAAGCACTCTGTCACCGAACAGATTCGGGATTATCGGGAGGAATCCAGAAAAAAGGACGAGCAGCACCGGCAGGAGAAAAAACAGAATATGGAACTGTAAGGCATCTGATTTTTAAAAGAAATCGGGTGCCTTTTGTTTTGTCAGGAGGTGGAATTTTGAATGTATTTGAAGCGGTCAAACAGAATGTGACCACCAGACAGGCAGCGGAGCTGTACGGCATCACTGTCAGCAGAAATGGCATGGCGGTCTGCCCTTTTCACAACGACAAAAACCCCAGCATGAAACTGGACAGGCGTTTTCACTGCTTTGGCTGTCAGGCTGACGGGGATGCAGTGGATTTTGTTTCCCGGCTGTTTCAGCTGCCCAGCAAGGAAGCTGCCATGAAGCTGGCTGATGATTTAGGGATTGCCTATGACAACAGGCAGAAGCCGACCGTCAAGCCGCATATCCGGGAACCTACCCCGGAGCAGAAATACAGGCAGGAAGAAATGCACTGCTACAAGGTCTTATGCGAATACTTCCACCTTCTCCAGAAATGGGAACAGCAGTATGCCCCGCAAACGCCGGAGGATGACCTGCATCCGCTCTTTGTGGAAGCCCTGCAAAGAAAAACCTACACAGAGTATCTGCTGGATAGTTTTCTGGACGGATCGCCGGAAGAACGCCGGGAGCTTGTAGCACAGCAAGGAAAAGAGGTGATGAAACTTGAACAGCGAATTGCAGAATGGACAACAGCCGGAACTCTGCACCGTGGAACAGGTCAGAAGCAGCCTGGAACAGACCGAGAAAGGTAAGGTATCCAATGTCGCAGCCAACTATAAACGGGTGTTTCAGCTTGACCCTCTGCTGAAAGGAGCTATCCGAAAAAATCTGCTGACAGAACGAGTGGATATTGTGAAGCCCCTCGGCTGGTATCGGGACAGCCCGACCCTGACCGATGTGGACATCAAATATCTGCTCTTATATTTTGAGGAAAACTATGGGCTGACTATCGAGAAAAAGATACAGGATGCTGTGATGGTGATTGCCAACGAAAATCGCTATCACCCTGTCCGGGATTTTCTCAACGCCTTGCAGTGGGACGGTACGGAGCGCATCCGCTATTGTCTGCACCGTTTTCTGGGAGCTGATGCCGATGATTACACCTGTGAAGCCATGAGACTGTTTCTGTTGGGAGCAATCTCACGGGCGTTCCGTCCCGGCTGTAAATTTGAAATCATGCTTTGTCTGGTGGGCGGTCAGGGAGCCGGAAAGTCCTCGTTCTTTCGCCTGCTGGCAGTTCAGGATGACTGGTTTTCCGATGACCTGAAAAAGCTGGACGATGAAAATGTGTACCGCAAGATGCAGGGACACTGGCTGATTGAGATGTCGGAGATGATTGCCACCGCCAATGCCAAGAGCATTGAGGAAATCAAATCCTTTCTCAGCCGCCAGAAGGAAACCTATAAAGTGCCATACGAAACCCACCCGGTTGACCGAAAACGGCAGTGTGTGTTCTGCGGCACTTCCAATACGCTGGATTTTCTGCCCCTTGACCGCACCGGCAACCGCCGTTTTGTGCCGGTCATGGTACATCCAGAGCTGGCAGAAATCCACATTCTGGATGATGAACCGGCAGCAAGAGCCTATCTCGTACAGGTCTGGGCAGAAGCAATGGAGATTTACCGCAGCGGAAACTTCAAACTCCGATTCAGCCCGGCAATGAACGAGTATCTGAAAGTCCACCAGCGTGACTTTATGCCGGAGGACACCAAAGCCGGACAGATCATCGAGTATCTGGAAAAGTGTTCGGATAACATGGTCTGCTCCAAGCAGCTGTTCCGGGAAGCCCTGGGACACAGCTTTGACGAGCCGAAGCAATGGGAAATCCGGGAGATCAACGACATTATGAACAACAGCGTGACCGGATGGAGGGCGTTTTCCAATCCCCGGTACTTTCGCAGCCCCTATGGGCGGCAGAAAGGCTGGGAGCGCATCCAGCCCGACAACGGAGGTGGAGATTTTCAGGAATTGACGCCGGAGGAAGTGGAGCAGCTGGAACTTCCCCCAGAGTGGCTAAAGTAAAAAAACAGTACCGGTTGCCGTTTTGTTGTCGAGCCGGTTGTCGGTCTGGTTGTCGGGCGAAAGTCTGAAAACCCCTGATTTGATGGGCATTTTCTCTCCCCTGACAACCATGACAACCGACTTTTATAAAAAAGAAGAAAAAGAAAATAGAGCATCTCCCGACAGAGTTTTAAGGTTTTCTGATGTCCGTTGTCAGGACTTCGTTGTCAGCCTTTCCTTTGTCGGGCTTTTTTACAGGAGGTGTCGCACATGGAACAGGCAGCAGCCAAAACGAAAGCAGGACAGGCAAGTCCGGCAGGAACATTCAGCATGAAGCTGGGCAAGACCACCTATGTGGTGGGCGTTCATTTCAGCCAGACCGCAAAGGACACGCTGGAGGACAAAATGAAGCGACTGATGAAGGACGATGTGAAATCATCGAATTTTTGATGCAAAATTCGGTGAGATATTCCCTTTATTTATCTTGACAAAACACTCCCGAAAGGCACCATCCTGGTGGAGTGCGGCAAGATGCTCCAGCGCGGCACCCCCAAGCTGGGCAAGGACGGCAAGCCCATGAAGGATAAGCGCGGCAAGGTCATCTATGAGCCGTACCGGATCAAAGTCCTCAATACCATCAACTTCAAGAAGTCCATGCACTATAACCCCTTTGCTTACATCCACTCCGAAAAGGACATCCTGAAGCTGGTCACGACGCTGATCGCAAACACCAAGGGCGAGGGCAAGGCCGGGGACGATTTCTGGGTCAAGGCGGAGACGCTTTTGTACTGCGCCCTGATTGGGTACATCCACTACGAGGCCCCGGTGGAGGAACAGAATTTCTCCACCCTCATTGAGTTCATCAACGCCATGGAGGTCCGGGAGGATGACGAGGAGTTCAAGAACCCCGTAGACCTGATGTTTGACGCGCTGGAGGCGGAGAAGCCCAACCACTTCGCCGTCCGCCAGTACAAAAAGTACAAGCTGGCAGCTGGCAAAACCGCAAAATCCATCCTGATTTCCTGCGGTGCGCGCCTTGCCGTATTCGACATTGCCGAGCTGCGGGAGGTCACTTCCTACGACGAGCTGGAGCTGGACACCCTGGGAGACCGGAAAACCGCCCTGTTCCTCATTATGAGCGACACGGACGATAGCTTTAACTTCTTGATCTCCATGTGCTACACCCAGCTTTTCAACCTTTTGTGTGAAAAAGCCGACGATGTGTACGGTGGGCGGCTGCCGGTCCATGTGCGGTGCCTCATTGACGAGTGCGCCAACATCGGCCAGATTCCCAAATTGGAAAAACTGGTCGCCACCATCCGAAGCCGTGAGATCTCCGCCTGTCTGGTATTGCAGGCGCAGTCCCAGCTGAAAGCCATCTACAAGGACAACGCCGATACCATCATCGGCAACATGGATACCTCTATCTTCCTCGGCGGCAAGGAGCCGACCACCCTCAAAGAGTTGGCCGCTGTGCTGGGCAAGGAAACCATCGACACCTATAACACCGGCGAGAGTCGTGGTCGGGAAACCTCTCACTCTCTCAACTATCAAAAGCTCGGTAAAGATATGCCATACTTGTTGGTGAAGAGTTCAGCTGCCTTGAATTTGACATGAACAGGGACACGATCAGCTGGATTCGGAGAAAAATCGAATACAGGAGGTCGCTTATGGAACACTTACCGAAGAAAACCTGTCAAAATGGCATCAGCTATACGCTGGTCGGTGATTACTACATTCCAGACTTACAGCTGCCGGAAGAAAACCGCCCAATTGGGATTTGGGGGCGGATGCACAAAGCCTATCTGGAGCAGTACCATCCAGCCCAGTATAATGACCTGATTTTGACCGGAAAACTCTGTACATATCTGGCTGATCTGAACGAACAGGCACAAAACCGGCTGCATTGTATCATTGTCCAGATGAAAGAAACGGAAGGAATCACAGAGGAATTGAAAGCCCAAGATCAGATGGCATGGGTCGGAGCCATGAACAGCATCCGAAACCGTGCGGAGGAAATTGTTCGTCACGAACTGATCTATGATGCAAAGGAGGGGCTGTGAGATGGTGTTAGATGACTTATATTGTGGTAATATCTACCCCGCAGAACAGGTGGTTCCCCATGAAAAAGAATACCGCAAGCTACATAGGCACACCGGAGAGCTGCTTACCGGGTTAGAGGAAAAACTTTCTAAAGAGCAGATGGAGCTGGTCAACCAGTTTCACACTCATGTGATTGATGTTCATTGTATGGAGTTAGAAGCACACTTTCAGTACGGATTTTCTTTGGGAATGATGTTAATGAAGGAAGTGTTTGACTTGATGGGAAAATGTGCAGAAGAGTCATAAAACTACAAAAAGGATGATCTTAAAATGTATCTTGTCAAATTTGTTAGAAATGACGGACAAGCCAATGAACTATACTATTATTCAAAAAGAGCTGATGCTCTGTACCACATAAGCTTGTTTCACAATGACAATTCTAACCTTTATAAAAAAATTGAAATAATCAAGGTGTGAGTCAGGTTATCTATTATCATGTTCATTATATGATTCAACAAGTCTGCACACACCAATAGGCAGCATAAGTCAGGCACTGAAAGTGTCTGATCTATGCCGCCTTTTTAAATGCTATTTTTTAGAAAATGATGGATCTAAAACCACCTCAATCAAGGCAATAAAACCACAAGCTGCACGATATTTCTTGTAAATTTCTTCCACAGTAATATTTACATCAAATTCTGCAAAATTTTCATGAACGAGTAAATTTCTTTGCCGTCCAAGTTCAATAAAGCTCTGTTCAGCTGTTTTCAGGGTATCGTCACTATTTATTCTCTGCCGGACACTATCTTTAGTTGCTTCACCAAACAACTTCCAAAAAGCATTTGTATTATTTGCCTTCCAGTCAAACAAGGTATGGTATTGGCGCTCAATCACTTTTGATTCAATGAGGTTTACGATTCTTTTATCTGAGCCACTAACTTTTGTAGCATATTTAGATATTAATTCGGAAACCTTACTTTCAAAATAGCTTGCCGCAGATAATACCAGAACTTTTTTGTAAACACTATCTATGTATGTAGCAAAGGATACCTCACCTTTGCTAAGAAGATAATTATATAATTCTTGTGAATCTTGATACTGTCTTTCTATTCGTTCGCTTTCCATTTTTACTCCTCGCCATCAGGCAACGCAATCCCATATAAATATCTCCGAGCAAGACACAATCTTGCTTTTACGCTCTCGCCGTGGGATGTGCTATGAGTAATTGCAGCCTTAAAATTTGTATCTGCTTTCAGGGCATCAAAATCTGTTTGCGTGATAGCTGCATTCTCAAATCCGTCAGCTAAGATTTTTTCCGCTATTGTGACAAACACAGAATCAAAAAGAGAAACATTAAAACTCCCTGTTTGTGTCAGAAAAGCTTTTTTATCAATGCTTTTACAAATGTTTAAAACATCAAAAAATAGCTGTCGGCTTTGTTCGACCTTTTCTGTACTAAATGTCTGGGCTTCTTTTGAAAAGCGGTTTAAGAAGCGAATCATTGAGCCGGTATAGGAGCTCCCATCATATAGCAAGGCATATGAGCGCAACAAAACCTCTACATCTCTAAATTTGTCATCTTCTTCTGCCTTGCCAACTAAATTCCGCCAATCTGGTTCTGAGTTTAATGCATAAATCATCTTATAAAAATCAGAGCGATATAGGCAACCTCTAATTTCTTGCGGGGACAGATTAAGACCACCTGTATTAAGACGGCTGAAAATCTCGTATATCGATCCGTTATCTTCCGGTTTATTCTGCCTTATTGACATACACCGAACTGGCATAAGATCAAATGCACTTTTTTGTGCTACATCTAAGGTGTGATACTTTTTATTGTTCAGGGGGTGCGGGTCACCATTTTCTTGCTTGGCAAACTGCAATTTGAAGTCTTGGAAAATTTCATTGTCAGATAATACACTATCTGGAATGTTGCCGTTTTCATCAAAGATCTTTCTGAGAAGAGTCCGTTTACCACTTCTGGGAAATCTCTGCTTTACAAAGAAATAGATTGTCAAAAGGCGCTGCTGGCCATCAATAATGCTATACTTATTTCGTTCTATTTGATATAAAAAAATTTGTGGTATTGGAAGCCCCAATATTAATGATTCTATAAATCTGGAAGCTCGTTTTCTATCCCACACATAATTGCGCTGAAAAGTGGGCATTGAAATCACACCAGATTCAATAAGACTATTTATTGTCATAACATTAAAGTCATTCGGGATGACACTAATATCATACGAAACCACAGATGTTTCTTCGTCTTGTACTTCATAATAGTCAGCCATTGCCATTTCCTCCTTTTATAATCTGTTGGACGACATCCATTACATCCATAGCAATTCCTTGCGACAACAAAAACGGTACCCCATTTCCAACCATCTTAAATTTTGACGATAAGGGTAAATCAGCGGGCAGCACAAAATCGGCAGGTGCCGACTGTACTGCTAAAGCTTCTGCAACGCTAATCCGACGAAGTTTATATGGGTGAAGGTGAACCTCATTGTTTCCATAAGCAGCAGTTGGGGAGTATCGCCATCGATGAAGCCTTTTAAAGGATTTTCCAACTGTTGCACCTTCACAAATATTTTCATATTTATTATATGCCTTGACTGCAAATACATCTCTGCCGTTTGGATGCAGCTCAACATTGTTTTTGTCAAACCAAAATTGTACTGTAAGATCTAAAACAATCCCATCTGGACAATCCAAGTGGCCATCAGCTAAAAATGGTGAAAGAGTTGGCCAGGGTAACTCCATGATTTTATCCAAGCTGTATTTTCTATGTGCACCAATGGGATTGGCTATTTTTTTCCCAAAAGCTTTGGTAGAAAAACCAACCAAAAATAACCGATTACGATATTGAGGGACACCATATTCTAAAGCGTTTTCAATAGAGTCAAATAATTTATACCCCGCTCTTCTAAATTTTCTTTTTATCTCATCATAAAACTCACGATGCTTTTTTGTTTGATACAGTCCTTTAACATTTTCAAGGACGAAGAAATCTGGTTTTCGCTGAATGATTAAATTAGTATATATTGATGTTAGCTGGCCATTTTCGCCCTCTCTGCCCGTATTTTTCCCTGCCACAGAAAAATCCGGGCATGGAGGACCTCCAATAAAGCCAATTAGCTTTTTATCTCGTTTATCGTAATTAGGGAATGAATGATACCACACATCATCTGATAAATATTCCCTAATATCTTTGCTGCTATACCCATAAATCGGAATGTGGCCACTATTTCTTCTTGCATATTGGTATGCGTTTATAAACCGCTTGTCATATTCGTTAACAAAGACGATATTGAAGCCGGCATCCTCAAATCCTAAATCTAAAAGGCCCAATCCCGAGAAAAAGGAAAATACTCCAACATCCATCTTTTTCTCTCCTGGTAATAATTTTTAATTGCCCGAGTTGAATTCTACAAGTTTCTCCCAGTTGATGCTACCATCCTCGAAGCAGAACTCCTGGGTAAACTCTCGGACGAGCCGGTTTGCGGCCTTCTGGTAAGAAGTGTCGAACTCCTCCACATACTTCTCAGGTAGCTTGTCCATGAAGCGGATCAGCTTTATGTAGAACTCTTCATCTCCGGTCAGTTCTGTCCAGAAATCTTTGCCCGCCAGTTCCATATAGAATTTTGGCAGTCCACGATTGGACACTTTTTTCTTCCCATAACCATAACCAACAATCGGGACAAAGCGTTTCTTCGCCTGCTGTGCCAACTTGCTGGCTGCCATAAAGTTCTGTTCCTGCTTCTTACGGCTATCAGCATTGAAAACGCTTGTACCAGATTTTACTGCAATGGCATAGATAGTGTTATCCCGTTCCACCATAATGTCCACACCTTCAGCCAATGCTTTCTGACCCTGGGCGGCAGCGGTGGCTATCGGCTCAAAAAATACATTGCCGAAGATTGTTTCTTCCGATGAGGACACAAAAGCGGCAAGAATTGCATCAATAATCTGAGCCGCTCCATTCATAGCCTTTGCCCGGAACAGATACGGATTTTTGCGTTTCATGACAGTTTTTACATTTAGGCTGTCTACTTTTTTAATCAAGTTCGTATAGAAGTTATCCAACGCAGTAGCAATTGCTTCCACGATAGCAGCTTCGTTGTAACTATTATTTATTGGCATAGCAGCTTCCTCCTAATTCGATAGCTTGTTTCAACTTTTGATGGATGTCAGTCCCTCTGAACCGCTTTGTCCGGATTTCAGCAGACTGATCTGCAACAGAAAGCACAGCTTTCCCCAACGCTGTTGCCAGCCCTACTGGAACGGCATTACCAATTTGCCGGTATTTCGCAACACTTGTCCCCATGAATTTCCAATCATCAGGGAACTGCTGGATACGGGCATACTCTTGTATGCTAAGAGGACGGTCTTGGGTTGGATGGCACATCATTGTTGCCTTCTGAACAGGAGATGTTACTAATGTAGGCGATGGCTGGCTATAGGATAGCCGTCGGTAAAAGCCCACTTTTCCTCCTCCTGATCCATAAGCACCACCCATTGCCTCCATTCTTACATCTTCCGGAAGGTCACGCCAATTCCCACCCTCCGGAACAAGGCGGAGATATGCAAGACGGTCTTTGCTGAACGCAGCACATTCTCCACAGTCATGTTCTAAATCTTTAATGGTATCCTGGAGTGTACGCCAGCGATAAGCAGGGTCTTGATGCATTTGAAAATGGGTCGGGAATGGCAGAAAAATATCTTCGTTATCTCTGCTTCCAATCAAAACAAACCGTTCACGGAATTGAGGAACGCCATAATTTACAGCATCCAGAACCCCATACACAGTTTTATAGCCAAGCTTGTTGAATTCAGAGAGGATAACATCTAAAACCGTCCCCAAGTGTTGTTCAGGATCATTTTTGTCACGCTCCGCAAGAGGGGTGTGTTTTAACGGGGCAGACATAATCCCTTTTACATTTTCCATGATGAAGAAACGGGGGCGGATATAGTCAATCATCCGGATAAAATCCATGAACAAGCTTCCACGGGGATCATTGATTCCCAGCCGCTTTCCGGCAGTGGAAAACGGCTGGCAAGGCGGTCCGCCGCAAATGAGGAAAGGTTCTCCTTGTGCAAGCCCAACTTGTTCAAGCAAATCTGCGGCATCAATTTCTCTGATATCTCCGCCCAATACCTTGTGTCCATTTGCCCGCATAGTAGCTACGCAGGCAGGGTCAAAGTCTTGTCCAATCACAATGTTCAGACCCGCCTTTGCAAGGCCGATATCCAATCCCATCGCTCCGGAAAAAAGGGAAATCACATCCCGGTTTGAGGTGTTATTTTTGTAATGCAGAAAATCCATGTATGTCCTCCTAATCAAATCTTTTCACCATCTGGAAGGACAAAATGGCGCTCAAAAGAACACCCCACCGTTTCCGCCAGATATTCTAAGTCAGAGACTGTGAAACTTTCCCGTTTCATTTTTGAATTGAAATTTTGTGGTGTAGTCCCCATTCGCCTTGCAAGTTCCGCAACGCTGATATTGGAGCGCACACATAGCACTTTAATCTGTTCTGATATCGTCATAAGGGTACTCCTTGTGATTATAAACTTATAAATTGAAGATATAAAAATATCATTTTATATCTTCAACACAGTCCCTCGCATCCTCTATCATACCATCAAACTGCATCATCTGCAACTCGAAAATCAAATCTTCGACAGCTTCTACACATTCATCTGTGTGCTTTTGTATCTCTTGCCCCCAAAAATGTATAGGAACCCAATCCATAGCAATCAGTTTGAGATCATTTTCACGATCCCGTGCCATATTTCGCTCAATCTTTTTAATCCAATATTCCCGGTTATTCCCCAGTTTTTGCTTCTTGATTTCCCAATTATGGCCATGGAAAAATTCACTGTCACAAAAGATGGCAATCTTGTACTTGGTTATCGCTATATCTGGAGTTCCGGGCAATTTTTTATAATTTTTCCGATATCGTATTCCTCTATGCCAGAGTGATTTTCGCAATAAAATCTCTATACTGGTGTTTTTTCCTTTAATATGGCTCATTGTTTGGCTGCGTTGTTTAGGAGTCATTACATCGCTCATTAAAACCTCCTCGTATTACCCCTTTCTATTTTCGCTTTTTCTTTTTTGTTCCATGGTATGCCTGCGGCCTGGGCTTCCCTCTCATATTGTTGGGATTCTTCAGCAGCTTGGACAGGCTTAATATCCGCATAAACGCCGAGAAATCCTCGGAAGCAATCTTGTCGAAGGGAATCTGCATCTGGTCGCAAAACTCGTGGATTATCCGTTCCTCGTTACTGCCCAGCTGCATGGCACGGTCAAATTTTTCCTTGACCTCTGTGAAGGTCGGCTGTGGATCGGCGGTGGTGCGGTCGGTGACATGGGCCTGACGAATATCCTGAACGATACTGTCCAGATCGTCGTGGATTGTGTGGCTGAAAAAATCACTTTCCTGTACCTGTCCCAACTCCAGCGTGCGGACATAAAGGTCGTTCTCCCCCGGCGCATGGCTGCGAATCACTTCCTGTCGGGTGGCCTCCAGCACCAGATTCATCTGGGCAATCCGCATATCGGCGATCCGGTCAACGAAAATCTCAATATCCGTCATCAATCGCTGGAAGTTCTCATGCGTGGCAATCTCACACAGCAGCCGGTTGTTGATTTTTCCGCTGCTCAATAATGTAACCATATCATCACTCAAATGCAGGGCCTGAAGCTCTGTGTTTGGGTGATTTTTGTTTTCCGACAACCCCATCAGGTAATCGGTGGACACCCCGTAAAATTCCGCCAGCGTAGCGATGGCAAAGGGACTGATGTCCTTATAGTCGTCGCTCTCATATTTACTGAGAGCAGATTTGGAAAGCCCGGTCTGCTCGGCCAGTTGCTCCAGTGTCAGGTGCTTATCCACCACCCGCAAGTCTTTTAACCGTTCCGGGATAGACAGTTTTGTGTGCATCTAAAATCCCCCTCTCACCAGGAAATCCTTCCGTTTATGAACATTATACCATGCTTCCATAAGCGTGGAAATATGCTGATTTCAAGCCATTTTCCATCGTTTTGGACATACGGGAAAGGCCCTGTTTTTTCGGTAAAATGAGTTTTGTCAGGAGACACAGAACCTTGAAAATTGAATGACTGGCTGCAAGGGGTATGACCTCTGGGGAAGTGATGCCATGACAGGAGCGCACCAAGGAGGACAATACGCTGGGAAAAATCCGGGCAGGAGCGATTGCAGGCAAACCGGCAACTAACACATGGAAAATAAACTTTTAGGAGGTTGATTTTTATGAAATTGAGTATCCGAGAAAAGAAAGTGCTGTATGCCTTTGCCTGTCCCAACCACCACAACACGGTGACCAGGCTCAAATGGCTGACTGCCTTAACCGTTGACCCTCAGGCCAAGCACCGAATGCTGGAGTTGGCCCGGAAGATGGAAACGGAGATAGCAGAAAGCTGGTACACCGGCTTTTATCATCAGCTCCGTGCAGAGATGGACGAGTATTACCGTGCCAAGCGCCGCCTGTGTTTGGTAAAGGAGAACACCGAGTATGAGGAGGATCTGTATGACGAAGCTGTCTAAGTATGAGAAAGAAACCATCATTAACTGGAACGAGGCGGAGGACACCGCCAGTATCTACACCTTTAACGCCGATCTAAAGCGCAGATTGGCCGAGTTCAGCCGCAAGTATCCCCAGCTATGCTGGTTGGAGCGCAGCACCACTGAGGGCAGCGTGACCTATGTGATGGACAAGTCCCGCCTGTCCATCCGTCTGGTGCCGCCGTACAGTGAGGAGCGGCTGGCCGCTGCCAGAGAATATGCCAAACAGCACGGATTTCAGGTCTTGCGGACGGACAAGGAGAGCGCCTGAAATCGGGTAAATTCACAGGAAAATGGCAGGTCTGCACCCGGTATTTTTGCGGTGAATTGGTATCGTGATACCCCAGTATCCCCCATGCCAGGAAATGCGACAAAAGGAGCATTCAGAGCCGGAGGAGCTGACAAAACCGCACAAGTGGTGGAAGTCAGCTTCGCCGGGCAGGAGTACAGAGGGATGCAATCCCTTTGTGCTGGGTACAGGGGTGCAGCGCCCTGTTGGGGTCAAGGGGTGCGGGTCGCCAGTGGCGACCTTTGCGGCAAAGCCGCAAAAGCACCGACCGAGGCGGGAGCCGAGACCAACGCCCATTGGCGGGTTGAGGGCAGCCAGCCCCATCGGGTCAAGGGTGAAACGCCTTGCCCAGGGAGAGTTGATGCTTTGCGTCAACTCGTACTGGGTATTACCTGACGCAGAAATCCGCGGGTTTGGCGGCTGCGCCGCTGCTTCCCCTTCGGGAAAAATCAGCAGAGATTGGAGGGATGAAAATTGAAACTGACACGGCACAACGGACGATCCGGCAAGCATGGAACCTATAATCCCCGGCACAATGACCGCCGGTTTGATGTGGAAAACAGCGAACACATTGATGCCCAGCGAGCCAAGAAAAATGTGTACTGGGACTGCTACCGTGGCTTCACTACCCCCGAACTTCGGGAGAACCCGGAACAGCCGGATTTCAGCTTTGAAGAAATTGAGCGGATGTATTACTACGAGCATTATTCCGACCATGTGGATGCCCAGAATGCCCGGAACGAGAAAACACGACACACCGAGCGCAACCGCACGGTGGAAGATCTTTTGAAAAACAACAAGACCTGCCCAGAGGAAAGTATTTACCAGATTGGCACCATGGAAGAATCCGTTCCACCGGGTACTCTGGCACTCATTGTCAGCGAATTTTACGAGGAGTTTGAACGGCGCTTTGGTTCCCATATCCACATTCTGGACTGGGCGCTGCATCTGGATGAGGGTACGCCTCACATCCACGAGCGCCATGTGTTTGACTGCAAAAACCGGTATGGGGAGTTGTGCCCCCAGCAGGAAAAGGCGCTGGAGGAACTGGGCTTTGAATTGCCTGATCCGAGTAAGCCCAAGGGCAAACACAACAATCGAAAACAAACCTTTGATGCAGTATGCCGCACGCTGCTCTTTGACATCAGCCGCAAACATGGGGTGCATTTGGAGCAGGAGCCGTCCTATGGTGGGCGGGCGTATCTGGAGAAACAGGACTATATCCTGATGAAGCAAAAGGAGCAGTTGGCCGCCCAGGAACAGAAGCTGGAGGAGCTGACCCTGAAAATCGAGGATGTGGAAACACTGGTGGAGGAAGTTTCGGATATTGCCTATGACAAGGCGGTGGAGGTTGTCACCGATGCTGTCCGGCTGGAAACCCATAAGGAGGATATCCGGCTGGTGGAGGAAACGAAAAACTGGGTACTCTCGCCGGAACGGAAAGCGCCGCAAAAAGAGCGTGAGTATGCCGCTGCCCGGCTGGATGGAGTGATCTCCAAAATCAAAAATGCCATGCAGTCTGCGCTGACAAAAATCCAGAAGAAGCTGATGCAGCCGGAGGTCAAGCAGGCTGGTAAACAGCAGATTCAGGAAAAGGCCAAGGAATCCATTCTTGCTTTCCTGAAAAAAGCCAAGCAGGATAGCGCACAGAGAGAATACAACCGGAAAAAGCAGCGGGAAAAACAGGATATAGAGCTTTAAGGCATCTGATTTTGCGAACAAATCAGATGCTTTTCTCTTGAGGAGGTGAGAAACATTGAACAGCGAATCTCAGAGTTTAGTGCCTGCAACCCAGCAGGACGAAAGTGAGGAATTGACCGTTGATGAAGTGCAGGAAAGCCTTTCCACGACGGAAAAAGGACAACCGGCTAACACCATTGGAAATTGCCGCACGGTGTTTTGCCAAGATCCGCTTTTGCGGGGCGCAATCCGGCTGAATCTGCTGACCGACCGTGTTGATATTGTGCGGGATCTGGGCTGGCGCAGAAGTACCAGCGCCCTGACTGATACCGATGTCAAGTATCTGCTCCTTTACTTTGAGCAGAACTACGGTTTGACCAGTGAAAAGAAGCTGATGGCGGCGCTCTCCATCGTGGCAAACGAAAACTGCTATCACCCCATTCAGGATGTGCTGAACAGTCTGGTGTGGGACGGCAAGCCCCGGATAAGCTCCTGTCTGCATCACTTTCTGGGGGCAGATGAGAGCAACTATGTGGAAGAAATGCTCAAACACTTCCTGCTGGGAGCCATCCGCCGGGTGTTCCATCCAGGTTCCAAATATGAGGAGCTGCTCTGTCTGGTGGGCGGCCAGGGAGCCGGAAAGTCTACCTTCTTTCGCTTCCTGGCTATACAGGATGAGTGGTTCTCTGACGACCTGAAAAAGCTGGATGATGACAAGGTGTTTGCCAAGCTGCAAGGCCACTGGATCATCGAGATGTCAGAGATGCTGGCCACCAGCAACGCCAAGAGTATCGAGGAGATCCGCTCCTTTATCAGCCGCCAAAAGGAAACCTATCGCACCCCCTATGAGACCCAGCCCAAAGACCGGCTGCGGCAGTGCGTGTTCGGTGGTTCCTCCAACACGCTGGACTTTTTACCCCTTGACCGGGCCGGAAACCGGCGGTTTCTGCCAGTGATGATTTACCCAGAGAAAGCGGAGGTTCACATTCTGGAGGACGAAGCCGCTTCCAGGGAATATCTGTTGCAGGTATGGGCGGAGGCTATGACCATTTACCGCAGCGGAGAGTATTCCATGAAGTTTTCAAAGGAGATTCAGAGACAGCTGGTGGAGGTTCAGAAAGACTTCATGCCGGAGGACACCGAGGCTGGGCAGATTCAGGGCTTCCTGGAACACTACACCGGCAATGTGGTCTGCTCCAAACAGCTGTTCAAGGAAGCGTTGGGACACGCCTTTGAGGAGCCGAAGCGCTGGCAGCTGCACAACATCAACGAGATCATGAACACGGTGGTGATTGGCTGGAAGCCCTTCTCTAACCCCCGGATGTTTGCTGGATATGGGCGGCAGCGTGGCTGGGAACGGGAGATTTCCGACAACGAACCGCCCGACAACGAAGGTGGGTTTGTAGAGCTGAGCGAGGAACAAGTCCGCCAGCTGGAGCTGCCAAAGGAGTGGATTGCCTGATTTGCGGGGCCTGTTGCCCGGTTGGTTGTCGGCTGGTTGCTGACTTTGTTGCTACAAAAGCGGGAGTATGAGCACGACAAAAGCCCGTAAAGCAAGGCTTTTTGGTGGGTATCTGTTCTCTGACAACGAAAGCAACGAGATTTCACAAGAAAATTTGAAAAGTAAGAAACGATGGTCAGACGATAGGTTGCAGGTTTTTCGGAGTCCGTTGCCGGACTTTGTTGCCGCTTCCCTTTGTCTGGCTTTTCTGATCTATGGAGGTAGCCTATGGAGAAAACCCAAAAGCAAGAAAACAAGCAGAGTAAAAAAGTAAAGTTTATCGTGGTACGGGAGTTTTCTGGTGATAAAACCATGCAGGAAGCCTTTGAACAGCTCATTGAACGGCAAACCTGCGAACATTTTGAAGAATGGCTGGAACGCAAGGCAAGCTGAGGGTATTTGTTGAAGAAAAAACAGGGGTATGGTATAATATGTATATCGTGTCCCTGTTCATAGAAGGAGATTACTATGAGCAGGAAAAAACAAGTCAATCAGAAAATTACAGCCCTCTATTGCCGTATTTCTCTGGACGATGGCGGCGATAACGAGAGTATGAGTATCAGTAATCAGAAACTTATGCTCAAGGAATTTGCCGAGAAAAATGGGATGTTCCAGTATGAGTATTATGTGGACGATGGTTACACAGGCCGTAATTTCAATCGCCCAGCTTTTCAGCGTATGATTGCCGATATCGAGGCTGGTAAAATCGGTTGTGTCATTACCAAAGACCTGTCCAGACTGGGAAGAAATTATATCGAAGCCGGCAGCTATATTGAAATCTTCTTCCCCAAACACAATGTCCGCTATATCGCCATTACGGATGGCGTGGACAGTTTGACCCGTCAGGAAATGGACATCACGCCCTTCAAGAATATCCTGAACGATATGTATAGCCGGGATATTTCCAAGAAAGTGCTGGCGGGGCGTATGACCCGTTCCCGACAGGGAAAGTTCTGTGGCGGACAGCCTCCCCTGGGGCTGATGCGTGACCCGGAGGATCGGGGGCATTTGATCCTTGACCCGGAGACTGCGCCGGTGATTCGCAAAATCTATGACCTGGCACTGGATGGCTGGGGCTGTATGCGGATTGCCAAGCAGTTGATGGAGGACAAGGTTCCCATCACCAGAGTAAAAGGAAATACCGCCTGCGATGTCAACTACTATGCGTGGGGCGGCGCAAGAATTAGCCATATCCTGCGTAACCCCTTTTATAAGGGCGCTCATCTGGTTTGCCGGACACACCAGAAAGGGATTCGCTCCAACACCTATGACATTATTCCCCGTGAGGACTGGGAAATCATTGAGGGTTGTCATGAAGCGATTGTGACACCGGAGGAATGGGAGCAGGTACAGGCAATCGTAGATCGCAGGCCACCTATTATGAAAGGCAATGCCTGCCCCTTCTACAATTTGTTCCACGGCATTATCTACTGCGCCACCTGTGGGAAATCCATGCAGGTGCGGTATGAGAAGGTCGGCAGAACTGGCAAAAACCGCTTTACCGGCGAGATGCGGGAACCGATTGACAAGGCGTATTATATCTGCCAGACCTACAACCGGCTGGGCAAAAGCGCCTGCACCAGTCACAAAATCGAAGCCAGAGATTTGTATAATCTCGTCCTGAAAGATATTCAGGAACTGGCAGCGATGGCACTCAAAGATGCAGATGCCTTTTATCAGCGGTTGAGCAGCCGAATGGAGCGCCGATATATGGCGGATGCTTCCGAGATGCAGAAAGAGCGTGAACGCCTGGAAGCCAGAAACCGGGAAATTGACGATATGTTCCTGAGCCTTTATACCGACAAGGCCAAAGGCGTGATCTCTGAGCAGCGGTTTATGAAGATAACCGCCGCTATGGAGCAGGAGCAGGAAGAAAATCAACACTGTTTGCAGGAACTGATGAGAATGCTTCAGCAGTCCGATGCTCAGGAAAATGAAGTCCGCACCTTTATCCGGGAAATTCGGCAGTATGCCACCATTCAGGAGCTGGATGAAACCGTACTGAACCGCCTGATCAACCGTATTCTGGTGGGCGAGGTCAAAAAGATAGACGGCCAGAAGATTCAGAAAGTCAAGATTGTCTACAACTTTGTTGGGGAAATCCCAGTGAATGAACCTGTTAGAACTGACCGTTGAGAAATCTTGACATTGTAAAGTGGATTAGGAGAAGTTAATATGAGAGATGAAATTATTCAGATTTTGTCTAATGCACCTGCACTACCAGTTCTTTTTGTTGGATCTGGACTCACACGAAGATACTTAGGGCTTCCTAACTGGGAAGGTCTCTTACGGCTATATTGTGTCAAATCACCGTATGAATATTATTATAGCAAGGCCGAGCGAGAATGCAGAGAGTGCCCGGATATGATTTATCCTAAAATCGCAGATTATATAGAGGCTGATTTTAATGATGCCTTTTTTACAGAGGATAAATATGCCGAAAATCGAAAAACTCATGCTGAAGATATTGCTGCAAAAGTTTCTCCGTTTAAGTTTTGTATTGCAGATTATTTCAAAGAAAAAAGTGAGGCAATTCAGGAAAAATATTCTGATGAGATAACGCTATTCAGGGAAATTGGCAATAAAAATATCAGTTGTATTATTACTACTAATTATGACCTATTTCTTGAAAACAATTTTGGGAAAGACCATTTTCAACCGTACATTGGCCAAAATGAATTGCTGTTTTCTACAATTTATGAAGTTGCAGAAATATACAAGATACATGGGTGTTGTTCAAAGCCGGATTCTATAGTAATTAACTCACATGATTATGACTTGTTTGTTCGTAAAAGTGCATATTTAAGTTCAAAAATATTAACTCTTTTCTTAGAGCGCCCTATTATTTTCCTTGGATATAGTGTTAGCGATCCCAATATTCGCCGCATATTGCGTTCTATTTCAGAGTGCCTTGAAAACAGCCAATTGGAGCAGTTGAAAAAGAGACTGATTTTTATCGAGTGGACAGAAGACCCAAAAGAAGAAGGAATCAGCGAAAGACAGTTCGACTTTGATAACGGAAAAACGATAATTATGGAGAATATTAAACTGTTTGATTACTCCATATTATATTCAGCCATTTTAGATAATACGGTGAAATACGATGTAAAAGCTCTTCGCCGTATAAAAAGTCAGCTGTATGAATTGGTAAAAACAAATAAGCCTACAGAAAAATTATATGTTGCTACAAATATTGAAGACGATAGTCAAGATATTGATTTTGTCGTAGGTGTTGGGGTTTATGGTAAATTCGGAAAAGTCGGCTATAGAGGAATAAAGGCAGAGGAATTGTATCTATATGCCATAGGTCAATCGGATTTGCAGTATGACGATGACATGATTTTGAAGGAGGCAATTCCTTATTTGTATAATGGACGCACAATTTGGCCTGTAAGACAATTTGTCAGCCGCTGTCAATCAATCGACTGCATAAATGATAAAGTAAAATTCTCTTTGGACAAAACCAGTAAAGATTTGCTCTCATTTGCTCAAAAGGAGTCCATTAAAAAAAGAGGATATACTGGCCTTCCTTGTGTAGTTGATTATTATAGGCAGTATGGGTTGAGCAAAACAATTTCAACTATTTTTACAAGTGATTTTAGCAAGATAAATCCGGATGATTTGTTGCAATTTATAAAATTGGCGCTAGAAGATGAACCTGCCTTGCTGTCTATAACCGGTAAAGGCCATCAATCAAGATCAAATTTCAAAAAGTGCATCACCCTTTGGGATATTCTCGTTTATTCAACACCCGCAAAACAAAGAATAGCAGAATTATCAGACGATTCAAATGTGAGCTAATAGAATACTGTTATATAGATCCTTCTCTTAACTGAGGAGGATCTATTTTTTTATCCAATTTTGAATTCATCACTTGACATTGTGGCAAAGAGCTGATGAGCCAGGATGAACTGGCCGTTATGGACGGCGGCAAGTGCATCCTCCAGCTGCGTGGTGTTCGTCCGTTTTTGTCGGACAAGTACGACATCACCAAGCACCCCAATTATCCGTACACCGCCGATGCGGACCCCAAAAATGCCTTTGACATTGAGGCGTTTCTGTCCGCCCGGCTGAAACTCAAGCCCAACGAAATCTACGACGTGTACGAAGTAGACGCGGAGGGCGCGTAAATCTGTTCCGCTGTGAAAGACCTGCTAATAAAAGTCAAGTGGAAATTTCAAAATATTGAATTCGAGAAAAAGGGCATACGAAATCAGGCCGCTGAACAATTCAAAATTGAAAGGGCGGCCGGCCAAGGAGGCGTTTAGTATAGGTTTAGGCCTGTGTCTGTGTGTTTAGATAAGCAGTTACCGAGGCGTAATAAATACGCAGGAACTTGTTAGCAGACGCCATCATGTAGACCCGGTAAGGCTTTCCCTCGGAACGTTTTTTGTCCATGAATTGGTATACAGGTTCGCCCATAGGGGCGCTTTGCAGATAAACGCCCATCACAAGGAATAGTGTCCGGCGTAAAGCAGCGGAACCACGCTTGGAGATGCTGCGGCTACGGACATCCATTTGTCCGGATTGGTAAGGTGGGGCGTCAATGCCCGCAAAGGCGACCAAAGCCTTCTTGGAGTGGAATCGGCGCACATCGCCGATTTCAGCCATGAGTTGAGGTCCGAGGGTTGGACCAACACCAAACATCTCCATCACCACAGGATACTCCGGCAGAGAAGCCGCCAGGGACTGCATCTCCTGCTTGAGAGCAGCTAATGCGGCAGAAGTTGCCCGGAGTTGGAAAATGGCCTGTTCTACCAAAAGTTTTGCTGTATCCGTTTTCGGCATAACTCCGAAGTGTCCACAGGCGGAGGCATAAATGTCCAGCGCCTTATCTTCGCTGAAATGGTAGCCGTGCTTTCTGCACCACTTCTGGTACTTGGCGGCAAAGGCCTTCTCAGACAGGCCACAGACGCACTCGCAATGCCAAAAAGCAGCCACAAAGTCTACCCATTTCTCACTGCCATCGGTGCGGGGCGGACTGGTAAACAGGCGGTTTGCATCTGGAAAAGTAGTGTCCAGCAGGGAGATTAAGTTATTCTTCAGCATGGTCTGTACTTTGGAATACTGCTGGTACTGCCGGTAGCAGGTCTTCAGCATGAGCCGGGTGTCCTCTTCCGGGACATATCTCGGCAGTGTGAGCCAGTGGTCAAGGCCGTAGTTGGCCAGCTTCACGGCATCCTTCTTGTCGGTCTTGCCACGTCTTAAACTGTTGTTCCCGTAGTCATGCACCAGCATTGCATTGACTACGGAGACATAAAGCCCCGCGTCGTGGAGCAGCCAGGCCACCGGCGCGTGGTAATTACCCGTGGATTCCATCACCACACGGGTCTCACCGTCCAGGCTTTTGAGCAACCCTGCCAGCTTGCTCAGTTCACTGGCGGTGTGGCGCACTTCAAAGGGTGAAACCACCACTTCTCCGAAGGGCCGCATGACGGCGATCATGCTTTTCCCTTTGGAAACATCAATGCCAACACAGTTCATTCGCGTTCCTCCAATACCAAGGATCTGCAACCGGAATCCATCTTTTCTCGCTGCCGATTCAATCTATTATGTGACGCGAACTCTCCGACATTCGGTGGCTCAACCTGCTTAAATCGAACGCTACAACAAGAGGATGGCTAACAGTCTTTCGCACGGACATATAAGCCCAAGGAGTGATTGGTCAGCCAGTTGCTCCTCTTATTGTAGCTTAGGCACGAGATGGAGGGAAAGCCGAACTGGCTGCCCGGCTTTCCTGTCCAAATTTATTGTAATAGGAGTGATCTTATCTACCCGCCTCAACTGCCCCGGATGGGGCCATTGGCGTACAAAGCGGACAATCACAAAAAAATAATGAAAAAAGGAGGACAGCCGGAATCAGCCCCCGGAAACCGGGCGGCAGATTGCTCCGGCTTTTGTATGCCTATGAATGACTAAATCAAACTTTTCAAATGATTCCGGCTAACTATAATTTATGGCATTTTTTAACCAGGCGATCACCGTTTTGCAGACCCTCGTTATTGCTCTGGGTGCTGGTCTCGGCATCTGGGGTGTCATCAACCTGCTGGAAGGTTACGGCAACGACAACCCCGGCGCGAAAGCTCATGTGCCGTAAAGTAACACAAGAAAACTTGATAGACATCAGTCTCCTATTCCGTGAAAATTTGCAGAATGGTATTGACAGATTGCGTAATGCGGCATATACTAAGTCGTATCAAAATAATTTGATATGAGGTGAGTACATGAGGACAGAGTATCAGGAGCAAGCGAAGGTGTTTAAGGCTCTCTGTGACCCCAAGCGTCTTTCAATCTTGGAACAGCTAAGAAGCGGTGAAAAGTGCGCTTGCGTCTTACAAGAGCCATTAGATTTAACGCAATCTGGTCTTTCATACCACATGAAAATCCTCTGTGACTCTGGAATTGTTGTCAGCCGTCAGGAGGGGAAATGGACACACTACCGCCTGAGCACTTCCGGCAGGGAGTACGCGGTGGAGCTGTTGAAAAAGTTGACAACCCCGGACACAGAGGAAAAACGCACTTGTCCAAAGTGCGGATAAAAAACGCCATCTACAAGGAAAAGGATGGCGTTTTCTAAGCCACATCATATCAAATATTTTTGATATATTGTTATAAATGAAAGTGAGGTTTTTGCATGGGAGTCTGGGACTTTATTCAAGACCAAGTGCTTGGCATGAAATGGCTAAACGGACTGATCGGGAGAGGTTTGTCTGTACTTGGTTTGGACGTGAATGGACGTATTGGTGGCAGTGTGCAATTTTTTATTTACGATGTTTTGAAGATCACAGTGCTGCTCTGCGTACTGATTTTTATAATTTCTTATATCCAAAGTTACTTCCCGCCGGAGCGTAGCAAGCGTATTTTAGGACGCTTCCATGGAATCTGGGCGAACATTGTGTCTGCCTTGCTGGGAACCGTGACACCATTTTGTTCCTGTTCATCTATACCACTGTTTATCGGTTTTACAAGTGCAGGATTGCCTTTGGGTGTAACATTTTCGTTCCTGATTTCATCTCCTATGGTAGATTTGGGAAGTCTCGTCCTGCTGATTAGTATTTTTGGCGCAAAAGTTGCCATTGTCTATGTGATTTTAGGGCTTATTATCGCCGTTGTCGGAGGTACAATCATCGAAAAATTACGCATGGAAAAGTATGTGGAAAGTTTTGTGCTGTCTGCGGGAAAGGTAGATATTGAATCTCCTGATTTGACGAAACGGGAGCGGCTTACTTATGCAAAAGAACAAATGCTTAGCACCTTCAAAAAAGTGTTTCCCTATATTCTGATTGGTGTCGGTATCGGTGCGTTGATACACAACTGGATACCGGAAAGCTGGATTGTTACGGTTCTGGGAAGCAACAATCCCTTTGGCGTAATCATTGCCACGATTGTAGGCATCCCCATGTATGCAGATATTTTTGGCACAATTCCCGTTGCGGAAGCACTTCTTTCCAAGGGCGCTCAGCTGGGTACGGTTCTGTCCTTTATGATGGCGGTTACAACCCTGTCGCTGCCTTCCCTGATTATGCTTCGCAAGGCTGTAAAACCCAAACTGCTGTCGCTGTTCATCGGAATTTGTGCGGTTGGAATTATTTTAGTGGGCTATTTATTTAATGCGTTTCAGATCATTTTGATTTAATAGGAGGTATTGAACTATGGGATTGTTTAACAAAAAGAAAGCGGAAAAAAATTGCTGCTGCGGAAGTAGCTGCACACCCGAAAAGATGGAGCAGGCAGAGACAGTCAAAACGGCTGCCGGCGTGAAAGTGCTGGGGTCTGGCTGTGCCAAGTGCCACGCACTGGAAGATGCTGCGAAAGCAGCACTGGAAGAACTGAACATGGATACAACCATAGACCATGTAACGGATTTCGCCCAAATTGCTGCATACGGCGTGATGACTACCCCTGCCCTTGTTGTGGATGGCAAGGTTGTATCCTATGGTAAGGTTTTGAAAAAGGACGAGGCAAAAGCCCTCATCCAAAAAGTCAGAGGGTAAAGTATGAAAGAAAAGCCAAAAGTAGCATTTATCTGTGTTCACAATTCCTGTCGCAGTCAAATTGCAGAAGCACTTGGGAAATATCTGGCCGCTGATATTTTTGAAAGTTACTCTGCCGGTACAGAAACTGTACCGCAAATCAATCAGGAAGCGGTTCGGTTGATGAAACAACTCTATAACATTGACATGGAAAAAACGCAATACAGTAAACTGTTGAGCGCACTTCCTCCTGTTGATATTGTTGTAACAATGGGGTGTAATGTAAACTGTCCTTATCTACCTTGCAAATATCGGGAAGATTGGGGGCTGGAAGATCCCACAGGAAAAGACGAGGGAGAGTATCGGGAAACCATATCAGCGATTGAGCAAAAAATAACAGCATTAAAGAAATTTATTCAGACTAATTTCAAATAGCAAAGCCAGCCGAGCCAGTCAACGGTCAAGATGAACGGCGCATACGCGCCGCCGTTGACAGCCCCGCCCGCTTTTGCAAACAGGCAATCAAGGGGCGACAGCAAGGAGTGCTGCCGCCCCGCACTATTATCAGAGAGGGGGAATTTCCATGACCGAAGATGAAGCCTACAAGGTGCATATCCAGTACACCTTTAACGCCTTTTGCAAGGTTGTCATTCGTCATGCAGCCATAGATAAAGTTATCAATCTGCGCCGGAGGTGGGAACGGGAAGTTTCCCTTGACTATCTGATGAATGAGAAGTTTGTCCAGTTTGCCGAGCCGGAGCAGCTTGAAGAATATCTTTTTACCGCCTGCGGACAGACCGCCGTTCTGTACCATGCGGAACTTGCCGCTGCCCTTGCCCTCTTGCCGGAGCAGACGCAGGAAGAAATTTTCCGCTACTATTTCATGCGCCAGCCGCAGCGCGTGATCGGCGTACATATCGGCCGGACACGCAGCACAGCGGGGCGGCATATCCAGCTTGCCTTGAAGCGGCTCCGGCGGCTTATGGAGGGAAAACGCTATGAGTAAACTTCTCCCCTATGAAACAATCGTCAAGGCGCATGAGGGCGACCCGGACGCAATCGACACCGTTCTTTCCCACTACGCCGGATATATCCGCTACTGTTCCAAAGTACACGGGAAAGTCAACGCCGAGGTTGAGGAATATGTGAAGCAGAAGCTAATTGCTGCTTTATTCAAATTTCGTTTTGACCGATAAACTTTACAACTGAATACCCGCCGCCCACCGGCGCGGCCAGTGAAAGCAGTAAGTCTGAAAAAGATTTGCTGCTTTTTTTGTTGCCCAGCTCCGTTTCCGGCCATTTTGCCCTGTTTGGATTGTAGTAGTAAGTGAGAGGGAAATTTTTTGCCCCGGCGTTTGGCATTTCTGATTTTTGTCCGTAGTAAGAAGCAAAGAGAAAATAAGCCGTTTTGTTTGGCAAATTTCAAAACGCGGTGGTGTAGGGAGTGAAAGGAAAAATTTTCTGCCCCGCCGGTTGCCAAAAACCTGTTGCCCGGATTACTAAGGCAAAAGAAATTTTGAAAAATCTTCTTTCAGCGGGTAGCTGGCGGCCTTTGAAATGTATCTTTAGCGAAAAGGAAAAAAGACCGTACACAGCGAGCCGGAAGCCCCGCCCTGTCCGTTCTATGTACGCAAAAACCAGACAGGGGCAGTTTGCGGCAGTTACAGAGCAAGTTTCTACCACGGTGCCAAAATCCGCAATTCTGCGGTTTTGCCCCTCGCGGGAAACTTGTTGGGGAGTGCCTTCCCCAAACCCTGCTTTGCGCCCTTGCGGGCGAAAAAACTGAAAACAGTTTTTGTTATTTTCCAAAAAGTTGCCCAATGGGAGAAGTAGAGAGTTTTTTACCCCAAACGCAAAAAAATTTTTGTTATTTCCCGAAAAGTTCAGCAATGAAAGGGGTAGAGAGATTTCTCCGCCCAAAGTAGAAAAAAGTTGCCCAATAGGAGGAGTGAGGGGAAAAATTCTCCGCCCAAAATCCGAAAAAATTCAGCAATAGGAATAGTGAGAGGAGGTTTTCAGCCTATGCCGAAGCGATACAACACACCCCACCGCAGCCGCGTTGTGAAAACCCGGCTGTCCGAAGATGAATACGCCGACTTCACAGCGCGGCTTGCGCCCTATGGTATCAGCCAGTCCGAATTTCTCCGGCAGGCGATACGGCGCACCGCCATACGCCCCGTTATCCATGTATCAGCGGTCAATGACGAGCTGCTTTCCGCTGTCGGGAAACTCACAGCCGAGTACGGCAAAATCGGCGGCAACCTTAACCAGATAGCCCGGTGTCTGAACGAGTACGGCGCACCCTACAACGCGCTGTCCGGCGAGGTACGCGCCGCCATAGCCGACCTTGCCGCCCTCAAGTATGAAGTCTTACAGAAAGTAGGTGACGCGGTTGGCAACACTCAAGCATATCAACTCTAAAAACGCCGACTACGGAGCCGCCGAACAGTATCTGCTGTTTGAGCATGACGAGTTTACCATGAAGCCCGTCCTTGATGAAACCGGCAGGCTTATCCCCCGCGAGGACTACCGGCTGTCCACGCTGAACTGCGGCGGGGAGGATTTTGCCGTTGCGTGTATGCGGGCAAATCTCCGCTATGAGAAAAACCAGCGGCGGGAAGATGTGAAAAGCCACCACTATATCATCAGCTTTGACCCACGGGACGGGCCGGACAACGGCTTGACCGTAGACCGGGCGCAGGCATTGGGCGAGAAGTTTTGCGCCGAACATTTCCCCGGCCACCAAGCCCTTGTATGCACTCACCCGGACGGGCATAACCACAGCGGCAATATCCATGTGCATATCGTCATTAACAGCCTGCGGATTGAGGAAGTGCCGTTCCTGCCCTACATGGACAGGCCAGCCGACACGAAAGCCGGGTGCAAGCACCGCTGTACCGACGCGGCCTTGCGCTACTTCAAGTCCGAAGTCATGGAGATGTGCCACCGGGAGGGGCTTTATCAAATCGACCTCTTGAACGGCAGCAAGAACCGCGTCACAGACCGAGAGTATTGGGCGCAGAAAAAGGGACAGGCCGCGCTGGATAAGCAGAACGCCCCCATGATTGCAGGCGGTATCACGCCCCGGCAGACCAAGTTTGAAACGAACAAGGAGAAGCTGCGGCAGACCATACGCGCCGCGCTGTCTGCGGCGGCCTCATTCGAGGACTTTTCCTCTCTGCTGCTGCGGGAGGGCGTGGCCGTCAAGGAGAGCCGGGGGCGGCTTAGTTACCTCACGCCAGACAGGACAAAGCCCATTACCGCCCGCAAGCTGGGCGACGATTTTGAACGCGCCGCTGTCCTTGCCGTTTTGGAACAGAACGCCGCCAGAACCGCAGAAAAGGCCGCAGCTATATCCAGTACGCCGCCCTCTATCAAAGACCAACTGCGGGCAGACAGAGCCGCCCGAACCGCCCCGAATGTGCAGCGGCTTGTGGACATTGAGCAGAAGAAAGCCGAGGGCAAAGGCCGGGGCTATGAACGCTGGGCGACCATGCACAACCTCAAACAGATGGCCGCGACGCTGAATGTGTATCAGGAATACGGCTTTACTTCCCCGGAGCAGTTAGAAGCCGCCGTTGATACTGCCTATCAGGAAATGCGCCAGACCAGCGGCGAACTGAAAGCACTGGAAACGAAGCTACAAGGGAAAAAGGAGTTGCAGCGGCAGGTGCTTGCCTACGCCAAGACCAAGCCCGCCCGCGACGGGCTGAAAGCGCAGAAATCCGAGAAAGCCCGCGCCGCATACCGGCAGGCGCATGAGAGCGACTTTATCATAGCCGACGCAGCCGCCCGGTATTTCAAGGCGCATGGTATTACCAAGCTGCCCGCCCGGAAAGCGTTGCGGGACGAGATCGAGCAGCTTGTTTCCAAGAAATCCGGCCTGTATAACACCTACCACGAACAGAAACAGCGGTATGCGGAGTTGCAGACCGTCAAGCGGAACATCGACCAGATTTTGCGCCGGGAGGAACCCCGCCGCAGAAAGGAGCAGAGCCATGAACGATAAGCTGCCCCGCATGGACTACCGACAGCACCGGCGGGCGCGGCGGCTGGTGCATGAGTGCTGTAACTACGATGGAGGGAACTGTCTGCTGTTAGATGACGGGGAGCCTTGCGTGTGCGTCCAGAGCATTTCCCTTTCCCTCATGTGCCGGTGGTTCCGTGTGGCTGTCCTGCCCCTTGACGGGGAACTGGCCGCAGCCCTCTTGTACCGGGGGAGCCGGAAACGGTGCGCCGTCTGCGGCGCGGCCTTTGTCCCCAAATCCAACCGGGGAAAATACTGCCCCGACTGCGCCGGACGCATGAAGAAAATCAAAGCCGCCGAGCGAAAACGGAAACAAAGGCATAAATGTCACGCTTTAGAGCCTTTCAAACCCGCATAAATCAAGGCTTTTTTCGTGGGTGTCAAAGGGTGTGCGATACATTTATCCTTTTCCTCCGGAAACGGCGTTCTAAATGCGTACAAACCGCCAAAATCAACCCGAACACAGGGAGGTGATACTATCGCTGATTATATCACGGCAGACACGAAGCTGCCCGCCTATCTGCCCTATCCCCGTTTCCTGTTCAAAATGGAGATTTCCCAGACCGCCAAGCTGCTCTATGCGCTGCTGTTAGACCGCTCCACCCTCTCCCAGAAGAACAAGTGGCAGGACGACGAGGGCAGGATTTATATTATCTATCCCATCGCGGAGATAGCCGAAATACTGGATAAAGGCAGCACCACCATAAAGGGGGCGCTTAACGAACTGGACATGGCGGGGCTTTTGGAACGGGAACGGGGCGGCTTCTCCGCACCGAACCGGCTATATGTGAAAGTGCCGCGTGTGCCACAGGTACAGTTTTCCGACCAACTGATGGCCGGAAATCCGACCCTCACAGAGCCGGAAAACCGACCTACTGATGGTCAGAAAACCGACCTTATGATGGTCGGAAAACCGTCCCCTAACCAAACTACTATAAACAACCTTACAGAGAACCAAACAATGGGAGCGAGTGGGGAGCCGCCCGCAGCTTTTGGCAGATACCAGAATATTTTTCTGTCACAGACCGAATACGACGAGTTGCAGGCAGAGTACCCCGACAGGCTGGAACGGTTCATCGAGGAATTGAGCCAGTATATCGCCGCCACCGGGAAAGATTACCGCAACTATGCCGCCGCTGTCCGTATGTGGGCAGACCGGGACAGAAAGGGAGCCGCAAAACAGGGCGTCCCCGATTACTCATTCAAGGAGGGAGAGAGCCTATGAACACCACATTTTCAGAAATGATTGACAGATTGACCGCCACCACCCCGGAGCAGGAGGACTACACCGGCGAGGACGGTTTACTGTACTGCGGCAAGTGCCATAAGCCGAAAGAAGCCTATTTTGCGCCGGACAAGGCCGCTATCTTTGGCCGTGACCGCCACCCGGCAGAGTGCGACTGCCAGAGAGCCGCCCGCGAGGAACGGGAAGCCGCCGAGAAACGGCAAAAGCACCTTGACACCGTAGAGGACTTGAAACGCCGGGGCTTTACCGACCCCGCCATGCGGGACTGGACTTTTGAGAACGACAACGGCCAGAACCCGCAGGCAATCCGGGCGCGCAACTATGTGAAGAACTGGGAACGGGCTTACGCCGGGAATGTGGGCTGCCTGTTCTGGGGGAGCGTCGGCACCGGCAAGAGTTACCTTGCGGGCTGTATCGCAAACGCCCTCATGGAGAAAGAAATCCCCGTCTATATGACGAATTTTGCCCTTATCCTCAATGACCTTGCCGCCAGCTTTGAGGGCAGGAATGAATATATTTCCCGTCTTTGCCGCTATCCGCTGCTAATCCTTGACGACTTCGGTATGGAGCGCGGGACAGAATACGGGCTGGAACAGGTTTTCCATGTGATTGACAGCCGTTACCGCAGCCGCAAGCCGCTGATCGTCACGACCAACCTCACGCTTTCAGAGTTGCAGCACCCAAAAGACACCGCCCATTCCCGGATTTATGACCGGGTGCTGGAAATGTGTCCCCCGGTGTGCTGTACCGGCGGCAATTTCCGCAAAAAGGCCGCACAGGACAAGCTGGGGCTTTTGAAAGAACTGATGAACGAGTGAAAGGAGTATTGCCTATGGCAGATAACAAGCAGCCCGACACCCGCACCGCCCGCCGCCCCGACTGTGTGACGGAAATCCGCATGGGCAATTCCGTCCTTGTCGTGTCCGGCTATTTCAAGAAAGACACTACCACCACCGCCGCCGACAAAATGGCGCGGGTACTGGAAGCGGAAGCCGCTGCTACACAAAAACCGGCGATTTGACAAGCTGTAAAGAAGCAGATTTGACACTTTTGCCGCTATACAACCAGCCCTGTTCCGTGGTACAATGAAACCACGGAATAGTGGGGCTGGCTGTCGGAAACGGAGGATTTTATGTTAAGACAAGCCACCCAAAACCTCATTACCGCCCTTTATCCGAGATTGTCCCATGAGGACGAATTGCAAGGCGAGAGTAATTCCATATCGAACCAAAAACGGATACTCGAAACCTTTGCAAAACAGAATGGCTTTACCAACCTGCGCTGGTACACCGACGACGGCTATTCCGGCGCGAACTTTCAAAGGCCCGGTTTTCAAGCCATGCTTGCAGACATTGAAGCCGGGAAAGTGGGTACGGTCATCGTCAAGGACATGAGCCGGTTAGGGCGTAACTACTTGCAGGTGGGATTTTACACGGAAATGCTGTTCCCTCAAAAGGGAGTGCGTTTTATCGCTGTCAACGACAATGTGGACAGCGCAAACGGCGGCATGGACAACGATTTTACCCCTCTGCGAAATCTGTTCAACGAATGGCTGGTGAGAGATACGAGCAAGAAAATCAAGGCAGTAAAACGAGCAAAAGGCATGAGCGGCAAGCCCGTTACCAGCAAGCCGGTGTATGGCTACCTCATGGACGAGGACGAGAACTATATCGTTGACGAGGAAACCGCGCCGGTAGTCAAGCAGATATACCAGCTTTGCCTTGCCGGGAACGGCCCGACCAAGATTGCCCGTATGCTTACGGAGCAGCAAATCCCCACGCCGGGGACGCTGGAATATCAGCGGACTGGCAGCACACGCCGCTATCACCCCGGCTATGAGTGCAAATGGGCGACAAATACCGTTGTCCACCTGTTGGAAAACCGGGAGTACACCGGCTGTCTGGTAAACTTCAAGACGGAGAAGCCCTCTTACAAGACCAAGCACAGCGTAGAGAACCCCATCGAGAAGCAGGCCATTTTCCCGAACCACCATGAGCCGATTATCGACACGGAAACATGGGAGCGCGTGCAGGAGTTACGCAAGCAGCGCAAACGCCCGAACCGCTATGATGAAGTGGGGCTGTTCTCCGGTATGCTGTTCTGCGCCGACTGCGGCCATGTGATGTACCAGCAGCGGTATCAGAACAAGAACCGCAAGCAGGACTGTTACATCTGCGGCAGCTACAAGAAGCGCACCCGCGACTGTACGGCGCACTTTATCCGCACCGACCTGTTGACCGCCGGTGTCCTCTCCAATCTCCGGCAAGTGACCGAGTATGCCGCCAAGCATGAGAGCCGCTTTGTGAAGCTGCTTATCCAGCAGAACGAGATCGGCGGCAAGAGAAAGACCGCCGCAGCCACGAAGCAGCTTGAACAGGCACAGGAGCGCATTTCTGAAGTGAGCCGCATAATCAAGCGGCTGTATGAGGACAATGTGAACGGCAAAATCAGCGACGAGCGTTTCATGGAACTGTCGGCAGACTATGAGCAGGAACAGCGGGAACTGAAAGACCGCGCCGCCGCTTTGCAGGAGGAACTTTCCAAGTCGCAGGCCGCCACCGTCAATGCGGAAAAGTTTATGGGTATCGTCCGAAAGCACCTTGCCTTTGAGGAATTGACCCCCACCCTCTTGCGGGAGATGATTGAGAAAATCGTCGTGCATGAGTGCAGCTATGACGAGAACGGCACCCGCAGGCAGGACATTGAGATTTATTACAGCTTTGTCGGCAAGATTGACTTGCCCGAAGCCTAACGCCCGACCTATCCGACACAACGCGCGAGTGCCGGATAGGAACGGCAAAATTTTTTACACTTCTATTACTTCTTTATCGCACATCAGTAAAGTCCCAGGGCATGAAGCAGCTCATGGCTGGCGCTGGCGTCGCCGTGGTCGGCATGGTCCTCGTACCCCTGCTTTCCGGCCTGTTCACCGTCTAATCGCTCCCGTCGTTAAGCTGTCATAAGAAATCCTTGCCGCCCCTGCCCCTAAGCGGGGGCGGCTGAAAGGAGGTTGACACCGTATGGATTTCTTACTGGATGCCCTGACCCAATGGCTCAAAGAAATGCTGGTGGGCGGCATCATGGGAAACTTATCGGGGATGTTCGACAGCGTAAACCAGCAGGTCGCAGACATTGCTACACAGGTAGGCCAGACCCCGCAGGGCTGGAACGGGAGCATTTTCAGCATGATCCAGAATCTCTCCAACTCCATCATGGTGCCGATTGCTGGCGTGATCCTAGCTATCGTGATGACGCTGGAGCTGATTCAGATGATTACCGACCGAAACAACCTGCATGATGTGGATACCTGGATGATCTTCAAGTGGGTGTTCAAATCTGCCGCTGCCATTCTTCTTGTCACCAATACATGGAACATCGTTATGGGCGTGTTCGACATGACCCAAAGCGTAGTAGCGCAGTCGGCAGGCATCATCGGTTCCGACGCATCTATCGACATCTCCTCTGTAATGACCGATATGGAATCCCGGCTGATGGAAATGGACCTGGGGCCTTTGCTTGGCTTATGGGTACAGTCCCTCGCCATCGGATTTACCATGTGGGCGCTGTATATCTGTATCTTTATCGTGATTTATGGCCGTATGATTGAGATTTACCTTGTGACTTCGGTGGCCCCTATCCCTATGGCTACCATGATGAGCAAGGAATCGGGCGGCATGGGCCAGAACTATCTGCGTTCTCTGCTTGCCCTTGGCTTCCAGGCGTTTCTCATCATCGTCTGTGTGGCGATCTATGCTGTGCTGGTACAGAACATCGCAACGGAAGCTGACATTATCAAGGCCATCTGGAGCTGTGTGGGCTATACGGTTCTGCTGTGCTTTACGCTCTTTAAGACCAGCAGCCTCGCAAAAGCTGTGTTTAACGCACACTAACCAGAAAGGAGGAAATCCCATTGGCTTATGTACCCGTACCAAAAGACCTAAACAAAGTCAAAACAAAGGTTGCTTTCAACCTGACCAAGAGGCAGTTGATCTGCTTCACCGGCGGGGCGCTGATTGGCGTACCGCTTTTCTTTCTGCTCCGGGGGCCTGCGGGAAACAGCGTGGCAGCTATGTGTATGATGCTTGTCATGCTGCCCTTCTTTATGCTGGCGATGTATGAAAAACACGGTCAGCCACTGGAAAAGGTATTAGGGAATATCATCCGTGTCACGGTGATTCGTCCCAAGCAGCGCCCGTACCGCACCAATAACTTCTATGCCGCTCTGGAGCGGCAGGCAAATCTTGACGAGGAGGTGTACGACATTGTTCACGGCAATCAAAAGCTGGCTGCACCGGCTGCTCGGCAAAAACGAGGAAAAAGCTGTGCAGCCGGTCAGAACAAAGAAAAAACTGTCCCGCGCCGACAGAAAGCAGATTGAGGCTGCCATTGCCCGTGCCAATCGCACAGACAAAAAGGAAAAATCGGCTCAGGACAGCATCCCCTATGAACGGATGTGGCCGGACGGCATCTGCCGCGTGGCAGACGGCCATTACACAAAGACCATCCAGTTCCAGGACATCAACTATCAGCTCTCGCAGAACGAGGACAAAACAGCGATCTTTGAGGGCTGGTGTGATTTTCTCAACTACTTCGACAGCTCGATCAAATTTGAGCTGTCTTTTTTGAATCTTGCAGCTTCCAAAGAGACTTTTGCCCGTGCCATTTCCATTCCTCTCCAGGGGGATGACTTTGACAGTATTCGGGTTGAGTACATGACCATGCTGCAAAACCAGCTGGCAAAGGGCAACAACGGCCTTATCAAAACCAAGTATCTCACCTTCGGCATTGATGCAGACAGCATCAAATCGGCCAAACCACGTTTGGAGCGTATTGAGACCGACATTCTCAATAACTTCAAGCGTCTGGGCGTGGCTGCTGAGACTCTCGATGGTAAGGCAAGACTTGCCCAGCTTCACGGTATCTTCCACATGGATGAGCAGCTGCCGTTCCGCTTTGAGTGGGATTGGCTTCCGTCCAGTGGCCTGTCCACCAAGGACTTCATCGCGCCGTCTGGGTTTGAGTTCCGCACCGGCAAGCAGTTCAGAATGGGGAAAAAGTACGGGGCGGTCAGCTTCGTACAAATCCTCGCGCCGGAACTGAATGACCGAATGCTGGCGGAGTTTTTGGACATGGAATCCAATCTGGTTGTCAGTCTGCATATCCAGTCGGTAGACCAGATCAAGGCCATCAAGACGGTCAAGCGCAAGATCACTGACCTGGACAAATCCAAAATCGAGGAACAGAAAAAAGCAGTCCGTGCCGGATATGACATGGACATCATTCCCTCCGACCTTGCTACCTACGGTGCCGAGGCCAAAAAGCTCTTGCAGGATTTGCAGAGCCGCAACGAGCGAATGTTCCTCGTGACTTTCCTGGTGCTGAACACGGCTGACACCCCGCGCCAGCTGGACAACAATGTATTCCAGGCCAGTTCCATCGCGCAGAAGTACAACTGCCAGCTGACAAGGCTTGACTTCCAGCAGGAAGAAGGGCTGATGAGCTGCCTGCCCCTGGGTCTCAATCAGATTGAGATTCAGCGCGGTCTAACTACCAGTTCCACGGCCATCTTCGTGCCGTTTACCACCCAGGAACTTTTCCAGAACGGTAAAGAGGCGCTGTACTATGGCATCAATGCCTTGTCCAGCAACCTCATCATGGTGGACCGCAAGCTGCTGAAAAACCCCAACGGCCTGATCCTTGGTACGCCGGGTTCCGGCAAGTCCTTCAGCGCCAAGCGTGAGATCGCCAACTGTTTTCTGCTCACAACAGATGATGTCATCATCTGTGACCCGGAGGCAGAGTACGCGCCCCTGGTGGAACGCCTGCACGGGCAGGTCATTAAGATTTCGCCCACTTCCACCAACTACATCAACCCCATGGACCTGAACCTGGATTACTCGGACGATGAAAGCCCGCTGTCCCTCAAGTCCGACTTCATTCTCAGCTTGTGTGAGCTGATTGTGGGCGGCAAGGAG
>JAGTTQ010000001.1:55588-56016 GCA_018223415.1 Eubacteriaceae bacterium Marseille-Q4139 | reverse complement strand
ATCTATGACTGGCATACAGCTAGTTTCCAGGGCCGGAATAACTACTGCAAGACGGATCCGGATGCCACTTTTATGCACATGAAGGATGATCATATGAGGAATGCCCAGCTGAAACCTGGATATAACGTCCAGATCGCAGTGGACAGCGAATACATTGTGGCAGCTGGGATTTTTCAGGATCGGAATGATGTATGGACACTGGTGCCGTTTCTGAAAAACATGGAAGTGAACCTGGGATTTCGATATCCCAGTGTGACTGCGGATTCGGGGTATGAAAGCGAAGAGGCTTATGAATATCTGAAAAGCCAGGGTCAGATCCCTTACATCAAACCGCAGACCTACGAAAAATGTAAAAAGAGAAGATTTAAGAAAGACATCAGCAAACGGGAAAATATGGCGTATAAGGAAGAGACAGACACCTACACCTG
>JAGTTQ010000001.1:0-55255 GCA_018223415.1 Eubacteriaceae bacterium Marseille-Q4139 | reverse complement strand
CCTACTGCTGTGCCTGGGGTATAATCTGAATAAATTGCATGCTAAGATCCAAAATGGCCGGACAGGAAGCCATCTGTTTGAAGTAAAAACTGCATAGAAAAATCATAAAACCGAAAGGTTTTATTAAAGTACGGCAAAAATCCGGCGATCTGCTCTGAAACCATAGGGAGCGCCGGATTTTTTGCTGTAACAAGCAGAAGTGCCGCTCAATCATCTATTTTGATGATTTTGCGACACTCCCTTTTGCCGTATTTTAAAAACTTTTTTGCAGGAATGTTAAAAATTACCATGCATAAAATATGGACTTGCTGATGATAATAATAAAAATTATCAATATCATTTCTTGACTTTTCTTCCTGTCAGATGGTATGATAACACACAAGTTAGAATTAACTAACTCAAAAACAGGAAGATATCATTTAAGGAGGAACCAAGCATGTCCATGATTAACAAAGAAGTCAGTGATTTTACCGTACAGGCCTTTCAAGACGGCGCCTTTCAGACTGTGACAAAGAGCGATATCCTCGGAAAATGGAGCGTATTCTTTTTCTACCCGGCCGATTTCACCTTTGTGTGCCCGACGGAGTTAGAGGATCTGGCTGATAAATATGAAGAATTCCAGGCAGCAGGCTGTGAAATCTACTCCGTGTCCTGCGATTCCCATTTCGTCCACAAGGCATGGCACGATGTCTCCGACAGGATCAAAAAGCTGAAATTCCCGATGTTAGCCGATCCGACCCATGCGCTTTCCAAAGATTTTGAGGTTTATATTGAGGCCGACGGCATGTCGGAGCGGGGAAGCTTCATTGTGAATCCGGAGGGAAAGATCGTAGCGTATGAGGTGACGGCAGGCAACGTGGGGCGCAACGCCGACGAGCTGTTCCGCAGGCTCCAGGCCAGCCAGTTCGTCCATGAGCACGGCGACGAGGTTTGCCCGGCCAAGTGGAAACCGGGCGAGAAGACGTTAAAACCGAGCCTTGACCTGGTGGGGCAGTTATAAGCCTATGGAAGGGGCAAAGATGGAAAACCTCTACGACGCAGTGGTGATCGGCGGCGGCCCGGCAGGGCTGACTGCCGCGCTGTACCTGGCGAGGGCCCGCTACCGTGTTGTCGTCGTGGAGAAGGAGCGGTTCGGCGGGCAGATTACGATTACCTCGGAGGTCGTCAATTATCCCGGCGTCGGGGCGACGAACGGCGCAGAGCTGACGGAAACCATGAGGCGGCAGGCGCAGGCCTTCGGCGCGGAGTTCCTTTCGGCGGAGGTCACAGGCCTCTCCATGGAGGGGGACATCAAATCCGTGGAGACAAGCCGCGGGACGCTTTCCTGCTTCGGCGTCCTTCTGGCGTCCGGTGCCCATCCCAGGATGGTGGGATTCCGGGGCGAAAAAGAGTTCCGCGGCCACGGCGTCGCCTACTGTGCCACATGTGACGGCGAGTTTTTCACGGGCATGGACGTATTTGTGGTCGGCGGCGGCTTTGCCGCGGCGGAAGAGAGCGTGTTCCTGACGAAATATGCGAGGCATGTGACAATCCTGATCCGCGGAGAAGATTTCACCTGTGCGAAGGCGTCGGCAGACCCGGCGAGAAACAACGAAAAAATCACGATTCTCACCAACACCGAGGTGGTGGAGGCCGACGGCGATTCGGCCCTGCGGCTTCTCCGCTATAAAAACCGCATCACCGGCGAGGTCACGGAGTACCGGCCGCCGGAAGGCGAGACCTTCGGCATTTTCGTGTTTGCAGGCTATGAGCCGGCCACGGAGCTTGTGAAGGGGCTGGCCGAATTGGATGAGCACGGCTATGTGATCACAGACCGGGGACAGAAGACGAGTGTGGACGGGCTGTACGCCGCCGGCGATATCTGTGTGAAAAACCTGCGCCAGGTGGTGACGGCCGTGGGAGACGGCGCCGTTGCGGCCACGGAGCTGGAGCGGTATGCGGCAGGCCTCCAGAAGAAGACCGGCCTGCGGCCGAAGCAGCCGGTAACGCGGCTTCCCAAAGTTCAAAAGGAACAAGAAGAAAAAGAAGGAAAACAGCAGGAAGGCCTGTTTTCGGAAGAAATGCTGTCCCAGCTCCATACGGTTTTTGAAAAAATGGCACAGCCGCTGGTTTTAAAGCTGTTCCTCGATGGCCGCCCGGTATCGGAGGAGCTTAAGGAATATATGGAAGCCCTGGCCGGCCTTACGGATAAGCTTTCCGTGGAAGTCCACATGGAGGACGGCGCGGAGGCGCCCTGCGTAAGCATCTGCAAACAGGACGGAAGCGAGACGGGGCTCGCCTTTCACGGCGTTCCCGGCGGTCACGAATTTACGTCGTTTATCCTCGGCCTCTACAACGCGGCCGGGCCGGGACAGGCCATCGACGAAGACGTGCGGGAGCGGATTGCCGCCATGGAAACGCCGGTGGATATGAAAATCCTGGTGTCTTTATCCTGCACCATGTGCCCGGAGCTTGTGACGGCCGCCCAGCGGATTGCTGCGGAACGCCAGTCTGTGACGGCAGAGGTCTACGACTTGAACCATTTCCCGGCGTATAAAGATAAATACCAGGTCATGAGCGTCCCCTGCCTTCTGATAAACGGGAAACAGCCAAGCTTTGGGAAAAAGAACATCCGCCAGATCCTCGACCTCATCGGACAGTCATAAAAGAAAGGCCCATCGGTCAAAAAAGACCAGGGCCTTTTTTCAGCGCAAAAACATGGAATGCGGCCGTGTACGATGATCGGGCAGGGAAATGTTCCCCTGCCCGGCGGCATGGACGCGCCGTCCGCGTCTGCGGTTCGGTTATGTGTCCTGCATATCCTGGCAGAACACGACGATCTGTTCCGGCGTCGTCTGGGCCGGAATGCTGCGCGTCGAGGAGGTATAGAGGACGAGCAGCGTCTTTCCTGCCAGATAGCCGACGAAAAGCTGGCCGTTTGGAAGGACAGTCTTAGTGGTTTTGGAGGACATGTTTAAGCGGATCGTCCCATCAGAATTGGTGAGCTGATTGTTAAAGGTGTCCAGGACGGCAGTCGTCCCGGCTGGCGTATGTGCGGCGGCAACGGCCCGGTAAAGGGGCGGGTAAATGAGCGGGACTGCGACATTGTTTTCGTAAAAGCAGGTGATCCGGTCGCCGACGGCAAACTGCCTGGCGTTCAGCACATAGGCCGAGGAGGGCAGGGTGAAGTTCACGATCCCCTGATCCCCGGTCTGGAGCGTGAGCGTCATGGTACAGCCCATGGAGGCCCGGCTGCCTTCGGGCCAGCTTATGCGGGTCAGCGTCCCGGTTACGGGAATATACATTGGCATGGCATCTCCTGTATCAGGTTCTTATCACTATTACCATATGAAATCCCACTGGAAAAATTCCTGTTTACATTTAAAAGGAAAAGTGGTATAGTTGTCTAATTATTAAATAGAAAGGTGGGATCTGACATGAAATTTTACGTTCCGGCAGGGTATGAGCCCAAAATTGATCTTCGGGAAACCCAGACTGCAATCAAAATTGTCAAAGATTTTTTTCAGAAAGAGCTGACAAGACAGTTAAATCTGACGCGTGTTTCGGCGCCGCTTTTTGTCACTCCGGAGTCTGGCCTCAACGACAACTTAAACGGCGTGGAGCGGCCGGTGGGATTTGATATCAAGGAAGGAAGCCGTCAGGCGGAGATCGTCCATTCTCTCGCAAAATGGAAACGGTACGCGTTAAAGAAGTACGGTTTTGTTCCGGGAGAAGGGCTATATACGGACATGAACGCAGTACGCAGGGACGAAGACACCGACAACCTCCACTCCATCTATGTGGATCAGTGGGACTGGGAAAAGATCATCACCAGAGAAGAGAGGAACCGGGAGACGCTTGAGAACACGGTGAAAGCGGTTTACAAGGCCTTAAAAGTCACCGAGGACTACATGGCATATGAGTACGACTACATAGGGCGCGTGCTTCCGGATCACATTGAATTCATCACGTCGCAGGAGCTGGAAGACATGTATCCCGACTGCACGCCGAAGGAGCGGGAGAACAGGATTGCGAAGCTCCATAAGGCCGTATTCATCGAGCAGATCGGTGATAAGCTGAGATCTGGGGAACCACACGACGGACGGGCGCCGGACTACGACGACTGGAAGTTAAACGGAGATATCATCGTCTACTATCCGGTTCTTGACAGTGCCTTTGAGATCAGCTCCATGGGTATCCGCGTGGACGAAGAATCTTTGCGCCGCCAGCTAAAGGCGGCCGGCTGTGAAGAGCGGATGGAACTGGACTTCCACAAGGCGCTCTTAAACGGGGAGCTTCCGCTTACCATCGGCGGCGGCATCGGCCAGTCCAGAATTTGTATGTTTTTCTTAAGAAAAGCCCATATCGGCGAGATCCAGGCGTCCATATGGCCGGAAGAGGTTATGAAGGCAGCAAAGGAGGCGGGAATCCCGCTGCTTTAATTATAGAAGATATGCTGGGTCAAACCACCTTTTGGCCCAGCATCTTTATAGAAGAAAAAGGTATAGAAACGGGGGTAACAAAATAATGGCAAACGAAAGACTGAGAAAGCTCAGGGAGCAGATGGAGACGCACGGCATGGATGCGTATTACGTCCCGTCCTCGGATTTCCATGATTCCGAGGACGTGGAGGCGTATTTTAAGTGCCGGGAATTCCTCTCCGGCTTCACAGGTTCTGCGGGAACCATGGTGGTTACGAAGGACTTTTCCAGGCTCTGGACCGACGGCCGCTACTTTGTACAGGCGGCACACCAGTTGGAAGGCCAGGAGACGGAGCTCATGAAAATGGGGCAGGAGGGAGTTCCCACCATCGAAGCGTATCTGGCGGAGACGCTCCCGGAAAACGGGATCCTGGGCTTTGACGGCCGCGTTGTCAATGCAGAGACAGGCCTTAAGCTTGAGGCTCTGATGAAGAAGAAACACGTGACGCTTTCGACGGATTCTGATCTGGCGGGCGCCGTGTGGGAAAGCCGTCCGGCACTTTCCTCTCCGGAGGTGTGGGTGCTTTCTGAGCAGTACGCAGGAAAGAGTGCGAAGGAGAAGCTCTCCGATGTGAGAAAGGCCATGGAGGACTGCGGCGCAGACGTCCATGTGCTCTCAAGCCTCGATGACATTGCCTGGCTTTTAAATATCCGGAAGAACCCGGAGGACGGGAATCCGCTTCCGGCAGCCCATATGATCCTCACGGGAGAGACGGCGAAGCTTTTTATGGATCAGAGCCGCCTTTCTGCGGAAGTGAAGGCATATTTTGAGGAAAACGGCGTCGAGCTTCTCCCCTATGAGGGAATTTACGGCGCAGCAGCCGGACTCCGCAGCCAGTCGGTGCTTTTAGAGCCGGCAAAAGTGAACTTTGCCCTCTACCGCGCCATTGACGGAAGCTGCCGCCTCATTGAGGCCATGAATCCCACGTCCATGATGAAGGCCGTGAAGAACCGCACGGAGATGGAAAACATGAGGAAAGCCCACATCAAAGACGGCGTCGCCCTCACGAAGTTCATCTTCTGGTTAAAGAAGAATGCAGGAAAGATGCGGATCACGGAGACTGAGGCAGCAGAATATCTGGAGAGCCTCAGAAAAGAGCAGGAGGGCTACCTTTGCCCCAGCTTCCCGACCATTTCCGCTTACGGCGCCAACGCCGCCATGTGCCATTATCATGCCGCGAAGGGGGCGGAATCGGAAATCGAAGCCAGAGGCCTTTATCTCGTGGACTCCGGCGGACAGTATTATGAGGGGACGACGGATGTGACGAGAACCATCGCCCTCGGAGAGCTGACCCACGAGGAGAAGCTTCACTACACGCTGGTGCTCATGGGAATGCTGAGGCTTTCCGACGCAAAATTCCTCTACGGCTGCCGCGGCATCAATCTGGACTACCTGGCCAGAGGCCCCCTCTGGAAGCTTGGCCTGGATTTCAACCACGGAACCGGCCACGGCGTCGGCTTCCTCTCCAACGTCCATGAGCGGCCCAACGGTTTCCGCTGGAGAATCGTCCCGGAGCGCCAGGATAGCTGTATCCTGGAGGAAGGCATGGTGACGTCCAACGAGCCGGGGCTTTATATCGAAGGAAGCCATGGAATCCGGACGGAAAACCTGATTCTCTGCCGGAAAGCTGAAAAGAATCTGTACGGCCAGTTCATGCAGTTTGAGACGCTGACGTTTGCGCCCATCGACACGGAAGCCATTGACATTTCCGTCATGGAGCCGTCGGACATCCACCTGTTAAACGAGTACCACAAGCAGGTCTATGAAAAGCTTTCTCCGTATCTGGACGGAGAAGAGAAGGAATGGCTCCGTGAGGCCACGAAGGAGATCGGAGGGCAGGCGTAATGGAATATGAGAGAAAACAGATCCTTGTGACGATTCCCGTCACGGAAGAGCACAAGGCGTATCTGGAAAAGAAAGCCGCGGACGGAAGGTTCCACTGCTGCTTCCAGTACGTCCCAGGTTCCCAGGCCGGAGAGGAGTTAATCGAGGGTGCCGACGCCATCATCGGCAATCTCCCGCCGGAAAAGGTGTCTAAGGCAAAGAAGCTGGAGTGGTTCCAGCTTAACTCGGCCGGAGCCGACGCCTATGTAAAGCCGGGCGTGCTTTCGGACAGCACGATCCTCACAAACTCGGCCGGCGCTTACGGGCTTGCCGTATCGGAGCACATGCTGGCGCTGACCTTTATGCTGATCCGCCGCCTGCACCAGTACCGCGACAACCAGAAAAGCCATGAGTGGAAGGCTATGGGCCCCATCATTTCCGTTGAGGGCGCCACGGTGCTCGTTCTGGGACTCGGCGACATCGGAGGCGATTATGCCAGGAAGATGAAGGCGCTGGGCGCCTATGTCATCGGCATCCGCCGGACGGAAAAGGAAAAGCCGGAGTATCTGGACGAGCAGTACACCATGGAGAAGCTGGACGAAGTTTTGGGTCGTGCCGACATTGTGGCCATGATCCTTCCCGGCGGCGACGCTACCGATCATCTGATGGATGAAAGGCGGCTGCGCGCCATGAAAAAAGGTGCGTTCTTAATCAACGCGGGGCGCGGGAATGCCATCGACCCGGAGGCACTTTTTAAGGTGCTGGAGGAAGAGCACCTCGGCGGCTGCGGGCTTGATGTGACGGAGCCGGAGCCCCTTCCGGCAGAAAATCGCCTTTGGGAAGCGAAAAATCTTGTGATTACGCCCCATGTGGCCGGAAATTTCTGGCTTTCCGAGACCTTTGAGCGGGTGGTGAGGATCGCAGGTGAGAACCTTGAGGCATGGACGAAGGGAACGCCCATGAGAAATCTGGTGGACAGAACGGCCGGATATTGATGAAATTTTAAATGAAATAAAGAAAGAACCGGAGCGTTTCCGCGGTTTTCATACCGTGGAACACCGGTTCTTTATCTTTCGTAAGGGTACGCAGGCATCAGAGATTGAAGGTCTCTCCTGCGTATTTTCTTTTTCGCAGCGATTCCGGCGCATAGGCAATCGGGTAAATCACGGCTGTCATTAACAGGGAGCCGACGCCGTCGATGACGGAATGCTGTTTTAAAAATACGGTCGCCATGCAGATTAAAACCATCAGGATCCCGGAGCCGATCACCAGCGGCCTGTTTTTCTTTAAAAGCTCGCTGTGACAGACGGCAATGTGTACACCGATGGAGTTGTACACATGGATGCTCGGAAAGACGTTGATGCACGGATCAATCTTCCAGAGCACCGACACCAGGTAGCAGAAGATGTTCTTGTCCGGGTCGATGGCCGGGCGGAAATCCGTTCCGTTGGGGAAGAGGGTACAGACTAAGAGGCTGATGGTCATTCCGGTAAAGAGGAAGGTGCACAGCCTGTAATAGTCTTCCTTGCTTCGGAAAAAGAAGTATGCAATCGTACCGCCTACATAGAGGAACCATAAGAGATAGGGGACGATGAAATACTCGTTGAACGGAATATAGTCATCCAGGCCGACGTGCATGACATTGTAAGGCTTTCCGACGTTTTCCTGGAGCCTGGCGAACCAGGGCAGGTAAATAAGTCCGTAGGACAGGATCCAGACATGACCGTACTTTTTAATGAACTGTTTCATAAGGATGCCTCCTTCCACTCGGATAAGGATGGACCAATACGCTTATTATTATTAACAACTTGCCTGAATTATAACACAACAGAGAAGGTGTTTCAATATGCTTAAAAGAATGTTAATAAAACGTAACACTTTTGATACAAAAAGTTTATTTTCTTTATAGAAGCCTACTGGAGGGGGAGCGGCGTTCCCGTGCGAATGCAGTTGCAGGCGCCGTGGCGTTGGGGTATAATGGAAGCATCAGAAACTGATTGTAAGTGTTTCACAGAGGGGATGAAGACGATGATGCTGGAAAAGAAAACGACGGGATTTCTGGAGGAGCTTTCCTCCTCCCAGCCGGTGCCGGGCGGCGGCGGCGCCTGTGCGGCCGTGGGGGCATTTGCTGCGGCGCTCGGCATGATGGTGGCAAATCTGACCGTCGGGAAGAAAAAATACGCCGGCGCAGAGGAAGAGATCAAGGCGGCCAGGAGCCGGCTGGAGGAGATCCGAAACCGGCTCGTGGAGCTGACGGACAAGGACGCGGAGGCCTTCGAGCCGCTCTCAAAGGCTTACGGGCTTCCGAAGGAGGAGCGGGGAGAGATTTTGGAGCAGGCTCTTTACGGCGCCAGCGTCGTCCCGCTTGAAATCATGGAAACCGTTCTGGAGGCCATGGATTTCCTCTCCGTCGTGGAAGAGAAGGGAAGCCGTCTGGCCGTCAGCGATGCCGGTGTCGGCGCCCTGTTTGCCGAGGCGGCGTTGGAAGGCGCTTCCTTAAACGTGTTCATCAATACGAAGCTCATGGCAGACCGGGAAAAGGCGGAAATGCTTAATGAAAAGGCGGACCGCCTGATAAAAGAGGGCAGAAAGAAAAAGGAAGAGATTTACGGGAACGCATTGAAAAAAATCCGCTGAGGAAAGGATGGTGGAATACATGAGCGGAGTCATGAAGGGCGCCGAAACGGCGAAGGCCATGAAGGAAAGCATGGAGGAACAGGTGCATGCTTTGAAGGAAAAAGGGATTGTGCCATGCCTTGCCATTGTGCGTGTGGGGGCCAGGCCGGATGACCTGGCATACGAGCGCGGGGCAAAGAAACGGATGGAGATGGTTGGAGGCGAGTGCCGCGTCCATGAGCTTCCGGAAACCATTGGCCAGGCAGAACTGGAGCAGGAATTCCAGGCGGTAAACGAGGATCCGTCGGTTCACGGGATTCTTTTGTTCCGGCCGCTTCCGAAGCACCTGGATGAAGAGCCGTTAAAGGCCATGATCAACCCGTTAAAGGATGTGGACTGCATGAGCCCGGTCAACATCGCCAAGGTATTTTCCGGGGACGAGAGCGGCTTTGCGCCGTGTACGGCAGAAGCAGTTATGAAGCTTTTCGAGCATTACGGCGTGGAGCTTTCCGGGAAGCGGGTGACGGTGGTCGGAAGAAGCATGGTGGTTGGAAAGCCTCTTGCCATGCTGCTTTTAAAGGCCAATGCCACGGTGACTGTCTGTCACACACGGACAAAAGACCTTAAGGAGGCCTGCCGCAGCGCTGAAATTTTAGCGGCGGCAGCCGGGAAGGCGAAAATGATAACGGCAGACATGATCGCAGACGGAGCCGTCGTGGCCGATGTGGGGATCAATGTGGATGAGGACGGTGCGCTCTGCGGCGACGTGGATTTTGAGGCTGTGTCTGCGAAGGCCTCCCTCATAAGCCCGGTGCCGGGCGGCGTCGGAAGCGTGACGTCCTCCGTGCTGGCATCCCATGTGATCCGGAGCGCCGGATACCTGAACGGAATGAGGGATGTGCGATGAAAAACCGCGTGTGGATTTTTTTGTCGGCGGCAGCGGCCGGGCTTTCCATTGCCATCGGCGGCACCGTGTATCTTTCCGTGGAAAATACGACGGCGGGAGCCCTGCTCTTTGCCGTGGGGCTTTATGTCATTGTGTTAAACGGGCTTCATCTTTATACCGGCAAGGTGGGATATCTGATCGGGCAGGAGGATAAGGCCGGCTACGGCCTGCTTCTCGCTCTTACATGGGCCGGGAACCTGGCAGGTACGGGACTTGGCGCCGCCTGCGTCCTCATGTCCAGGATCAGCGGCATAAGCGCCAGGGCCGGGGAAATCGCCGCGGTAAAGCTTTCCGATACGCCGGCCAGCATTTTCCTTCTGTCGGTGTTCTGCGGGTTTTTGATGTACGCGGCCGTGGACGGCTTCAAAAAGAAAGGGAACCCGCTGATTTTATTTGTCTGCGTCAGCGTCTTTATCCTCTGCGGGTTTGAACACTGCGTGGCAAACATGTTTTATTTTTCCCTTGCCGGCGTCTGGTCGGGGAAGGCAGTCCTTTACCTGCTTCTCATGACGCTTGGAAACAGCGCAGGCGGCCTGCTCATCCCGGCGTTAGAGGCATTCGGGAAATCGGAAACAAAATAAAAACCAGGAAATCCCGGGGCAGAGGCTTCCGGGATTTTTTATGTGCGCCAGGTTCTTTGCTGCACTGAAGCATGGTGAAAAAGTGCACAAAATTTAAACAATTTCCTTTTGTTTTTCCGTAAAAGACAACTGTACATGTACGCCGCACAAATACATGCCAGGCAAAAATGTTCGCCTGAGACGGAAAAAAGAGCTTGCTATTTTTCCGTTCCGCGTTTATGATGGTAGTATAAAGGCGCCGCGGACGACGGTTCCCGGGCCAAAATCCATGTACAAGGAGGAAAAGTCATGCAGGATAATTTAATGTGGGCTTTAGTAAAGGAAAAACCGGAGGAAGGTCTCTGGATGAAACGTGTGCCGATCCCGGAGGTAGGCCCCAACGACGTGAAGATTAAGATCCACAAGACGGCCATCTGCGGTACGGACGTACATATTTACCAGTGGAACGACTGGGCACAGCACACAATCCCGATTGGCCTGACGGCAGGCCATGAGTATGTGGGCGAGATCGTGGAGGTCGGACCTGGTGTCCAGGGCTTCAAGGTCGGCGATCTCGTATCCGGCGAGGGCCATATCACATGCGGAAAGTGCAGAAACTGCCTGGAAGGCCATAAGGAAAACTGCAAGGACGCAAAGGGCGTCGGCGTAAACAGGAACGGCGCGTTCGCGGAATACCTGGTAATCCCGTCCTCCAACGTATGGCCGTGCAATCCCAACATCCCGGAGGAAATGTACGCGATCTTCGATCCGTTCGGAAACGCAACCCATACGGCCCTTTCCTATGATGTCCTGGGTGAGGACGTGTTAATTACGGGCGCAGGCCCCATCGGCATCATGGCAGCCGCCATCGTGAAGTTTGCAGGCGCGCGCCACGTTGTCATCACAGACTTTAACGATTACCGCCTTGACCTGGCAAAGAAGCTGGGTGCCACAAGGACCGTAAACCTGGCAAATGAGAAGCTGACAGACGTGATGAAGAGCATCGGCATGACCGAGGGCTTTGATATCGGACTGGAAATGTCCGGAAGCCCGGCAGGACTTGCAGACATGATCCACAACATGAAGCACGGCGGAAAGATTGCGCTCCTTGGCCTTCAGGGAACGGAGTGCAAGGTCGATCTTGAGACGGTGATCTTCAACGGACTGAACCTGCGCGGAATTTACGGAAGAAAGGTTTGGGATACCTGGTACAAGATGACGACGATGCTTCAGGCAGGCCTGGATATTTCCGAGATCATCACCCATCATTTCGATATCCGCGACTATGAGAAGGGCTTTGAGGCAATGATTTCCGGCCAGTCCGGCAAGGTAATCCTGGACTGGGCTCATATCAATGATTAAAGGAGATGCAGTATGGAACGCAAAAATGATATTTTAAGTATTTATGCAAAAGAGGTTGAGGACATCAAGGCTGCCGGCCTGTTTAAGGGCGAGGCTCCCATTGCTTCCGCACAGGGTGCGAGAGTAAAGCTGGAGGACGGACGCGAGGTTCTCAACATGTGTGCCAACAACTACCTTGGTCTTGGCGACAACCAGAGGCTGATCGATGCTGCAAAGAGGACATACGACGAGAGAGGCTACGGCTGCGCTTCCGTCCGTTTCATCTGCGGCACCCAGGATATCCACAAACAGCTGGAGAAGAAGATTTCCGAGTTCCTCGGAACGGATGACACGATCCTTTACTCCTCCTGCTTCGATGCCAACGGCGGCCTTTTCGAGACGATCCTCACCGAGCAGGATGCCGTCATCAGCGACGAGTTAAACCACGCATCCATCATCGACGGCGTCCGCCTCTGCAAGGCAAAACGCTATCGTTATAAAAACAACAACATGGAAGACCTGGAGAAGCAGCTTCAGGAAGCAGACGCGGCAGGCGCCAGAATCAAGTTAATCGCTACCGACGGCGTTTTCTCCATGGATGGCATCATCTGCAACTTAAAGGGCGTCTGTGACCTGGCTGACAAGTACCATGCGCTCGTTATGGTGGACGACAGCCATGCCGTAGGCTTTGTCGGAAAGACAGGCCGCGGAACGCCGGAGCATAACGGCGTCGAAGGCCGTGTGGACATCATCACCGGTACCCTCGGAAAAGCCCTCGGCGGAGCGTCCGGCGGCTACACCTCCGGCCGCAAGGAGATCATCGACCTGCTTCGTCAGAGAAGCCGTCCATACCTGTTCTCCAACACTCTGGCACCGGCCATCGTAGGCGCAAGCCTTGAGCTTTTTGACATGCTTCAGGAGAGCACGGCATTAAGAGATCATCTGGAAGAGGTTACGGCATATTACAGAAAGCTTCTTGTTGACAACGGCTTTGATATCATTCCGGGAACGCATCCCTGCGTGCCTGTCATGCTCTACGACGAGAGACTGGCCGGCGAATTTGCAAAGAGGATGATGGAAAAGGGCGTTTACGTCGTTGCTTTCTCCTATCCGGTTGTACCGAAGGGAAAAGCCAGAATCCGTACCCAGGTTTGTGCAAGCCATACGAAAGAGGACATCGATTTCATCGTGAAGTGCTTCAAGGAAGTACGGGAAGAGATGGGTCTGGAAACGAAATAAAGAATATGCGTAAGAAAGAGGGACGCTGCCGGAGGAAAAACCGGCGGCGTCCCTTTTTTATGGCCGGCAGGCAGAAGAAGCTGGCGGCGCATGCGTTTGCTTTAAGAGCGCTCCTTCTGGCAGTTGGGGCAGAAGGTGCTGGTGCGGCCGCCGATGGCGCTTTTGCAGAGAAGCCTGCCGCAGACCGGGCACGGCTTTCCGGCCTGGCCGTAAACCTGAAGATAAGGCGCATTGCGGTAATCTTTCCCTTTTGTCTCCAGATATTCTTCCGGCGTGAGCCGGTCTTTTTCGATAAAGTAGGAGAGGCGCTCCGGGATGAGAACGGCCAGCCGCTCCCAGTCCTCTTCTTTCAGGCGGCCGGCAGGGCAGCCGGGGGAGATGCCGGCCGAAAAAAGGATTTCGTCGGAGTAGATGTTTCCGATGCCGGCGATGACAGACTGGTCCATCAGGCATTCTTTTATGGCTTTTTTCCTGCTCCCCAGCCGGCTTTTTAGGTACAAAACAGTAAAGCCATCGGAAAATGGCTCCAGCCCGAGATTTTCTGCGCCGCTGTATGAGTCGGCCTCGCCCTCGTCAAAGAGCCAGAAGCGGCCGAACCGGCGCGTGTCGGAAAAGAGCAGCTTTTTTTCGCCGCTTAGCCGGAATACGAGATGTGTGTGCTTTTCCTCGGGATAATCCGCCGGCGCGAGAAGTATGCAGCCGGTCATGCGGAGATGGAGAAGGATGCGGCTTTTGTTTTCCATATGGAAAATCAGATATTTTCCGCGCCGTCCCATGGAGGAAAAGGTCTGGCCCAAAAGGCGGCGGCAGAAATCCTCGTCAGAGGGATGGGCGATCACCTCCGGCCGGTTTGCGAGGATGCTTTCAATGGTGAGCCCGCGAAGCTGCGGCTCAAGGATTTGTTTCATGGTTTCGACTTCGGGAAGTTCCGGCATGACGCTCACTCCTTTCTGGCTGATTTTCTGATTTGTTCATGGTAAAAATAGTTGACGACGACGGGAGGCGCTTCAAAGGGGCGTTCCATGCTGTCGTCGTTTGTCTTATAGTCCAGGCCTTCCCTGGCGGCAAAGGATTTGAGCTCTGCATCGAGGTTTATCCAGTAATTCCTGTTCTGGTGGGTATAAATTTCCTCATACAGAGAAACTAGGTCGGGATACTTATTGCGGATATAGTCCAGGATGACTGGTTTAAAGCTTCCGCGCAGGTTGAGGTTTTCCAGCCAGATCAGGTTGCAGCAGCCTTTTGCGCGGCGGATGATGGCTTTTACGTCCGTGATGCCTGGGAAAATCGGGGAGATGAAGCAGGTGGTGCGGATTCCGGCCTGGTGGAAAGCTTCCATAGCGGAAAGCCGCCGCTTTATGGATACTGCGTCATCCATGTCGTTTTTAAAGACTTCGTCCAGGGTGTTGATGGACCAGGATACGCGTGCGCCGGGGAAGGTCTTTATGAGCTCCAGATCCCGCAGGATTAAGTCGCTTTTTGTGGCGATGCTTATTTTGGCGCCGCTTCCCTTTAACTCGAGAAGAAGTTCACGCGTGCGCCCGAAGACTTCCTCCTGGGGATTATAGGGATCGGTGACGGAGCCGATGAACAGCTCTTTTCCTGCATATTTTCCTGGATTTTTGATTTTTGGCCAGTATTTTACGTCTAAAAAGGTGCCCCAGGGCTCCGGATGGCCGGTGAACCGCTTCATGAAGGAGGCGTAGCAGTATTTGCAGCCGTGGGTGCAGCCGACGTATGGATTGACGGAATATTCACATACCGGCAGATTGGATTTGGAGAGAATGCTTTTGACGTTCACTTCCTGAATGATCGGGGAATTCATGGCGATGTACCTCCGGTTCTATGTTCTGTCAGGCATTTCCTTTGCCAGAAAGCTTTTCTGCGCGCCCCGGATGATGGTGTCTTCCGGCCTTAGATGGCCCAACAGCAGAGGCGAGGCGGGATCGTGGAGCGGGAAGTTGTCCCGCGCCTTTTTGGGGCTTTTGTTTGCATAACAGTATTTGCAGCCGTTTAAGCAGGTGTCATAGGCGCCGATGTCGCGGCTTTCGATGCAGTGACAGCCCTGGCGCATGCCTTTGTGCTTTAAGTTTTTAAAGGAGATTCCGTTTGCCTGTCCTAAAATGTCGAGGGTCATGCAGCCGGAGGCGTGGATGCCGTAACGGGAATAATCTCCGTTTGTGCCGCAGGTCTGGAGATAAATCCCGTGTTTTCCCGCGATGGCGCCCAGCCCCTCGGCCAGTTCGTCCCTATCCTTTTCCGATAAGGGGATCAGCTCGGGCATGTTGGTTTCCAGCTTTTTGTACATTTCCACGAAGCTGAAAATGCAGCGGTCTATGTAGGGCGCCAGGACGCCTGCCATCGCTTCAAAGGTTTCCAGATGTCGGGAGATGGTATAGGTTTTTGTGAGAAGAACCGGGTCGTACCGCCACGCAACGCGCTCCCTTCCCACCTGGCGGGAGAGGGCGATGAGCGTCTCCATGCTTTCCTCGATGGAGGGCACGCCGGGTTCCAAGTCTTTTCCGTAGGCGGTGATGGTGTAGTGGAAATAGGTGTGGAAACGGCCGGTAATCTCCTTAAGGCGCGGGAGAATCGGCCGGTAGTTTTTGGAACAGAAGACGACGCAGTCCACTGTTTCGGGCGTCAGCTCGTAACGCGTAACCTTGTTTGGAAAGAGGGGATTGCGCGAGAGGGCATACCCCTCCGAGAAGCGGTTAAGGAGCCATTCGCTGTAATACTGTACTGTGTCGGTTCGTCCGCCTGTATTGATAATCATGTGGGCACCTCCTGTTTTTCTGCGTGTATCAGGGAAATGTGTTTAATGGTAAAATAATTGATAGTCTATTCCTTGACTTTTATTATAGGATGGAATGATAGATTTTGCAAGAGTTTTTTGGGGAAGAAAAAGAAACACGAAAAAAAGGCACAGGTCAAATCACTGATCTGTGCCGTTTCGTAGCGGAAGGGAGATTTGAACTCTCCGGGCTACCCTCAAATACTTAGAAAAGAAAGGATTTGCGCGTCCTCAAATGCAAAGGTACTCAAATAGGTACTCAACCAATTCTGCAAGGCATAGTGGGGAGGAAAGAAACCTGTCAAGAATCCATGAAAGGGACGATAGCTTGTTCTTGACAGGTTTCAGTTGTGGCCGAGATAGTCCTCACAATGCGGGAAAGGGGTCGATAGAGCGGTTTTTCTCTATCGGCCCCTTGATTATTGATTGGACGAAACCTTATCTCTGGTAAACGGTATCAATGCGGACATTTGCCCCGTCTGGGTACATATCCTTGTCATAGCTAATGAAATTGTAACGATAAACTAAGGTATTGCTGTCAGTAAACAAAACCTCAAAGTTCTCGTCAGTGGTCGGGACAAAGATTCCATTAAATGAAATTCCGCTTAAATACCAGCTGTCCCCATTTTTTGTATATTCGTCATATGCGTCGGAACCTCCGATATTTCCATTGTTACCATGCCAGCGGAATGTGGACTCTGTATTTTCAGTAATCGTCATTCTGGTGGCAAAATCCCAAGGCATACCAAGAGGCCATCTTTCTTCAAATGCTCTTGAATAAGCGCCATCATCCTGGGCTCCAGAAGTGACAAGTTCATCAATATAAATAATTTCAGAGTGTTCAGGAGTTTTCATAAATAAATTGTATTCTCCTGTGCTTGCGTCAAGTATATACGCAGCCGTATATTTGTAATTGTATGTTCCAACCAGAGAATCATTCTGCTGAGAGGTTGTATCTTGCTGGCTTTGGGTTTTCACGTTCCCATTCTCTACCCACGCGCCGTTCTCATTTACCTGGTAGCCATCCGGCGTTGTGGTATCTGCCAACATCCAGCCATCAGCGTCAAAATAATAGCACTCTGCCGTGCCATCGTTGTTGCCATCAATCCATTGCCAGCCGTTATTAGCAAAGGTGCCGTTATCGTTGTCATACCACCAACGGTTTTGATTTGGCTCGGCTCCGGTTCTCCATGTGCCGGCAAATGCGGTTGTTGCCATAATTGATGAAATGGCAATAGTGGATAATAGTAATTTTTTGAGTTGCATATATATATCCTCCTGTATAAAAATTATAATCCTACTTTATCCTACTTTATCTTACTTGTCAATAATTAATACGAGGGAATGATATATTGTAGGAAAAAGGAGTATTATCTATGAAACCATTAAAAACAAAGGTTAGCATAACCTTAGACTCCACGGTCATAGAAATTATTAAAGATTTAGCGGAAAAGGACGACCGGTCATTTTCACAATATGTAAATTTGATTTTAAAAGAATATTTGCAGAAAAATAATATTTTAATAGACTAATGAACTCTAAAGTCTTAATTTTTTTGTAAAAAAAAGTTAATTGACTAGTTGGACAGTGTTTGCTAGAATGTTTATAAGTAACGCAATGATGATGCGTTATGATATTGAGTGAAGAAAAGAGTTTGTTAAAAAATTTGTGAAGAAGTTTATGTTATGCGGGTTTAGGTTGCGATTGTTGAAAGGATTTCGCGTACTCGTAAATCGTGCATAAACGAACACAAATATAATAATGGGCGGATTTTCTCGTATGTAGTTTTTGGTCGAATGCCAGATTTTTAGTTGGCTAGACATTTATAAGAAATTACATTCGAGGAGATCCGCCTTTTGTGGCTTACCTTGGATGGATTTCTTTAAGGTAAGCTTTTTTATTAAATTTAAATGAAGGAGGCCAGACATGGTTTTTAAAGCGACAATTAATGTTATTGGAAAAGACCGACAGAGTTATCTCGACGTGAATGGAATGAGTAAAAATTTGTTTGTTGTAAATATTTCACAGGAGAATGGAAGAATAATTGAGTCCCTTCACGTTTCAGAGGAACAATTTAATATTTTGGAGCCCGGAAAGGAGTTCGTGCTTGAAATGGTATCCAAAAGTGGACGCAATGGTTTATATCTGAGAACAACAGCTGTATATCCCACAAAATGATAAAACACAAGAAGGGGGAGGGAAGGCTCTCTCTCCCCCCGGAAAGGATATTAAATGAAATTATACAAATTATTTGAACAATATGTTCAACATTGCTATGAACTCTATCAGGAAAGGAAATGGGGAAAATTTGCGTTACATATTATATTTGACTTTATTGGGCTTGTATCGGTAAGTTTACTATTGTCCAACATAATTTTATATATTTATTATAACTTTGAAATGTTGGCAAAAATTGTCGGCGGAATTTTCTTGCTTATCATCACGGTCGCTTATATGCTCCCCAAGAAAAAGGCAGAGTTACCGGCTATTCCAGAAGATTCCCCTGGTTATGACCCTGTTTTTTTAAACGAAACTTATAATCTTTTGCGGCGTAATCTAGTTTCAATTTGTGCGGAAACGGCAGAAATACTCGGACTCCGCGTACCAACAACCCCAAGCCAAATAGATTCGCCGGTGCATTTCGATATTATCAGCGGTGCGGCAATTTTCCACTTCCTATGTGGGAAACAGGATTTTGCAAGCCCGATTGATTCTTATGAGGCCATTGGAACATTGCAAAACACGCTGGAACGCCGTCTGAACAATAATGAACTCATGGGAATTTCGCAGGCGGCCATCCTCCATAACGGTGTAGCCTATCCTGCAATCATGATCGACAATGTTCTGGACATGGGGCGTTATATCCAGATTGACATTGCCATCACAAATGCCAACTATCTACGTTATCGCAAAAACCGCTTGTATAACAGTATGAACGCTGAAAACTACACAACTCCCCGCGACAGGAATTTTTAACGATGTATATTGAACTTTTTCTCAATGAAAACTTCCTGAAATACCACATAGAAAAATACATCCTTTGGAACCCGGATATAGCCCCTCACGGGGCTATCTTCGGGGCCACTGGGAGCGGAAAAACCTATGCGGAAAAACTTTTGCTCGCCCGCGTTTCGCTCAAATGTCCAGATAGTCAATATTATATTTGCGACTTTAAAGGAGATTCGGATTTTTCGTTCCTCACCGGCGAAACAAGATTTTACCGTTATGGCGAATGTCAAAAGGGACTGGAAGATTTTTACGCCCATTTTTTGGCTCGCCAATCAGGGAAAGAATCTGCCCGAAACTTTTTACTTCTTGTTTGGGATGAATGGGCCAGCTATATCTTGAGTCTGGACAAGAAAACCGCAGAGGAAGAAAAGAAGAAATTAGCCGTTTTGCTCATGCTTGGACGCTCCTTCAATGTCCATGTGCTGTTGTGTATGCAACGCTTGGATGTAGCCTATATTCAGGCTAGGGATTGTATTGGGCTGGTAATTGCTACTGGCAATCTGTCGGAAGAAGGAAAGGAAATGATGTTTCACGATTACAAAAAGAAAATGGAGCCAAACAGAAAGCGCGGAACCGGCTATATGCTGGTAAACGGCACAGATTTTACCCCGTTTGTTGTTCCAGAAGTAACAGACCCGGAACTGTTAAATTTTTATATTCAGCAGGCAGTCAAACGCTGACAGCCGCCTGCGTGCGGAGCGTAAGCAAGGCGGCGTGGTGGGCGGCTTTGCCGCCCGCCTTACTTGACTTAATATCATAAAGTGACGAAAGGCAGGGATGAAACATAAAAAAAGATACGTTTCAACCTATATATGACGGAGTAACCGCTTATCAGACAAATGTAGCGATTTTAAAAGACTACAACGGACAACGGAAAAAACTGACATACTGTTATCAGGTACGGCAAAAAGGAATCTGTAAGGACTGGGAATCTTCGTCCAAAAAGAACACAGTCAACGAGAAGAAACTGCAAAACAATTTGATAAGGGCGCGGAACAATGTCTATGAACTGGCATTGTGTAATGAATGGGAATGGTTTCTGACGATAACATTGAATCCAGAAAAATATGACCGGGACAATCTCGGAAAATTCCGAAAAGATTTTTCGAGGTTTGTCCGTGATTATGGAAAGAAACATGGTTTGCATATTCAATATCTGGTTATTCCCGAACAGCACAAAAAAGGCGGTTGGCATATGCACGGTTTTTTAAAAGGCATTCCGCCAGACCATCTTAGACCGTTTTCCACAGGAGAAAAATTACCACGTTATTTACACACAAAGGTAAAGAAAGGTATGGCGATTTACGATTGGACGGCATATCGAGAAAAATTTGGATTCTGCGATATTGAACCAATAAGGAATTTACAAGCGGCCGCGGCTTATGTGACGAAATATATTACAAAAGGTTTTGGCTCTGGTGTTCAGGCTCTGGGAAATCATTTGTACTATGCCTCGCAGGGATTAAAACGAGCAAAAATAATCAAAAAAGGGGCAATCAATCCCGATTCCTTTTACTGGGATTTTGAAAATGAGTACGTTAAAATTAAATGGTATGACGGCGGGCAGAATCCTGAAAGTTTAATCATGGAGGACAACCATATTAAAAAACTCCGCGAACAGCGGGACAAGCTTTATGAGATTCAGAAGTGGCAATCTGAATTTGACACGGAAACTGGAGAAATATTTTTTGAATCTCCGTTTGATGACTAAAACAGAATATGGTGTAAGGCTTCACCAAAAAAATAAATATAAACATAACGAATCCTATTAAATAAATCATCCATAAAAACGAATATACATATTTTTAGCAATTATATAAAATATTTTATCACATAGAAAATATCTTTAAATTCAAGAATAACATCTAAACAAACTATCCCAATAAAAACAGTAATGGAACCTTACACCACCCCAAAGGTGGCGTAATGAATAAAGTAAATTTAACTGACTTGGCAATCTTGCAAGACGCATTGCTCAATGGTATAATCAACGTCGAGGACGTGCGACGGGCGTTGACAATGAAGAAAGAAGAATATTATTTATCGTTGCACAAATATGAAATTTATCAGGGAAAGGACGGGAAATGGTACACTTATTTGCCGGATAGCCGTCAAAAGCAGGGAAGACGAAAATTAAAACGTACTTCGGAAATGGCGATCCGGCAGGCGGTCATTGACTTTTACAAAGAGCAGGAGAAACGGGAGCAGGGAAAAGAAATAACTCTGCGGGAATTATATCCAATCTGGATTGAATGGAAAGGCGCTCATACACGCGCTACAACGTCCATACGGCGTTTTAACTGTGATTGGAAGAAATTCTATATTCCTTATCCAAAACTCATAGATAAGCCCATTGTAGAGCTTACTGTGAACGAATTGGATATATGGGCGCATAGGCTTATTAAACAGTACAACATGACGAAAACCTGCTACTATACTATGACAATCCTAATTCGGCAAATGCTGGACTATGCTGTGGAGCCTCTTGGGATTATTCCCGTAAATCCATTCCGGCAAATTAAGCTGCAAAAGAAAATGCTCCGAAAACCGGCAAAGAAAAATGATGAATCCCAGGTATTCCTTTTGGATGAAACACCCAGGATAATAGAAACGGCCTTGGCGGATTTTAACAGCAATCCTCTGAATACTGCCCCTTTGACCGTTCCTCTAGGATTCTTGACCGGTTTGCGTCTGGGCGAAATGGCGGCAATTAAAGAATCGGATATTGTAGGCAATGTGCTTTACGTTCAGCGAATGGAAGAAGAAGTCTATGATTACTCTGACTTGGAACATATCCGGCTAATTGAGCGGGCTGTGGTGGAGAACACAAAGACAGAGGCCGGCGTCCGGGAAGTTCCGTTAGTTCCGCAGGCACTCAAAATTATTGAGGCCGTCAAACTGTCAAACCGTATGAATGGCTGGCCGGAAAATGGATTTCTCTTTCTGAACAAAGGCCAGCGAATGACTACCCGTACAATCAAATATCGAATTTCAAAATACTGTAAGCAATGCGACATCATGGAAAAGAGTTTCCACAAAGTACGAAAGACTTATATTTCCGCATTGATTGACAGCGGTATCAATATCAATGAAATTCGGAAAGCGGTAGGCCATACGGATGAGCGCACTACATTTTCTAATTACTGTTATAACCGTGTGGGAAAGCAGGAGACAACGGCTCTCTTTGAAAATGCTTTAGTCAATGAAAACGGAATATCGGATTGCAGAATTGCGATTTGAGAGGTACTCAAAGGTACTCAAACGGAAAATAGAAAAACCCTTGAAAACTCAAGGGTTTTAAAGTAGCGGAAGGGAGATTTGAACTCTCGACACCACGGGTATGAACCGTGTGCTCTAGCCAACTGAGCTATTCCGCCATAGGTATTTTTAAGACTTCTATACTTTACTACACTTTCCAGGATTTGTCAAGAAGAAGTTGTACTAAAAAAATATAATTTTTAGACAGTTTGGACAATGTTCCTGTTACATAAATCATGCAAATGATTTTATTATCGGAAAAATAGATTTGTGTAGCATACTGTTGCCGAAATAAGAAGAACGAGGGTGTCCCAAAACTATGATTGATTAAAAATCATAGAGAGGGGCATCCTCTTCTTATATTGCTGAAAAGGGCTTTTACATGAAAAACAGCACTGGATGTTCATCTCTCCAGCGCCATCTTTGTGATGTTATGGGCGATTGCTAACAGTCCCCACTCTATTTTTACCTTATCCGCTCCGCGCAAGTGAAAACGACGGAACGACCAACAGCCTTTGATCCTCCCAAAGACCTGTTCCACTTCCACAACCCTTTGTGAACGCAGTACCAGTCCTTTTTCGGAACAAAGGTTCTCGTTTGCTTTTCTTTTCAGTTCATTCAACCGGTGGGATACCCGGACCGTGCGGTTCTTTTCCGTATGCTTACATTCTGATGCATAGTGGCAGCCGCTGCAGTCTTCACACCGGTAATAATCCCGCCTAGTTTCATAGCCGGCTTCTGTTACATATTTTCGGTTTCCCACATGCACCAGCCGTTTCCCATTTCTGCAGACAAAGCTGTCTGATTCCGGCAGATAGGGCAGATTCTCCGCCAGATAAGGGTTCTCCCGGTTTTTCTTTTTCTTCTCCCAGTGAAATTTGTTGTATTTTACATAACAGCCTACCTTCTTTTCTTCTAAATATTCATAATTCTCTTCGCTCCCATATCCTGCATCCGCGATCACGTTTTCCGGTAAACACCCCAGTTTTTCTTCCAGGTGCCTTAGGTGCGGGATCATTGTTTTCGTATCGGTTGGGTTGGGATGTATGGTAAAGCCCACGATATATCGGTTCTCTGTCCCGATCTGGATGTTATAGCCAGGTTTTAGCTGGCCGTTTAACATGGCATCTTCTTTCATCCTCATAAAAGTGGCACCCTGGTCTGTTTTTGAATAGCTGTTCCTTCCACGAAAGGTTTCCAGGGATTTTTCGTATTTCTGTTTCCTGGGAAGGATATCCTTTTTAAATTCTTTGGATTTTTTCTTCAGCTGTTTATTTCCTGGCTCTTGTTCCAACTTTTTGTCGATGCTCTCCACAACAGCTGCCACCTGTTCTGCGGTGATCTGGGTATGCTCCCCCTTTTCCTCCAGGTCTTCTTCCAGATAAATCTGATTTTCTTCCGCCACAATCCGGTCGATCTCCCGGAGATGGTTCTTGATCTTTTCATCTAGTTTCCGGTCATAATTACGGACGGACTTGTTCCATACGAAAGAATACTTATTGGCGTTAGCCTCGATCTTTGTGCCATCCAAAAAGTAATTCTGAAGCTTGATATAGTTTTTCTCGATCAGGAGTTTGACCACTTCAAAGAACACATCCTCGATGATGTCTTTCATGTGAAGGCGAAAGCGATTGACGGTACGAAAATCCGGTTGATTTCCACCAGCGATCCACATGAAATTAACATTTTCACGAAGAGCTTTTGCGATCATGCGGGAGGAATAAACTTTCTGAGAATAAGAATAGATCATAACCTTCAGCATCATCCGTGGGTGATAAGCAGGGCATCCGCCCTCTTTGTATCTGCCGTAGAGTGAAGACAGGTCCAAACTGTCCACGATGGTATTTACGACCCGCACCAGATGATTTTCCGGTATAAAATCTTCAAAAGATAGTGGTAATTGTAATTGATCCGTAGTATAATCTTTAAATGTGAGCATACCTTATTATATCACATAATAAGGGGAAATGGAGAACGGCGTGGTAACCGTTCTCTATTTTTTCAGAAAAAGAGGGTATCCCCTCAAGTCACTTCATGACTTTTGGGACACCCTCGTTCAAACTTATAGCATGAAGAAATTGTCATTTAATGATATCCATGATTCCGTTGACTACATCTTCTACTGCATCGGCTCCTTGATTTATATAATAATGTTTTTTGCAAAGTCCCTCTTTGTATATTTCATTTTCGCATCCTTCTATACTACAATGCTTTGTGCATGCTGCCGTAAATACCACAGTGCTCATGATAATAAGAAACAGGGTGATTTTTTTCATGAGTTTATTCTCCTTTTGTATGCTGAGCGGAAAGCTGCTTTAAAAGTGCCAGCTGATTTTCCTGTGCTTTTTGGATATAGGCGAACTGATTTGTCATTTTCTCTATATTCATTGCCATGGAGCCAAATACCATAGAGATGGTTACGGTATATAGAATTGCAACAAAGACGGATAATCCTATGAAGAAGATCATGGTTTCCCCTTCGTTAATTGCAATAGTTAAACCAACGATCAGGATCAATATGGCAAAAATGAGAATAACACCTGTCATGGCCATAAATAATCGAATCCAAAAGAAACCGGATGCTTTTGTAAATGTAGGATTTTTGGGTTCGTTTGAAGCAGGAACCGACCGATGGATTTCTTTTCCGCATTCCGGACAGAAAGTGTTCCCTTCTTCAACTAAACTGCCACATTCTGGACAAAACATTTTTTTCATTATTCTTTTTCCTCCTCTAGAAGTGATTTTCCACATGAAATGCAGAATTTTGCGCTTTGGCTGTTGGTTGCTCCACAGCTACATATTTTTTTGGTGCCACATTTTGGATTAGAAGAAAAATCTGGTAAAAGAGCACCACAATGGACACAGAACTTACCGCCCATTGTGTTTGTTGCGCCGCAAACAGGGCAGCTGGCAGAGGACTTTTCTGCCTGCATATTTGCTTCTCTAAGAACTCTGCTGCGTTCCGCTTCCAAGTGCTCTATTTCTTTCTGGTATGTGTCTAAAGTAAGTTCTTTGCCCTGGACTCTTTCACAAATACTATTGATTACAGTGGGATCAAAATGATCAGCTTTCCATAACTCATAGACTTGTTTTCCTAATTCGCTAAATAGTTGTTTGATTTCAGATTTTTCTTTTTCTGCCTTTCCTTTGATCTTTTCGATTTCAAAAAAAGTACTGGAATTGACGCTGGCAGATAACAGGCCTTTATTTATGCTTCCCTTGATTTTTTCCAGCATTTTTCTCCTCCCTTTCTGCATTTTCATTTAGTTATCATATCATATTTTAACAATATACGCAAGTGCGTACACGCTGTCGCGTATAAAAATATATTCTTTCTTCAATGATACTTAAGAAATAAACAGAAGAGAGGATAAAATATGAATGTGAAACAAGCAGCGGCAAAAAGAATTGAATTACTTTGTAAGGAAAGGGGAATGGCCTATAATGAACTGGCAAATGTCTGTGGAGTAACGCCATCGACTATTTATAGTATCTTTGATGATACTAGAAAAAATATTACCCTTTCGACCGTGAAAAAAATCTGTGATGGCTTTGAGATCAGTCTAGGAGATTTTTTTACACACCCCATTTTTGAAATGCTGGAGCAGGAGATACAATAATTCTGAAAATTAAGTTTAACAGAAATGTTACAAAAAGAAAACCCGGGAATTCGTTATGGAGAATTCCCGGTTTCACGAAAGTAGCGGAAGGGAGATTTGAACTCTCGACACCACGGGTATGAACCGTGTGCTCTAGCCAACTGAGCTATTCCGCCATATATAAATTTAGGAAAATAAGTGGGGCGTATAGGGCTCGAACCTATGACCCTCTGCTTGTAAGGCAGATGCTCTCCCAGCTGAGCTAACACCCCGTATAAAGCGGTAAGTTGTCTCAACCGCGATTGCTTGAGTAGTATAACCTGAATCGCAAAAAATGTCAATAGTTTTTTTATAGAAATTTTCTTATCTTTTTTCGCTATTCTGTGTTATACTATCTTAGATAAGAACAGGGTATGCAATCGGAGGGTTCCATGTATCAGTTTATCGTAAATCCCAGCGCAGGCGCGGGAAGGGGCTATCTTATATGGAAAAGACTGGAATGGCAGCTTGAGAAGGAACGGCAGGAGTACCGTGTCTTTTTTACGGAGAATCAGGGGGATGCTGCGGAAATCGCAAGGAAGCTGACGGCCGATAAAGCCAGTGCCAAGATCCTTGTGGTGGTAGGCGGGGAGGGGACGTACAACGAAGTATTGAATGGCGTTTCCTTTCAGGGGCCGCTGACCCTGGGGTATGTGCCGGCCGGTTTCCGCAATGCGCTTTCCAAAGGCTTCCAGTCCTTCCGCCAGGTGAAACGGCAGATCCGGCGGATCCTGCACCCGAAATATTACCGGATGCTGGATTACGGCGTGCTGACCTGCGGCGGCGACGATGCTATCTTCAACCGAAGGTTTGCCGGCCGGTGCGGGATTGGCCTGGATGCGGCCATCTGCCATAATTTTCTCTGCTGCTCTGCGAGAAAGCAGATGTGCCGGTTCCGCCTGACGCGGTTCCTCTACTTCTTCCTCGGCTTAAAGCAGCTCATCCTGGCAAAGCCGACGAAGGGCTATATTCTGCTGGATGGGTATAAAAAGGTAGAGTTTAACCATATCTATTTCATGACGTTCAAGATCCACAGGGAGGAAGGCAAGCGGAAAAAGGTGCCTGAAAACGCGGAAGTAGACGACGGCCTTCTTACGGTATATGTGGGGAATTCCTCGAAGAAGCGGAAGATGATCCCGATCCTTTTGGATGTGATTGTCGGAATTAAAAAGCGGGAGCGGGGCGTTCGGATCTTTGAGTGCCGGGAGGCCTCGGTGCGTCTTGCAAAGCCCATGGCTGTCCATGTGGACGGCGAGAGCTGCCTCTGCCAGCAGGATATTGAGGTGCGGTGCATCGGGAAGAAGATCCGGATGATTGGAATGAGCTAAAAAATGTGAAAGGAGTCCTTATGCGAATCGGACAGGGATATGACGTACACCGTCTTTCAGAGGGACGGCGGCTTATCATCGGCGGGGTAGACATCCCGTATGAAAAAGGCCTTTTGGGCCATTCCGACGCGGACGTGCTGCTCCATGCAGTTATGGACGCTCTCCTGGGCGCCGCGGCGCTCGGCGATATCGGCCGCCACTTCCCGGACACAGACGAGAAATATAAAGGCATTTCCAGCATGGAGCTTCTGCGGCACGTGGCCGTGCTCCTTCAGGAAAACGGTTTCCTGGTGGAAAACATCGACGCGACGGTCATCGCCCAGAGGCCAAAGCTTTTTCCGTACCGGGAACAGATGGTGACAAACATCGCTTCAGCCCTCGGGATCGAGGAAAACCAGGTGAACATCAAGGCCACCACAGAAGAGGGCCTTGGCTTTACCGGCGCCGGTGAGGGCATTGCGGCCCAGGCCGTCACGCTTCTTTCCACGGTGGCGGATTACAGCCTGGAGGACCGGCTTCCACGTGGCTGCGGCGGCTGTCAGGGCTGTCATGGGACGGAAAGCTGATGCTGTTTTATAAAAATGCAGGAAAAAAGGAGCAGATATGAAAATTTATAATACTCTTTCAAAAAGGAAAGAAGAGTTTGTGCCGGTGGAGCCGGGCAAAGTAAAAATGTATGTGTGCGGCCCGACCGTGTATAATTTAATCCATATCGGGAACGCAAGGCCGATGATCGTCTTTGACACGGTCAGACGGTATTTTGAGTATAAGGGCTATGAGGTGAACTACGTCTCCAACTTCACGGACGTGGACGATAAAATCATCAAAAAAGCCATCGAGGAAGGCGTCGATGCCGACACTGTTTCGAGGCGCTATATCGAGGAATGCAAAAAGGACATGGACGCCATGAACATAAAGCCGGCCACGAAGAACCCGAAGGCCACCGAGGAGATCTGCGGCATGCTGGAGATGATCGGGACGCTGATTGAAAAGGGCTATGCCTATGTGGCAAAGGACGGCACGGTTTATTTCCGTGTGCGGAAATTTAAGGACTACGGAAAGCTGTCCCATAAGAACCTGGACGATCTCCAGTCGGGCTTTCGGGAGCTTAAGGTGACGGGCGAAGAGGATAAGGAGGACAGCAACGATTTCGTGCTCTGGAAGCCGAAAAAGGAAGGCGAGCCTTTCTGGGAGTCCCCCTGGTGCGAGGGCCGTCCCGGCTGGCATATTGAGTGCTCGGTTATGGCGAAGCGCTACCTGGGCGAGGAAATCGACATCCACGCAGGCGGCGAGGATCTGATTTTCCCGCATCATGAAAATGAGATTGCCCAGAGCGAGGCGGCCAACGGAAAGACCTTCGCAAAATACTGGATGCACAACGGATTTTTAAATATTGACAATAAGAAGATGTCCAAGTCCCTCGGAAACTTCTTTACGGTGCGGGAGATCAGCGAAAAATACGATCTCCAGGTGCTCCGCTTCTTCATGTTAAGCGCCCACTACCGCAGCCCGTTAAACTTCAGCGCCGAGCTCATGGAGGCGTCGAAAAACGGCCTTGAGCGGATCCTCACAGGCGTTGAGAAGTTAAAGGACCTGCTTTTAAAGGCTGAGGGCACTGAGCTGACGGCAGGAGAACTGGAAAATAAGAAAACAGGCGAGGAGCTGGTTGCCAAATACGAGGCGGCCATGGACGACGACTTCAACACGGCTGACGCCATTTCCGCCGTCTTTGAGCTTGTGAAGCTTGCAAACTCCACGGCGAATGAGAACAGCACGGCGGCGTATGTGTCCTGGCTTAAGGAGACTATCGAGAAGCTCTGCGATATCATGGGCATCATCACGGAGAAGAAGGAAGAAATCCTGGACTCCGAGATTGAGGAGCTGATTGCAAAGCGGCAGGCGGCAAGGAAGGAGAAGAACTTTGCACTGGCCGATGAGATCCGCGGACAGCTTCTTGAGAGGGGAATTGTCTTAGAGGATACGAGAGAGGGCGTAAAATGGAAGAGAGCCTGATCCGTTTTAAGGAAGCGTTTCATTTAAAGGACGTGGAGGCGGGCCAGTATTCGCCTTTAGTCCTGGCGTACATCGGGGACGCCGTCTACGAGCTGATCGTCAGGACGAAGGTCGTAAACGGCGGGAATGCCCAGGTGAACAAGCTCCATAAGAAAAGTGCGGGTCTTGTGCGGGCGCCGTTCCAGGCGGCCATGGTTCTGGCTCTTAAGGAGGAGCTGACGCCGGAGGAGCTTTCCGTCTACAAGCGGGGCAGGAACGCCAGGTCGGCTACCATGGCGAAAAATGCCACCATGACGGAGTACAGGACGGCCACAGGCTTTGAGGCGTTGGTGGGCTGGCTGTACCTTTCCGAACAGTATGGGCGGCTTTTTGAACTGGTGAGCCGCGGGCTGGTTCTTATGGGGGAAATGAGCGAGGAGAATACCGATGAGATATGAAGAACTGACGATTGAAGGCCGCAATGCCGTTTTGGAGGCCTTCCGGGCCGGGAAGACCATTGACCGGCTGTTTGTGCTGGACGGATGCCAGGACGGGCCGGTGAGGACGATTGTCCGTGAGGCCAAAAAGCATGACACGATTATCACCTTTACGGCCAAGGAGCGTCTCGACCAGATGTCGGAGACGGGCCACCATCAGGGCGTCATCGCCTATGCGGCGGCTTATGAATACGCAGAGGTGAGCGAAATCCTGGAGGCTGCGAAAAAGAAGGGGGAACCGCCGTTTCTCTTCCTTCTTGACGGCATAGAAGATCCTCACAACCTCGGCGCCATCATCCGGACGGCGAACCTGGCCGGTGCCCACGGTGTCATCATCCCCAAGCGTCGTGCCGCCGGTCTTACGGCCACGGTGGCGCGGACGTCTGCCGGGGCTTTAAACTATACGCCGGTGGCGAAGGTGACGAATCTGGCGTCCACCATTGAGGAGCTGAAAAAAGAAGGGCTTTGGTTCGTCTGCGCTGACATGGGCGGCGAGTCCATGTACCGGCTGAACCTGACGGGGCCCATCGGCCTTGTGATCGGGAACGAGGGCGAAGGCGTCAGCCGTCTTGTAAAGGAAAAGTGCGATATGACGGCGTCGATTCCCATGAAGGGTGACATTGATTCCCTCAATGCGTCGGTGGCGGCCGGCGTTCTGGCGTATGAGATTGTGCGGCAGAGGCTTAACGGCTAAAGAACAGACGGACAGATGAAACAGCGTGCGGCCAGGAAAAGGGCTGCACGCTGTTTTTGGCCAGTGGGCCAGGGAAACGTGCGGGACAGCACAGCTTCCGGCCGTGCCGCCCCGCAGTTTGACGGTTCTCCTGTCAGCTTTCGAGGGTGAAAACCCGGTACATGTTGGACCAGGGATTTCCGATAATATAGCTGGTATATGCCTTGCCGGCCTCGACGCTTACATTGAACGTGAGAAGCGGATTGTTCACGGTGCAGGAGGTGCAGCCGGAACCGATGATGGCCGACAGGACGAGGATGGGAAGCTCCCGGATGGCAGTAAAGGAGATCTGTGAGCTTGTCACAAAGAAGCTGTAATTCCCGGCTGCCGTCTGTTTAAAGGAGGTAACTTCCCGGAAGCCGACGCCTGAGAAGGCCACCTGGTTGTTGAAGGTACGGACATCGTAGTTGGAGCCGTTGTAGGACATGTTGGCGACCCGCAGGCAGCCGTAGCCCGAAGGAATATTGGTGCAGCCCATGTCGGAGACGCGCGCCAGGCTCACGCCGTTTGCAGCATCCAGGATTACCATCGTCATCCGCTCGCCGGCGACAAAGGCCTGGGTCTGCTGGAACAAAGTCTGCCCGGAGGTCTGGCGGATGGTAATGGTGTGGAAACCGTCGGTGACGGTGATGTACACGGACACGGTGGCAAAGGTGGAGCCGGAAAGGACATTCCGGTTATCAATGAATACCTCCAGCGTGGATCCGTTTGTGGTGGCATTTAGGAAGCGCACCTGGCTTGTGAGGCCCGAGGACGGGAACGTGGGTACCGGGAACGGAAAGTTCGGCCAGAATCCCCAGTCGCCCGGGAGCGGGGCCACAGGCGGTGTGTTGGTGGCAATGGGTGTCGTCGGAATCCCTGCGATGTCATCGCCGGGAAGGGGAGCCACAGGCGGCGTATTGGTGGCAATGGGTGTTGTGGGAATGCCTGAGATATCCGGCCAGGTGGGCATGCAGCCCGCACAGGTCTGGTCGGCAGTCTGGTTTCCCATGCTGCCGGCGTTGGTGGTTGAATCAGCCATAAAACACCTCAGTATTTTTTTAATATATATATGCGAAAAAAAATAAAAGTTTCTTGTTGACAAATGGAAAAATCCATGATAATATATCCAAGGTTTCAAAAACACCTGCTGCCTTGGCTCAGTTGGTAGAGCGTCGCCTTGGTAAGGCGGAGGTCGGCGGTTCAAATCCGCTAGGCAGCTTTTGTTGAGCCGGAAGGGAGTGTCGCAAAATCATCAAAATAGATGATTGAGCGGCACTTCCGCTCGTTACAGCAAAAAATCCGGCGCTCCCTATGGTTTCAGAGCAGATCGCCGGATTTTTGCCGTACTTTAATAAAACCTTTCGGTTTTATGATTTTTCTATGCAGTTTTTACTTCAAACAGATGGCTTCCTGTCCGGCCATTTTGGATCTTAGCATGCAATTTATTCAGATTATACCCCAGGCACAGCAGAAGGATCTCCAGTTTTACCTTCGTTTTCCCTCTCAGCAGAAATCTCTGGAATTCATAATCGTTTTTCAACACCCCAAAGGCTCCTTCTACTTGAATCGAACGGTTTGTCCGATACTGGATCCCTTTTTCGCTTATGATGTTCTCATAAGATTCCCGACGCTTTTTCAAAAAGTTTTTGGAAAGATACAGCCTCTTATTTCCCTTTGCCCTCGTACATTTTTTCTTATACGGACATCCGCCGCAATCCTCACATTCATATACTGTTACCTCGGACGGATAGCCGCTTTTGCTTTTCTGCTTCTTTTTAAACACTTCTCTCAGTGTTTTTCCTGCATGGCAGGTGTAGGTGTCTGTCTCTTCCTTATACGCCATATTTTCCCGTTTGCTGATGTCTTTCTTAAAACTTCTCTTTTTCCATTTTTCGTAGGTCTGCGGTTTGATGTAAGGGATCTGACCCTGGCTTTTCAGATATTCATAAGCCTCTTCGCTTTCATACCCCGAATCCGCAGTCACACTGGGATATCGAAATCCCAGGTTCACTTCCATGTTTTTCAGAAACGGCACCAGTGTCCATACATCATTCCGATCCTGAAAAATCCCAGCTGCCACAATGTATTCGCTGTCCACTGCGATCTGGACGTTATATCCAGGTTTCAGCTGGGCATTCCTCATATGATCATCCTTCATGTGCATAAAAGTGGCATCCGGATCCGTCTTGCAGTAGTTATTCCGGCCCTGGAAACTAGCTGTATGCCAGTCATAGATCGTCTGGCGTTCCAGAAACCGGCGGAACAGTTCCAGATATTTTTGATTCCGGCTTTTGCGTTTTCCTCTTCCATGTACCAAAATCGTCCCATCCAGACGGCATCGTTCTTCCAGAAACCGGCAGATTTCCTGAAGATCCTGGGTACGGCTTTCCTCTCCCACATGGAACCCGCAGATATAATCCTGGTTCAGAAGACAGACTGCCTCCTGAATCCGTTCGTACATCTTTGCTTCCCATTTCCCCACCGATTTCTTCCAGACGAAGGTATATTTATTGGCACAGGCTTCCAGTTTTGTCCCATCAATAAATACGGTTTCTTTTGATAATTCTCCGCTTGCTTCCAGGCGGCAGACCATCTGGTAGAACAGATTTTCACAGGCATCTGCCAGAAAACCGGTTCGGAAACGGGCAATGGTGCTGTGATCCGGTGCTTTTTGTCCGGCAAGCAGCCACATAAAGTTGATGTCGCGTCTGCATGCGGTTTCAATTTTTCTGGATGAATAGATGTTCTGGGAATAGGCATAAGTCAGGATCTTGAACATGGTCTTTGGGTCCACTGCCGGATTTCTGCCTTTGGCAGAGTAAGCCTGATACAGCAAGCTGTAATCTAAATCCTCCAATTCGTGGCTCAGCAGTCGAACAGAATCATCATCAGGAACCAAACCTTCCAAATTTAATGGCAAAACCAGTTGATAAGGCTCACCGAATTCGGTATAATTTTTATGGTATTTTAATTTACTGGTCATATCTTATTATACCATGGATTACGGGCTCTTCAGGGTCCGTTTTCTGTTTTCAGGGCATAAAAAAGGAGCCGCTGCTCCATAGATGATTACTCATCTATTTTGCAACGGCTCCTTTGTTGCATATGGGGAAAAATTTGGGGAAAGGGTAGAGAAAAATGAAAAAATCCTATGAGATCGATATGGTCAACGGCCCAATCCTGGGCAAAATCCTGGTGTACTCCATTCCGCTCATGCTGTCAGGTATTCTCCAGCTTTTGTTTAACGCGGCGGACGTGATTGTCGTCGGCCGGTACGCCGGGAGCCAGTCTCTGGCGGCGGTGGGCTCCACCAGCGCCTTAATCAACCTTCTCGTGAATGTCTTCATCGGCCTTTCCGTGGGCGTCAACGTCATGGTAGCGCGGTACTACGGCGCCAGGCGGGAGACAGCCGTCAACGAGACGATCCACACGGCCGTGGCTTTAAGCCTCGTGAGCGGCCTGTTTTTAGTGGTAATCGGTCTGCTTCTTGCACGGCCCCTTCTGGAGCTTATGGGAACGCCGGACGACGTGCTGGGCAAAGCGGCTCTTTACATGCGGATTTATTTTGCAGGAATGCCGGTGACGATGCTCTATAACTTCGGCGCAGCCGTCCTGCGGGCCGTCGGCGATACGAGGCGGCCGCTTTACTTCCTGACCTTTGCAGGAATCGTCAACGTGGTTCTGAACCTGTTTTTCGTCATCGCCCTGAATATGGACGTGGCGGGCGTTGCCCTGGCGACGGTGATTTCCCAGTGTATTTCCGCCGGCCTTGTGGTGCGCTGCCTGATGAAAAGCGAGGGCTGCCTCAAATTACATATTAAGAAGCTGCGGATCCGGCGGCTCCTTCTCATTAAAATCATGCGGATCGGCCTTCCGGCCGGTCTCCAGGGCGCAGTGTTCTCCGTGTCCAACGTGCTGATCCAGTCGTCGGTTAACTCCTTCGGCTCCGTCGTCATGGCCGGGAACACGGCTTCCTCGAATATTGAGGGCTTTATCTACAACGCCATGAACGCGGTCTACCAGACGAACTTAAGCTTTACAAGCCAGAACTTCGGCGCGAAGAAATACGGCCGCATCAATAAAATCATGGTGACATGCATCGCCGTCGTGGCGGCTGTCGGGATCAGTCTCGGAATGGCGGCTTTTGCGGCGGGGGATTTCCTTCTTGGCATCTATTCGTCGGATGCAGAAGTGCTGAAGTACGGAATGATCCGTCTTTCGATCATCGGCACCACGTATTTCCTCTGCGGGATCATGGATACCATGGTGGGCAGCATCCGCGGCATCGGCTATTCGGTGATGCCGATGCTTGTCTCCTTAACGGGCGCCTGCGGCCTCAGGATCCTCTGGATCTTTACGATTTTCCAGTGGCACCGCACGCTGATGACGCTCTATATTTCTTATCCTGTCACATGGATCGTCACGGCCGCGGCCCACTTCATCTGCTTTATGATTGTGCGGAAGCGGCTTCCGAAAGAAGATTATTAAAGCGAAAATCCCCCTTGCCTTTGAACTGCTTCCCGTCAAGTAGACAATCAAAAAAATATAATTTTTTTCTGCCAGTAGGTATCACCTGCTGGCAGATTTTTACGCTGCCTGTAAATATTTTTCGTGTTTCTCCATTGGTGTTACTATACCAAGCTTCCTCTGCAAACGTCTGTTGTTATAGTAATTGATATATTTCTCTATCATGACCACCAGTGATTCTCTGTCCATAAATCGTTTACCATAATAACGCTCCCGTTTTAGAATTCCCCAGAATCCTTCCATTGGTCCATTATCGATACACTTTGCTACTCTGGACATGCTCTGCATCATCCCTGCTGCTTCAAGTTTTGCATGAAAGGCTCTATTGGTGTATTGAAAGCCTCTGTCACTGTGAAACATCGGATGTGCATCAGGATTATCTTTGACTGCATCATCAAAGGTATCAAACACTAATGCATTACTATTACTGTCTCCAATACGGTAGGATACGATTCTTCGGTCATACAGGTCAAGAATTGCACTTAAATATACCTTGTGCTTTTCATTTCCGATATAGTAATGAAATTCCGTTACATCGGTCAACCACTTTTCATTCGGAGCTTCTGCCGTAAATTCACGATTCAGGATATTTTCGGCTATGTACTGTGGATTTGCAGCCTGTCTTGTACAGCTATCGTTTGCATATTTAATGGTGGATTTGATACCAAGTTTCCGGCAGATGCGCAAAACACGTTTATCATTTACATCAATGTCATGGTAACGCTCCAACTCATCACGGATTCTGCGATAACCCTTATCAGGTGATTCTATGTGGATTTTTTCTATCAGTTCCGCAATTTTTCGGTTTTCCTGTTCATTCTCTGACATTTCATGGTTCAGCCATTTGTAATAAGCCGCCCTTGAAACACCGCCAATCTTACAAAGCGCCTGTATCGGATAATCGTGTTCTTCCTGTTCTTCTTTGACAGCCTGATAGATATGCTCGTGGCGGATCAGGCTCAGCCCCGCCTCCTTTCGATTTCCTCTAATTTTTTTAAGAATGATAACTCCATTTCTGCACGTTGCCGTTTGGCTTTTTCCAGTTTCAACTCCGCTTGAAGCTTTTCCACCTCTGTAAGAGAATCTTCCGATTTTCTTTTGCCGCGGTTATCCTGTAATGCAGGAACTCCGCCTGTTTCGTATTTGATAGTGTAATTTCGTGCCTGCTGATAGGACACCTTAAAGTTTTCTGATGTTTCAGCATAGTTATGGCCATGGGAAATGCAGTAGGATGCAATTTCCACTCTTTCTTCAAACGTTGTTTTTCTTCCTTTGGTCATAAGACTACATCCTCCTGTTCTGGAAGCCTTCAGTTCCTTATGACCATTATACAGCGCAATCCATTGCCTGAGTGTACGAGTACTGGAAATTTTATATTTTTTACAAATATCACGTAGTGAACCAAGACCAGAAAGATACTCTTGTACGGCAATCTCTTTCTCGGCAGAAGTTCTTTTGGTCCATCCTTTGTTGTAAAAGGTTTCTGAACCCATAGACTGATAATTACGAATCCATTCTTCTAAAGTAGTAGGATGAATTCCTTCGCCTGTTGATACAGATGTAATACTATGTTTAGCTTCCAAAATAAGCTTTACCATTCGTAATTTATCTTCAGCAGAATATTTACGCATAAGAAATGCTCCCTCCTTGATAAACAGTTTTATTATTTCAACTGTCTACCTAGAAGGGAGCATATCACTTTTTGGGCATGGGGGATTATAATATGCCGTATGCTTAACTAGCTAATTATTAACTGGCTAATGATAGAGGAAAGAGAGGAGGAAGACTATGAAACCAGGAACGCAGGAAGAACGCGGCGGCCTGTGCATCGACAGCAGGGAGCACCGGCTTGTGGAGACCTATATCCGCACCAACAAGCTGCATAAGCGCGTGCTGGAGCGCCATCTCAACAAAACCGGCGTTTACAGGAGCCAGCATCAGCTTTTGATGTATGTGTTCCGCCATCCGGAGGCGTCCCAGAAGGAGCTTGCCAGGCTTTACAACGTCTCGACGGCCGCCATAGCCGTTTCTTTAAAGAAGTTAGAAAAGGGCGGCTATATCAGGCGGCTTGTGGACGAGGACGACAACAGGTTCAATAAGATTTTGATTACGGAAAAAGGCCGCAGCGTGGTGGCGGAAAGCGTGGATTTTTTTAAGAAGGTGGAGGCCAGGATGTTTGCCGGTTTTTCGGCAGACGAGGAGGAGACGTTTTACACCTGTGTCTGCCGCATCCATGAAAACCTGAGCGCCATGCTGGAGGAAGAGGAAAGAGAGGGACAGAAACCATGAAACGGTACCGGAAATATATTGCGCCGTATCTCAGCTCGTTCATCATCGGCCCGCTCATGATGCTGACGGAGGTGGCCGGCGAGGTGTTCTTGCCGAAGCTCATGTCGATGATTATCAACAACGGCGTCGCAAACCGTGATATGGGCTATATTGCAAGAACCGGCGGCCTGATGCTTTTAGCCGTCGTCTTCATGGCCGCAGGCGGGATTCTGGGCGCTTATTTTTCATCGAAGGCAGCCATCTGCTTTACGAGCGATCTGCGGAGCGACGTGTTTAAGAAGGTGCAGCAGTTTTCTTTTGCGAACATTGACGAATTCAGCACCGGTTCCCTGGTGACACGGCTTACCAACGACATCCAGCAGGTGCAGAACGTGCTGATGATGGCGCTGCGGATGGCCCTGCGGTCGCCGGGCATGTTCATCGGGGCGTTAATTATGGCATTTACGATGAATGCCAGACTGGCACTCGTGATTCTGATTGTGATCCCTGTGCTTATTTTGAGCATCGGGCTGATTTTAAAGACGGCTTATCCGCGGTTTGAAATGCTTCAGAAAAAGCTGGACCGCTTAAACTCCGGGATCCAGGAGGCGCTCACCAACGTCCGCGTCGTCAAATCCTTTGTCCGTGAAGACTTTGAGATCCAAAAGTTTTCTGCTCTCAACGAAGACTTAAAGGACAGCAGCTTAAGGGCCATGAGAATCGTTATCATGACGATGCCGGTCATGATGCTCATGATGAATATCACGACGCTAGCCGTCGTCTGGTACGGCGGGAACCTGATTATTGCCGGAAGCATGCCGGTGGGCGATTTGACGGCATTTACGACTTACATTGTCCAGATTCTGATGTCGCTTATGATGCTCTCCATGATTTTTCTCCAGAGCTCCCGTGCCAGGGCGTCCTTGCGGCGTATCAACGAGGTCATGGATACGCCCATCGACTTAAACGATGATGAGGCGGCATATAAGGAGAAAAAGGTGGAGTCCGGCCGCGTGGAATTTAAGGATGTGAGTTTCGGCTACGGGAAAGGGGACGGCAGAAACGACCTGGTGCTCGAGCATATTTCCTTTTCGGCGGAGTCCGGCCAGACCATCGGCATCATCGGCTCCACGGGAAGCGGGAAGACGTCGCTTGTCCAGTTAATTCCCAGGCTCTATGACGCCGCAGGCGGTGAAGTGCTTGTGGACGGCGTCAATGTGCGGGATTATTCCTTAAAAAATCTCCGGGAGGGCGTCGGCATGGTGCTCCAGAAGAACGTGCTGTTTTCCGGCACCATCGAGGAGAACCTGCGCTGGGGAAACGAGGATGCACCCATGGAGGAAATCGTGGAGGCGGCAAAGAGCGCCCAGGCAGACGGCTTTGTCCGTTCCTTCCAGTTCGAGTACGGCACGGAGATGGGCCAGGGCGGCGTTAATGTCTCCGGCGGCCAGAAGCAGCGGCTCTGTATCGCCAGGGCGCTTCTTAAGAAGCCGAAAATCCTGATTCTCGACGATTCCACCAGCGCCGTGGATACGGCGACGGAAGCTAGGATCCGGGAGAGCTTCCAAAACGAGCTAAAGGACACGACAAAGATCATCATCGCCCAGAGGATCAGCTCCGTGAAAGACGCCGACCTGATTTTAGTCCTCGAGGACGGGCAGATCATCGGAAAGGGCACCCACGCAGAGCTTCTTGAAAGCTGCGAGGCATACAATGAAATTTACACGACCCAGATGGGAAGCTCGAAAATGGGCAGTGTGACGGGACAGGAGGTGACGGCATGACAGAGAGCGAGAGAGCGAAAAGCTTAAGGCGCCGCTACGGGAACCGGATGGCGGAGGCGCCGAGAAGGCGCGGGCCAGGCGGCCCGGGAAGAGGCCCGGGCGGGCCGAGAGGCGGCGGACAGCCGAAAAACATGAGGCCCACCATCGGCCGTCTGATGAAATATCTGGAGCAGGATCGGTTAAAGCTTGCGCTGGCCTTTGTCTGCGTCATCGTCAATACGGTGGCTTCCCTGGCCGGATCGTACCTTTTGAGACCGATTATCAATACCTATATTGCGCCGGCAGACGGCAGCCGCGGGAGCGTGTCCGGCCTTTTCGGCGGCCTTATGGTGATGGCCTGTGTTTACATCGTCGGTGTGGCAGCCAACTATTTCCAGGCGCGGATCATGCTGACCGTGGCCCAGGATGCGCTGCTTCGGATCCGCACCGACTTGTTTGCGAAGATGCAGGCGCTTCCCGTGCGGTTTTATGACACCAACGCAAACGGCGATCTGATGAGCCGGTTCACCAACGACGTGGACACCATCGGGAACATGCTGAGCAGCACGCTGGTGCAGCTTTTTGCAGGGGCTTTAAGCATCATCGGCACTCTGGGGCTCATGATTTATACGAATCTTTACCTGACGGTGATTACTTTGGTGCTGATCCCGTTAATGCTGAAGGCCGGCGGCGCCGTCGCAAGCCGCAGCCAGAAGTTTTTCAACGCCCAGCAGTCGGCTCTCGGCGCTTTAAACGGCTATATCGAGGAGACGATCACCGGGCAGAAGGTGGTGAAGGTGTTCTGCCATGAAGAGATCGCGGAGGAGGAATTTGACATCCTCAATAAGGATCTCAGGAACAAACAGATCAAGGCCCAGTTTTTGGGCGGCATGATGGGGCCGGTCATGAACAATCTGAGCCAGGTCAATTACTCCCTGACTGCCTGCATCGGCGGCCTGCTCTGTGTGCTCAGGGGCTTTGACGTCGGCGGGCTGACCGTATTTTTAAACTTTTCCAGGCAGTTTTCCAGGCCCATCAACGAGATTTCCATGCAGGTCTCCAACGTCTTTTCGGCGCTCGCAGGCGCGGAACGTGTCTTTGCTGTCATGGACGAGGAGCCGGAGCCGGCCGACGATGAAGATGCCGTGGCCTTTAAGGACATGCGCGGCAACGTGGTTCTCGACCATGTGACCTTCGGCTATACGCCGGATAAGGTGATTTTAAAGGACATCAGCCTCTATGCAAAGCCGGGGCAGAAGATCGCCTTTGTCGGCTCCACCGGCGCAGGAAAGACGACGATTACCAACTTAATCAACAGGTTTTACGACATCCAGTCGGGCTCCATCACCATCGACGGCGTGGACATCCGCCATATCAAGCGGGAGGAGCTGCGGAAAAACATCGCCATGGTGCTCCAGGATACCCACCTTTTTACGGGGACGGTCATGGAGAACATCCGCTACGGGCGCCTTGACGCCACCGACGAGGAGGTCATCCAGGCGGCAAAGACGGCGTCGGCCCATTCCTTTATCATGCGGCTGCCCCACGGCTATGATACGATGTTAGAGAGCGACGGCGCCAATTTGAGCCAGGGGCAGAGGCAGCTTCTTAATATTGCCAGGGCGGCCGTCTCCAAAGCGCCGATTTTAATTCTGGACGAGGCCACCAGCTCCGTCGATACGAGGACGGAAAAGCACATCGAGGAGGGCATGGACCGGCTGATGGCAGACAGGACGACGTTCGTGATTGCCCACCGGCTTTCCACCGTAAGAAACGCCAACGCCATCATGGTTCTGGAGAACGGCGAGATCATCGAGCGCGGCGACCACGACGATCTGCTGGCCCAGAAGGGGCGGTACTATGAGCTCTACACGGGAATTTCCGAGCTGGATTAGATAAGTTTCTTTTCTTTTTTGAAGACGCGGCCCTGGTTTATTTTTCAAAGCCGGGCCGCGTCAAATTTGTATTTTTTTAAGTACACGGACGAAAACATAAAGATTCTGTTAAAAAGTTATCCATTTACTAATTGTGCTGAAGTGACAAGTATGCTATACTATGTTTCGGCAGTACTATTGAATATTTACAGAAAGAAGGTTTGTTTCATGGGTCTGAGGACATTTATTGGCGGCGTTCATCCCTATGAGGGGAAAGAGCTGTCCGAAGATAAGCCGATTCAGGTCATCCAGCCCAAAGGCGAGCTGGTATTCCCGCTGTCTCAGCACATCGGCGCCCCGGCCAAGCCCCTTGTCGCAAAAGGCGATCAGGTGCTGGTGGGACAGAAGATTGCTGAAGCCGGCGGTTTTATTTCGGCAAACGTCATCTGTTCCGTCTCGGGAACGGTAAAGGCCATCGAACCGAGGCTTGTGGCAAACGGCAGCATGGTTTCCTCCATTATCGTGGAAAACGACGGGGAATATAAGGCCGTGGAGGGCTTCGGCGTGCCGCGGGATTATACGGAGCTTTCCAAGCAGGAGATCCGCGACATTGTGAAGGAGGCCGGGATTGTAGGCCTCGGCGGCGCCGGTTTCCCGACGAACGTAAAGCTGACGCCAAAGGATGAAAACGCCATCGACTATGTAATCGTCAATGCGGCAGAGTGTGAGCCGTATCTGACCTCCGATTACCGCGTGATGATGGAACAGCCGGAGAAGCTCGTCGGCGGTCTGAAGGTGATTTTAAAGCTTTTCGACAAGGCGAAGGGCGTCATCGGTATCGAGGAGAACAAGCCGCAGGCCATCGAAAAACTGACGGCGCTTGTAAAGGACGAGCCGCGGATTGAGGTTTGCCCGTTAAAGACGAAGTATCCGCAGGGAGGCGAGCGTTTCTTAATCTATGCCGTGACCGGCGGCAGAGAGATCAACTCCACCATGCTCCCGGCCGACGCCGGCTGTATCGTGGACAACGTGGATACGGTTGTCTCGATTTATAATGCAGTCTGTGAGAATATTCCGTTAATCCGCAGGATTATCACTGTGACCGGTGATGCTGTTGCGAATCCGCAGAATTTCGAGGTACGCCTCGGAACGAATTACAGAGAACTTTTAGAAGCTGCCGGCGGCTTTAAGACCGAGCCGGAAAAGATGATCTCCGGCGGCCCGATGATGGGGCAGGCGCTGTTCTCTCTGGATATCCCGGTGATGAAGACCTCCTCGGCCCTGACCTGCTTTACGAAGGATGAGGTTTCCGCAAACGCCGAGACGGCCTGCATCCGCTGCGGACGCTGCGTCGAGGTATGTCCCGGCCACGTTGTGCCGGTGCTTATGATGGCGGCGGCAGAGCGGAGCGATCTGGCTTTGTTTGAGAAACTGAACGGTATGGAATGCTGCGAATGCGGAAGCTGTACCTATATCTGTCCGGCCCACCGTCCACTGACCCAGGCATTCAAGGAAATGCGGAAGGCTGTGATGGCGGCCAGAAGAAAGAAAGCGTAGGAGGCGGAAAAAATGAGTAATTTATTTCATGTATCATCCTCACCTCATGTACGCAGCAAGGTTGCCACGAAGAACCTGATGTACGATGTGGCGATTGCCATGCTTCCGGCGACAGCCTGGGGTGTGATACAGTTTGGGGTTTATTCCCTGTTTGTTGTTGTTGCAACGGTTCTGGCATGCGTCCTCAGCGAGTATGTCTTTGAATCCCTCATGGGAAAACCGATTACGATCAGTGACGGCAGTGCCGTCGTGACGGGCATGATCCTGGGCCTTAACATGCCGCCGACCATCCCGATCTGGATCCCGGTTTTAGGCGGCGTCTTTGCGATCATCATCGTAAAGCAGCTTTACGGCGGCCTCGGACAGAACTGGATGAACCCGGCGCTTGCGGCCAGGTGTTTCCTTTTGATTTCCTTTGCAGGCCCGATGACACGGTTCTATGACCCGTCCATCGACGCTGTTGCAAGTGCGACGCCTCTTGCTGCGATGAAGGCAGGCGGCGAGTATGACCTGATGGCCATGTTCCTTGGAAAGATTCCGGGAACCATCGGCGAGGTTTCCACGGTGGCTCTTTTGATCGGTGCGGCTTACCTTTTATATAAGAAGGTTATAAGCATCAAGATCCCGGCAGCCTACATACTGACCTTTGCCGTGTTCGCGTTTATTTTCGGCCGGCAGGATCTTTCCTATGTGGCGGCTGAGGTCTGCGGCGGCGGCCTTATTTTCGGCGCCTTCTTCATGGCGACGGACTATGTCACAAGCCCGATTACTCCTGGCGGCCAGCTTGTTTTCGGCGTGATTTTGGGACTCCTTACGGGGCTTTTCCGTATTTTCGGCGGCAGCGCAGAGGGCGTTTCCTATGCGATCATCATCTGCAACATGCTTGTGCCGTTAATTGAAAAGGCCACGCTTCCAACAGCATTCGGAAAAGGGGGTAAGAAAAATGGCAGCAAGTAAATCCAGTTTTATGAAAGACGCCCTGATCCTGTTTGCCATCACGCTGGTTTCCGGCCTCTGCCTCGGCTTCGTCTATGAACTGACGAAGGATCCCATTGCGCAGGCCACCATCGAGGCCAACAACAGGACGTACCGGGAGGTTCTCCCTGCCGCTTCCGAATTCACGGCGGTGGAGGGCTCCGAGGAACAGATCGCTGTCATGGAGGCTTCCGGCGAGCTTTCCGGCCTGAATCTCGGCGGCATCGCCGTTGAGTCGGCGTTAGAGGGAAAGGACGCTTCCGGAAACACGGTCGGCTATGTGTTAAACTCGTTATCCAACGACAGCTACGGCGGCGCCGTGAAGATTTCCGTTGGCTTTGACGCAGACGGCACGATCACAGGCGTCGGCATCCGCGAGATCAGCGATACGCCAGGCCTCGGCCTTAAGGCGAAGGAAGATGATTTCAAGGGCCAGTATATCGGAAAGAATGCCGATAAGCTGACGGTGACAAAGAACGGTGCGTCGGCGGATACGGAAATCGACGCCATCAGCGGCGCGACGATCACGTCCAACGCGGTGACAAATGCGGTGAATGCAGCTCTCTATTACCTGCATACCTATATTAACTGAGGAGGTGGGATATCATGAACAAATGTACAGAACGCTTGTATAACGGTATTATCAAAGAGAATCCGACCTTCATCCTGATGCTCGGAATGTGTCCGACTCTTGCGACGACGACATCTGCCATCAACGGCCTTGGCATGGGACTTTCCACCACAGCCGTCCTGATGTTTTCCAACCTGCTGATCTCGGCTCTTCGGAATATCATCCCTGACCGGGTGAGGATCCCGGCCTTTATCGTCGTTGTAGCCAGCCTGGTTACAATCGTACAGCTTTTGATCCAGGGCTATGTCTCGTCCCTTTACGATGCTCTGGGAATCTATATCCCGTTAATCGTTGTAAACTGCATCATCCTCGGCCGTGCCGAGGCGTATGCGTCGAAAAACGGCCCGGTGGAGTCTTTCTTTGACGGACTCGGCATGGGACTCGGATTTACCTGTTCCTTAACGATCATCGGTATTTTCCGTGAGATCCTCGGCGCAGGCGCATTCTTCGGCCATACGATCATCCCGGAGAGCTTCCATATCTCCATCATGATCCTGGCTCCCGGCGCACTTTTAACGCTGGCCATGCTGGCGGCGATCCAGAACAAGTTAAAGCTTCCGTCTGCCACCAACGGCGACGCTCCGAGATCGGAGTTGGCCTGCGGCGGGAACTGCCTGACCTGTTCCGGCTCCGCATGTGCGGCGAACCATGCTGTCCTGGCAGAGAAGAAGGCTGAGGCAGCGGCGAAAGCGGCTGCGGAAAAGAAGGCGGCGGCTGAGAAGGCGCTGGCAGCAAAAAAGGCTGCCGAGGCGGCAAAGGCTGCTGAAAACAAAGCAGAATAAGGAGGAGACGGGAGAATGAAAGAATTATTACTGATTGCCATCGGCTCTGCCCTGGTAAACAACGTCGTTTTAAGCCAGTTCCTTGGCCTCTGCCCGTTCCTCGGCGTGTCCAAGAAAACAGAGACGGCGGCCGGCATGGGTATTGCGGTTATTTTCGTTATCACCATCGCAAGCGCCTGCACAAGCCTCGTCTACCAGTTCTTCCTGGATCCGAAGACGAGCCTCATCGGCGTGGATCTGACGTACCTTCAGACCATTGTCTTTATCCTGGTAATTGCGGCCCTCGTACAGTTCGTGGAGATGTTCTTGAAGAAGAACATGGTTTCCCTGTATCAGTCCCTGGGCGTTTATCTTCCGCTTATTACCACCAACTGCGCCGTTCTCGGTGTTGCCCTGACGAATGTGCAGAAGGAATACAACTTTATCGAGAGCGTCGTCAACGGCATCGGTATTTCCGTAGGCTTTACCATCGCCATCGTCCTGTTGGCCGGCATCCGTGAAAAGATCGAGTACAACGATGTGCCACGTTCCTTCCAGGGATCCCCGATTGTCTTAATTACGGCCGGCCTGATGTCGATTGCCTTCTTCGGATTTTCCGGCCTGATTTAAAGGAGGAGACGAAGGATGAATATGACAGGTGTAATCATCGCGGCGGTTCTCGTCGGTGCGGTCGGCATCATCATCGGCGTGCTTTTGGGAATTGCCAGCGAGAAGTTTAAGGTTGAAGTAGATGAAAAGGAAATCCTCGTCCGCGAGGAGCTTCCCGGAAATAACTGCGGCGGCTGCGGCTTTGCAGGCTGTGATGCGCTGGCTAAGGCCATCGCAGAGGGGAAAGCCCCGGTAAACGCATGTCCGGTTGGCGGCGCGCCGGTGGCCGACAAGATTGCGGCCATCATGGGCGTAGAGGCCGGAAGCGCAGAGAAAATGGTGGCGTTCGTGAAGTGCAAGGGCACCTGCGACAAGGCCAATGTGCAGTACAGCTATTACGGCATCGAGGACTGCAATAAGATTACGGTCGTTCCCGGCGCCGGCGACAAGGCCTGCGCTTACGGCTGCCTCGGCTCCGGAAGCTGCGTGAAGGCCTGCCAGTTTGACGCCATTCACGTGGTGGACGGCGTGGCTGTCGTGGATAAGGAAAAGTGCGTGGCCTGCGGAAAGTGTACGGAGGCCTGCCCGAGACATTTGATCGAGCTTGTGCCGTACAAGGCAGAGCACCTTGTCCAGTGCAGCTCCCACGACAAGGGCGCCGACGTGAAGAAAAAATGCGACGCCGGCTGTATCGGCTGTACGCTCTGCACCAAGCAGTGCGAGTTCGATGCGATCCATATGGACAATAACGTCGCCGTGATCGACTATTCCAAGTGCACCAACTGCGGCAAGTGCGCGGCAAAGTGCCCGGCGAAGGTGATTTTGTAGGAGAATTGAAGATTGGTGAAAACGCTGCGGGCAGCCAGGAAGATGGGGCTGTCTGCGGCGCTTTTTGCTTACGGAGACAGGGATGGGGAGCAAAACATGAAGAACTATAAAAGGCTGTTTCTTGTGGATGGAGACAGTTTCATCTATAAGGCATTGAATGGAATGCAGCGGCTTGGAGAGGGCGATCAAGTCCTGATTTTTGTTACGACGGAAGGATTGAGACGGCGATTAAGAGTAAAAGGTTATGTCCGTTCTCATGTCGGAGTAATCCTGGTTGAGCCGGGGAAGGAAGCTGTGGACAACAGAATCAAGGGATTTTTGGGGAATACGGTAAACAGAGAAGATCATGGGCAGATTTTTATTATCAGTCATGATCATGGGTATTATCAGCTGGTTCATCGTTATAGGAGAAAGTATGGAATATTGCCGGAAGATCTGGATTTGAAAAAGTCCATCCAGGCTGCGCTGACGGGAAAAGCAAAGCCTGCATGACGAAATTCCTGTCAGGAGACAGCATTTTGTCATAGCTGTTTTCTTGGTGAAATTGGTGCGAAAATTTTGGAAAAAATCCCTTGCACGTCTGCGATTCTTGTGATATAGTAGAAAAGCTGATAATATGCACGTCTGTGGATTCTGAGAATGGTGCTCTGCCTGGCAGGGTCTTTGAGGGAGCTTAATGCAGACGGAAGAAAAACCAAATGGAGGAAAAGAAAATGAGCGTTATTTCTATGAAGCAGCTTCTGGAAGCCGGCGTACACTTCGGCCACCAGACAAGAAGATGGAACCCGAAAATGGCTCCGTACATCTATACGGAGAGAAATGGTATCTATATCATCGACCTTCAGAAGTCCGTAGGCAAGGTTGACGAGGCTTACAAGGCCGTTTCCGATATCGCAAAGGACGGCGGCACCATCCTGTTCGTAGGTACCAAGAAGCAGGCACAGGATGCCATCAAGACGGAAGCAGAGCGCTGCGGAATGTACTATGTAAATGAGAGATGGCTCGGCGGCATGCTGACCAACTTCAAGACCATCCAGTCCAGAATCGCAAGACTGAAAGCCATCGAGAAAATGGCTGAGGATGGAACTTTCGACGTTCTTCCGAAGAAGGAAGTCATCGCTCTTAAGAAAGAGTGGGAGAAGTTAGAGAAGAACCTTGGCGGAATCAAGGAAATGAAGAAGATTCCGGATGCCATTTTTGTTGTGGATCCGAAGAAGGAGAGAATCTGCGTACAGGAAGCTCACACTCTGGGAGTTACCCTGATCGGTATTGCTGATACCAACTGCGATCCGGAAGAGCTGGATTACGTGATCCCGGGCAACGATGATGCAATCAGAGCCGTAAAACTGATCGTTTCCAAGATGGCAGACGCTGTTGTGGAGGCAAATCAGGGCGAGGCTGAGGCCGTAGAAGAGGTTTCTGAGGAAGAAGCAGCTGAGGCTTAATTTCAGACGGAGCTGGCAGCCGCCTGCTCTTTGCAGGCGGCATGACTTTTATATATCGGAGGAATAGAACATGGCAGCAGTAACAGCAGCAATGGTGAAAGAATTAAGAGAAATGACAGGCGCCGGAATGATGGACTGCAAGAAGGCTCTTGCGGCTACGGACGGCGATATGGACAAGGCAGTTGATTTCCTGCGTGAAAAGGGACTTGCCGGTGCAGCAAAGAAGGCTGGCCGTATTGCAGCAGAGGGAATCGTGGATACGGTTGTTTCCGCTGACGAGAAGAAGGCAGTTGCCGTTGAGGTAAACGCTGAGACTGACTTCGTTGCAAAGAACGAGAAGTTCCGCAGCTATGTTGCAGATGTTGCAGCTCAGGCGCTCAACACGACGGCAGCAGACATCGACGCTTTCATGAACGAGAAGTGGGAGAAGGATCCGTCCATGACCGTGGCTGAGGCTCTTTCCACCCAGATTTCCATCATCGGTGAGAACATGCACATCAGAAGATTCGCTCAGCTTGAGGAGCCGAACGGATTTGTTGCTTCCTATATTCATGCAGGCGGAAAGATCGGCGTTCTCGTTGACGTGGAGACAGACGTTGTCAACGACGAGATCAAGGAGATGGCAAAGAACGTCGCTATGCAGGCAGCAGCTTTAAAGCCGCTCTACACAAACGAGAGCGAAGTAGATGCTGAATACATCGAGAGAGAGAAAGAGATCCTTACGGCGGCTGCCAAGAACGAGAAGCCGGATGCTAATGATAAGATTATCAGCGGCATGGTAATGGGCCGTATTAAGAAAGAGTTAAAGGAAATCTGCCTGATGGATCAGGTTTATGTAAAGGCAGAGGACGGAAAGCAGTCTGTTGCTCAGTACGTTGCTGAGGTTGCCAAGAAGAACGGCGCTAAGATTGCAATCAAGAAGTTCATCCGTTTCGAGACCGGCGAGGGTATCGAGAAGAAGGAAGAGAACTTTGCTGAGGAAGTTGCTAAGCAGATGGCTGGCAAATAAACCAGAACATGTGTTTTCGGAGGCTCCGGTGATATGCTCCCTTCTAGGTAGACAGTTGAAATAATAAAACTGTTTATCAAGGAGGGAGCATTTCTTATGCGTAAATATTCTGCTGAAGATAAATTACGAATGGTAAAGCTTATTTTGGAAGCTAAACATAGTATTACATCTGTATCAACAGGAGAAGGAATTCATCCTACTACTTTAGAAGAATGGATTCGTAATTATCAGTCTATGGGTTCAGAAACCTTTTACAACAAAGGATGGACCAAAAGAACTTCCGCCGAGAAAGAGATTGCTGTACAAGAGTATCTTTCTGGTCTTGGTTCACTACGTGATATTTGTAAAAAACATAAAATTTCCAGTACTCGTACACTCAGGAAATGGATTGCGCTGTATAATGGTCATAAGGAGCTAAAGGCTTCCAGAACAGGAGGATGTAGTCTTATGACCAAAGGAAGAAAAACAACGTTTGAAGAAAGAGTGGAAATTGCATCCTACTGCATTTCCCATGGCCATAACTATGCTGAAACATCAGAAAACTTTAAGGTGTCCTATCAGCAGGCACGAAATTACACTATCAAATACGAAACAGGCGGAGTTCCTGCATTACAGGATAACCGCGGCAAAAGAAAATCGGAAGATTCTCTTACAGAGGTGGAAAAGCTTCAAGCGGAGTTGAAACTGGAAAAAGCCAAACGGCAACGTGAAGAAATGGAGTTATCATTCTTAAAAAAATTAGAGGAAATCGAAAGGAGGCGGGGCTGAGCCTGATCCGCCACGAGCATATCTATCAGGCTGTCAAAGAAGAACAGGAAGAACACGATTATCCGATACAGGAGCTTTGTAAGATTGGCGGTGTTTCAAGGGCGGCTTATTACAAATGGCTGAACCATGAAATGTCAGAGAATGAACAGGAAAACCGAAAAATTGCGGAACTGATAGAAAAAATCCACATAGAATCACCTGATAAGGGTTATCGCAGAATCCGTGATGAGTTGGAGCGTTACCATGACATTGATGTAAATGATAAACGTGTTTTGCGCATCTGCCGGAAACTTGGTATCAAATCCACTATCAAATATGCAAACGATAGCTGTACAAGACAGGCTGCAAATCCACAGTACATAGCCGAAAATATCCTGAATCGTGAATTCACGGCAGAAGCTCCGAATGAAAAGTGGTTGACCGATGTAACGGAATTTCATTACTATATCGGAATTGAAAAGCACAAGGTATATTTAAGTGCAATTCTTGACCTGTATGACCGAAGAATCGTATCCTACCGTATTGGCGACAGTAATAGTAATGCATTAGTGTTTGATACCTTTGATGATGCAGTCAAAGATAATCCTGAAGCACATCCAATGTTTCACAGTGACAGAGGCTTTCAATACACCAATAGAGCCTTTCATGCAAAACTTGAAGCAGCAGGGATGATGCAGAGCATGTCCAGAGTAGCAAAGTGTATCGATAATGGACCAATGGAAGGATTCTGGGGAATTCTAAAACGGGAGCGTTATTATGGTAAACGATTTATGGACAGAGAATCACTGGTGGTCATGATAGAGAAATATATCAATTACTATAACAACAGACGTTTGCAGAGGAAGCTTGGTATAGTAACACCAATGGAGAAACACGAAAAATATTTACAGGCAGCGTAAAAATCTGCCAGCAGGTGATACCTACTGGCAGAAAAAAATTATATTTTTTTGATTGTCTACTTGACGGGAAGCAGTTCACGGGCGTTTGCCCGGGGCCTTTTTTATATTTGCGGCAGCAGGCAAGCCATGCCGATATGAGTGGGGAAGTGCCGTGTTAAAAGGGCGAAGGCCGCGGCACCTGCGGTGCCTGACAAAATGGCGTTGACAAACCGTTTGGGGAGAGGTAGGATGGTTTATGTAGAATTTTTCTGTCAATGGGAGGACGAAGATGGATATTAAGAGAATCTGGGCTGTGTATTTCAGCCCGACAGGAGGAACGAAGAAGGCGGTGACGGCCATTGCCGGAGGGCTTTCGGAGGAACTGAGACTGGAGCTTCAGGAGATTGATTTTACACTGCCGGAAAGCCGGGAAAAGATATATGCCTTCGGGAAGGAGGATCTGGCGGTTATCGGTACGCCGGTCTATGCAGGGCGTGTGCCCAACAAGCTTCTTCCGGATGTGGAGCGCTGCTTTACGGCTGCCGGAGCTTATGCGATTCCTGTCAGCGTGTATGGAAACAGAAGCTTTGATGACGGACTCATGGAGCTGAAACTGGTTCTGGAGAGTCATGGCTTTCGGACGGCTGCGGCTGCGGCAATTGTGAGCCAGCATGCATTTTCCAGGACATTGGCTGTTGGAAGGCCGGATGCCGAAGATTTGGAGGAGATCCGCGGCTTTGCAAAGCGTGTTGCCGATAAAATCAAGGCAGGGGAGCTTCCGGAGCATGTGTCCGTCAAGGGGAATGAGCCGGTTGGCCCGTATTATACGCCGCTTGCAGAAGACGGAACGCCGGCCAAGTTTTTGAAGGCGAAGCCGCTTACGGACGCGGACAAGTGCGACCGGTGCGGAATCTGCGCGCAGGTATGTCCCATGGGCAGTATTGACAGGGAGAACGTGACGCAGGTGACGGGTATCTGCATCAAGTGCCAGGCCTGTGTGAAGAAGTGCCCGAGGCAGGCAAAGTATTTTGTGGACGAGCAGTTTTTGTCCCATGTGCGGATGCTGGAGAAAAACTATACGGCAAGGGCATGCAATTCTTTTTTTGAAAATTGATTCCGGAAGCAGCCGGAGAGTATTTTTGGAAAGCCGGGGCGGCGTATTGCCCTGGCTTTTTCTTTTTATGTTTAATGTCGAAAAATGTCTTTTTTGGTTCGGCGGGCAGTGAGCCAGGCGCGCAGGGATGTTTTTGGGGCGGCCTGGGAGAGGCCAAATTTGCCGGAAATCTGACGGAAGATGGAAATTTACAAAGGAGGAAGCAGTGTGATGACACAAAGGAAAAGGGAAGTGAGTGATGGCGGAAGGCGGAAGCTTCGGACGGCCGCATATATCCGGGTTTCTGAGGATGGAAGCGGGCAGGAGGAGTCTTATGAGCTCCAGGAGCGTTATTTCAGGAAGGTTCTTTTGGAGGATCCCGGGATTGAGCCGGCAGGAATTTATGCGGACTATGGGAGATCTGGCGTGCAGGGGAAAAAGAGGCCGGGATTCCAGCGGCTCCTCAGGCATTGCAGGGCCGGGTACATTGACCGGATTATCTGCAAATCTATTTCGCGGTTTGCCAGGAATACGGCGGATTTTCTCGAGGCGCTTCAGGTCATAAGGGAGAGCGGCGCCTCGATTTTTTTTGAGAAGGAGAATCTGGATACCGGTGCCATGGCCGGGGAGTTTGTGCTTACGGCGCTGGGAGCCATTGCACAGGAGGAGAGCCAGTCGGTTTCAGCCAATGTGCGGTGGGGCTTTCAGAAGCGGTACCCGAAGGGGGAGGCGAAGAATCTTGCGATTTATGGCTATCGATATTCCGGGGAGACGGAGGTGACCGCGGACGGCTACCGGCTTCGGAGCCTTGAAGTGGTGGAGAAGGAAGCTGCCGTTGTGAGGCGGATTTTTGAGGAAGCAGCGGCCGGGCATTCGTTCCGCCGGATTGCAGCGCAGTTAAATCTGGAGGGGGTTCCGGCCCCGGAGCATGTCTGGACGGAAAAGCACAGGCGGCAGCGCGAGGGGCGGCAGGCGCCGAAGGGGGCTCTGCGCGACGGGCTGTACGAGGGCTGGACGGGGCGTTATGTGGGGCAGATGATCCGGCTGGAGCGGTATGCCGGCGATGTGCTTCTCCAGAAGTCGTATTCGACTGGCTTCCTTCCGCGGGAATCCAGGAAGAACCGCGGCGAGGAGCCTCAGTTTTTCGTCAGCGGCCATCATCCGGCCATTGTGAGCCGGGAGTTGTTTTTAAAGGCAAAGGAGGCGGCAGACAGGAATTCGGAGCTGTTTTCCAATAAGAGCGGTGTGAGGAACTGCTATCCATTTTCCGGCAGGCTTGTCTGCGGCTTTTGCGGCCGTTTTTTTCATTCGAGAAACAGGAAGCACAGGCCCATCTGGTTCTGCCCGACGGCGGAGCTTCATAATGGAAGGAATGTGTGCCGGGCTGGCTGGGTGTATGAAGAAGAGATGGAAGCGGCACTCAGGCGGGCGGCCATGACGCGGTTCGGTGCATGGCTGGAGGACGGCTTCATCCGCCGCATGACGGAATGGCTGGAGACGGCCATGAGGACAGCATTTTCCGGCAGGGAGGCCATGTTTCTGGAACGGCAGATTTCCATGGCCGAAGGCGGCGACAGGGAGAGGCTTTTGAAGCAGAGGGAGAGGCTGGAACAGTACAGCGAGGAATTTGAGGCAGATCTTTTGTGCCGGGAGTCTGCGCTTTCATGGCTCCGGACGCTTCCGCGAAAGAGAGGCGGATTGCAGGCGTTTTTTGGCGGGCTCTGCGGGGAGTTTTTGAAGGCATTTGTTTTTTCTATTGAGATTTTGCCGGCAGGACGGTGCCGTGTGCTCTGGTGTGACGGCACGGTTACGGAGACAGAAATTGGAGAAGGTGAGGAGAGAAGCAATGGGTGAGACGGAAAGAAGGCGGGAGCAGCCGCAGGTGGCAGTGATCCCGGCCACGAGACGGGCTGTCAGGGCCGGCGGTCAGATCACAGGGGCGGGGCGGCTGCGTGTGGCGGCTTACTGCCGTGTTTCTACGGGGGATGAGAGCCAGCAGACTTCGTATGTGAAGCAGAAGATTTATTATACGGAACTGATCCGGAAGAAGGCGGAATGGGAGATGGCCGGGATTTATGCGGATGAGGCGATCACGGGTACTTCCAGAGCCAGGCGGCAGCAGTTTAATCAGATGATGGAGGATGCTGCCAATGGGCGCATGGACTATATTGTGACGAAATCTATTTCCAGATTTGCGAGAAATACGCTGGATACACTGGAGTGTGTAAGAAAGCTCCGGTCACAGGATCCGCCGGTTGGAATTTATTTTGAGAAGGAAAACATTGATACGCTGGACGCGAAGGGAGAGCTGGTGCTTACGATTTTGTCGGCGTTAGCCCAGGAGGAGAGCCGGTCGATTTCGGACAACATCCGCTGGGCGTTCCAGAAGAATTTCCGGGCCGGGCGGCCGGTGATCAACCTGAACCGGATGATCGGCTATGACCCGGGGCCGGATGGGGAGTGGGTGATCAATGAAGAACAGGCGCGGGTGGTGCGGATGATTTTTTCTGAGTATCTTTGCGGCTGCACGGCAAACGGCATTGCGGGGATGCTAAATGAAAAGGGGATCACGACGGTCTGCGGGAAGAAATGGCGGGCGGATTCTGTCCTGGACGTCCTGCGGAATGAGAAGTATGTGGGGGATTGTGAGATGCAGAAAACGGTCACGACGGATTTTCTGACCCACCATTCGCAGCCGAACCGCGGGGAGGCGCCCAGGTATTATGTGCGGGACCACCATGCGGCCATTATCGACAGGATGACATGGGAAAAGACGAAGGCCATGTTAAAGGCGCGGGAGCGGCATGCGAAGGGAAACCGGAAAATGGAGAAGAAGAAGCCTGCCACAAGGCTTTCTCATTTTCGGAATCTTGTCTGCGGGGAATGCGGCGCGCCGCTTGTCAGGAAGAGCGTCACGGCGGTCGCGGCCGGCTATGCGGATGAACGCTGCCTTTCCTGGCAGGGGCTCTCGGCGGAAGGCGCCCGGGAATCGTATTCCTATGCCTGTACGGTATGGCACTGCCGGGAACAATGTGGTAGTCATAAAAGGCAGGGGCGGCTTTCCGACGGAGAAAGGGAGAAGGTAGAGACAAGGGGACGCTGTGGTTCGGCGGCGGTGTACCAGACGGCATTGGAGCAGAGTTTTATGGAGATGCTGTATGAGTTAAAGCGGGATTATGAGAAACGCGGCGAGGAGAGCTGGATTGTGAAGGAGTTTAAGCGGGCTTATGATGCGGAATGCCGGAAAGAGGGGCAGAGAGGCTGGGCCTGCGACCGCAGAGAGATTTTGGAAAGGGAGATTGCGGAGCGGGAAGCGGAGTATGGACGTGTGCACAGTGATTGGGAGAAGTGCGGCGGAGACGGCGCGGAATGGGAGTGCGCAGGGGAGACGGCAGAGGAACGGATGGAGCGCATCGGAAGGGAGATTGGTGAGCTGAGGGAAGAGTGTGATTTGTTGGAAGCCGGCGGCAGCGCAGCGGCCGGGCTTAAGAAGAATTTTGAGCTTTTCCTGGCGAGCGTCCTTTCGCTTCCGGAGGTGAACGCGGCCGGGGAACGGATTCTTGTGAACCGGGCAGACTTTGGAGGCGCAGACTGGAGAGTGCGGAAGAGAGAGGAGGATGAGCGGAAGAAGTCGGAAGATTTGGAAGGTGGCCACCAGGTCGAGGAAGATGTGGCGGCGCCGGATTTTTTGGAGTTTTCGCGGGTGCTTTATTTGAGTTTTGTGGTGAAGGGGAGTGTTTTTGGTGATGTGGCTGTGTATGAGACGAATTTTGGGGTGAAATTACGATGTTTTGGGAACAGCAGGCGGATTGAGGAGTTTTTGGGGTATCGGAAGAAGAGTGAGGATGGGAAGGTTGAAAGGTTGGAGTTTGTTTGGCAGGTGGAGGGGAGGAAGGTGAAGTATGTGAGGAAGAAGAGGTAGGAGTGGGAGATAGGGAGAGAGTGGTGGGAAGAAAATAGGAGTATGTAGAAGGTGTGAGAGTCCCTCTCATGGCTGTTGGCGGAAATTTGGCTGACGGGCGTGGGAGGGATTTTTTGTTGTGTGGGGGGA